>NZ_FNBF01000058.1 GCF_900102225.1 Eubacterium pyruvativorans
GCCCGCCTCCTGCATCTTCCGGTAGTACTTCTGGCTGAAGATCGATTTTCGGGACTGCCTGATGCTGTTCTGCTCGATCAGTACCGCACCCATCAGGCGGATCAGAGAACCCGTATTCGGGAAAATTCCAATCACCTGGGATCGGCGTTTCAGTTCCTTGTTCAGCCGTTCGATATGATTCGATGTCCGGAAATAGATACGCAGGGATTTCGGCAGGTTCATGACGGTCATAGAGCTTTCAAAGCCTTCTTCCAGACAAGCCATGGCGGATTCTGCGATGTCCCGGTATTCGTCGAGGATCTCATCCCGCTTCTTCCGAGCCTCCTTCATATCGCTGCAGCTGAACATCTCCTGAAGTTCCGCGCGAAGCCCCGATTGAAACTTCTTTGGCGCTTTGTCCGAGATGTTCCGCGAGAAATGGAACTGGCACCGCTGCCACGGAACGTCTGGAAAGACTCGATGCAGCGCATGGATCAGTCCCTCATGGGCGTCTGATGTGATCATCATCAGCCCGTCGAGACCACGGTTCCTAAGGCTCATCAGGAAGTCCGTCCAGGTCTCGCTGGATTCCTTCGGATAGGCTGAAAACCCAAGGATTTCACGCATTCCGCATTCATTCGTTCCGTAAGCGATCATCAGGGCCTTCGAAATGATCCGATTGTTTTCCCGGACCTTGAAATATGTCGCGTCAACGGTCAGAAACGGGTAAATTCCTTCGATCGGCCGATTGCGGAACGCTTCTACTTCCTGATCCAGATCCTGGCAGACCTCGGAGACCTGAGATTTGGAAACGGAAGTGCCGCAGAGCGTTTCGATCACATTGGAGACCTTTCGTGTGGAGACTCCGTTAACCACCATTTCCGCCATGGAAGCGATCAGAGCGGCTTCACTGCGGGAATAGTTGTCGAATACCAGCGTTTTGAACGGCTGGTTGCGATGCCGCGGAACTTCCAATGTGATGGTGCCGATCCGGGTCTTCAGGGTCCGGCTGCGGATGCCGTTGCGACTGTCTGTGCGTTCGTCAGAACGCTCATACGGCGCAGCCCGAAGCTGTTCCTGAGACTCCGCCTTCAGGATGCTGTTGAGACTGTTGGTGAGCAGTGTCCGGAACGCTTCATCG
>NZ_FNBF01000056.1 GCF_900102225.1 Eubacterium pyruvativorans
AGCCGGCGCTCGGAAAAGAGTAAGCGCTCGTAATGGAGCCGGCGGTCGGACCGCATGTCATTGACCGTCGGCAATCGTCCGAAAACGGCTGAACGCCACAGTTTGTGGCGAAAAGTATTGACAAAGCCTTCGAATGATGGGAAAATAACTAACTGAGGGGTTGTTCAAGCAACGGATTTAGAGATTGGAAGTTGGAACCGCATTCTGCGGTTTTTTCATTCCGTTTCTATATAGATTCGATCATTACTAAGGAGGATTCTATTATGAATAAGGCAGAACTTGTTGCTGCAGTTGCAGAGAAGACTGGTTTTACGAAGAAAGATGCTGAAACAGCAATCAATGCGTTCCTGACTGCGGTTGAGGACTCCCTTGTTGAAGGTGAGAAGGTACAGCTGATCGGATTCGGCACGTTTGAAACGAGAGAAAGAAAGTCCAGACAGGGCAGAAACCCGAGAAAGCCTGATGAAATTATCGACATTCCGGCTTCCAAGGCACCGGTTTTCAAGGCCGGAAAGGCTCTGAAGGATGCTGTAAACAAGTAATCTGCTGAACTGAATAGAGAAACTTCGGGGGAGTCCAGTGGATTCCCTCTGTTTTTTTGCAATTCATAAGAAGAGGGTGGAAAAATGAGAATTGACAAATACCTGAAAAACGCAAGAATTATCAAGCGCCGGACTGTGGCCAAGGAAGCCTGTGAACAGGAACGGGTTACAGTGAACGGAAAACTCGCCAAGCCGGGAACGGAAGTTTCGGCTGGAGACGAGATCCATGTGGCCTTCGGAACAGGAAGCATGACGGTACGTGTATTAAAGACTCCGGAGACTGTCCGGAAAGAAGATGCGCCGTCACTCTATGAAATAATAGAGTAGTTCACAGAACTATCGTGCGAAAAATATAGAGTAGAGAGGTGTGCAGTGCTGGGCACTGCGGGATTGTGAGAAGAGGTGCGCAGTGCTATTGCACTGCGGGATTGTGAGAAGAGGTGCGCAGTGCTGGGCACTGCAGGATTGTGAGGGAGAGGTACGCAGTGCTGCGCACTGCGTTTCCATTTCGGTGTACTTTCGTACATTAAATTAAGAAAGCGAAAATGACGGAAAACGCCGAAAAATCGCCCAACTCAGGGCTTGAAAGGGCGGCGTCCGTATAATGGTGTAAATTGAAAAATTAAAAAGAGCCAGGTGCTCGACCTTTAGGTATAATGAAAATCGACCAAAATCACCAT
>NZ_FNBF01000052.1 GCF_900102225.1 Eubacterium pyruvativorans
AGAGCCTTCTTCGATGACTTAACCATTGTCATTCTCCTCCTAAATTCACTCGACAACCTCTTCATCACGGTGGTTTTCCCGGTCAGAAATGAAAATTTCTGCAACGAGAAAATAACCTTATGACGATAACTATATCTCAGGGTTTTTGCCGGCGGCGGACGGGGATGGAATGTCCGGGAATTTTGTTGCCGGCGGGGCCCTGCTGGCCCGGAGGGGGGCGCCGCCGGAAGGGAAGAGGTCAGTAGATCCGGAAGGCCTCCCGGGCCTGGTGAAGGGCGGCTAAGTTGTGGATCGCCTGGGCCTTCGTCTGTTCGCTGATGCTGACGTAGTACTTCGCCGTCACATTGATGTTGCTGTGGCCCAGGAGTTTGGAGACCACCTCGATCGGGGCACCCGCCTCCACCAGCTCCGTAGCAAAGGTGTGGCGGTAGGTATGAAATCCCCGGCAGGGGACGCCGATCTTCCGGTAGTAGCGGTTGAACGTGCCTTGCAGGGATCTTTTGTCATACGGATTGCCGTAACGGGTCAGGAAGATCATGTCCTCCGGGCCTTCGCAGCTCTCCCGGTGGTCCCGCCAGGACCGCCATATCCGGTGCTCCCGCAGGGCGGCCAGGACGGGGTCGGAGAGGGGGATGGAACGCCGGCTGTCCAGGGATTTCGGAGGGAGGAGGACATAGCTGGTTTTTCCGCCGCCGGCCAGGTCCTCCTGTTTGATCAGCTGCCGCTCCACGTGGAGGGTGTGGCCCTGGATGTCCCCGTACTGGAGGCCCAGAAGTTCGCTGATTCTGAGGCCGGTGTTCATCATGAGGATGATCATGAAACGGATGTGGGGAACCTGATCCAGGCCGCCGGTGATTTTCATCAGTTCCTCCGGCGTCCAGATGACGATGTTGGAGACAGACCGCTTTCGCGCCGGCAGCCGGATGCCCCGGGTGATGTCGGGAATGTCGCCCCCCAGGGACAGGAAACGGCAGAACCGCCCCAGCAGCGCATTGAGAAACCGGAGATAGTAGTCCGGGCAGCAGGAGCGGTCGATGAACTGCTGGTAGTCCAGGGCGTTGATCTCATTCAGCGGACGCCGGGAGAATTCCGTGCCCTGCAGCAGGATCCGGTAGGTGTTCAGATATTCACTTTTCGTGTTGTACGCCAGGTCCCGGGAGTTGATCAGACCATAGAGATAATTTTCCAGCAGCAGCCCGACCGGCTCCTCCGGATCGAATCCCCGGGTCCGCTGCTGCCACGCCCGGAAGGCGGCTTCTGCCTTCGACCGGGTCGGGGCGATGAAGGCCCGGTGCCGGGGTTTCCAGCGGCCCTCCGGATCCAGCGTCATGCCGATCCGGGGGCGGATAGCGACAAAGTTTTTCTGCCGGCTCGTTCGTCTGCCGGAATGGCCCGGATCGGTGCAGGTCTTGAGTAAAATCAGTTCGCCCATGGTATACCTTCCTTTCTGTTTGTTGTTACTGTGCAGCAGGAATCGATTACCGGCGGGGACCGCCAACGAAAAGCGGCGGCCGGATGGCCGCCGCGGGGATTTTTTGTCCGATATCGCCGCAGGACTGCAGCTACAGCTGACGATTCATGAAGTCGATGATACCCTCCTCCACCTCATCCTTCAGATCCCGGTAGTTGTGGATTTCGTGGCGGTAGCCCGGATAGAGCCGGGTTTCCACATGGTGGCCGGAGTCGATCAGCCAGTTTGCAACCTGCATGACGCCGGTGCCGAACTGTCCCACCGGATCCTGGTCGCCGGCGATGTTGTAGATCGGCAGGGCCGCCGGGACTTTCTCCGCCCACTCCGGACCGGTGATGCAGTCCATCATCTGACAGAAGTACAGGAAGGCCCGGTTCGAGGTCGGCCGGGTGAAGGCGTCGAACGGGTCGGCGGCATGGTCCTTCTGGACGGCAGGGTCGGCGCAGATCCATTCATTGCCCAGTGTGACGCCCTCCGTGCAGCGGGAGAACATCCATCCCATGAGTTTCCCCGGCAGATCCGGATCGGATTCTTCTCCCAGTCCCCGGTCCACCAGATCCTGACAGGCGGCAATGCCTTCCGCCAGGTCCGGCCATTCGCCGGTGGTACCGCAGATGACAGCGCCGGTCAGTTCTTCGCCATATTTCCCGATGTAGTCCCGGGTGATGAAGGACCCCATACTGTGGCCGAACAAGAAGTACGGCAGATTCGGATACATCTTCACCGTCAGATCGTGAAGGTGGTGTTCGTCCTCCATCATGGTGTGGGGACCCTTCGTTCCCCAGTCGCCCCAGGTGTCGTTCTCGATGGCGGTCTTGCCATGACCCACATGGTCATCGGCGGCGACGATGTAGCCGGCATCCACAAAATGGGAAATCATATGAAGGTACCGGCGGGAATGCTCGCCGAATCCGTGGATCAGCTGGAGGATTCCCTTCGGCTCGGCGGCCGGCACATAGATCCAGCCATAGACGGTGTCTCTCTCATTATAGGACGGGAAAGTTACTTCATGAAGCATGACAATTTTCTCCTTTCGGTTGCGTGATATATCTTTTCATATTATACTCCGAAATAGAGGAGAGCGGGCGGAATATTCGGAAAGCGAGGGGCGGCGTGCTGCGGGGCGGCGTGCTGCGGGGCGGCGTGCTGCGGGGCGCCGTCGAAAAGCGTGGGACGCCGTCGAAAAGCGCAGGACGCCGTCGAAAAGCG
>NZ_FNBF01000050.1 GCF_900102225.1 Eubacterium pyruvativorans
GTAACTGCGAAGGTCGGCAAGCAGACGAAGAAGGTTACGATTACCGTTAAGAAGGCGAAGAAGGTTGTCAAGAAGACAGACGTAACAGCGGTTGCAGTAACAGCAGATAACAGCAAAGTAGCCGTGAATAAAGTTGTTACGATCGGTGAGGTTCTGAGAGCAAATGTTACACCGGAAGATGCAACTGTTACGTATCAGTGGCTTGCAGACGGCACACCAATCGAAGGCGCTACGAAGGCTTCCTTCACAGTAGGAGCTGCCCAGACAGGAAAGGCAATCTCTGTTAAGGTTACCGGCACAGGCAACTTTGACAAGGAAGTTACTTCCGAAGCCACAGCAAAGGTTGCGGCTTCCAAGCTCACTGGTGTTACAGTTAAGGGTTCTGACAACAAGCTTGCTACAACGGCTGTCGTTGGTGACACTCTGACTGCAGAAGCTAAAGGAACATATGTAGATAACACTGGTGTATCGCAGGATATTGATCTGAGCGATGCGGTAACATATCAGTGGTTCCGTGGCGCTGTAGCAGCTGACAAGGCAATCGCTGGTGCTACATCCAAGACATATAAAGTAGCAGATGCAGATGCTGGATACAATCTGATCGTTGTTGCTACGCCGCAGAATGGTGTTAACGGTTACGCTGTTAATTCCGCTGCCGTTGCAGTTTCTGACACGGCGAATGCCACACTGTCGATTAAGGCTGACAACACGGGACTCCACGCTGTAGTAAAGGATAAGAAGGGTGTTGAGGATACAACACTCACCGGCTATGAGTTCCAGTGGGCGAAGAGCACAGACGGAAAGGCTTACACAGCAGTTTCCAGCGCAACTAGCAAAGATTTCAGCACTGATCTGACGGCAGATAATTACTATCAGGTCACTGTAACAAAAACTGCAGCAGGTGTTGTACTTGCAAGCAAGGTTGCCACAATTCAGTACACAGGTAAATTCCTTAAAGCCGGTGCTGAAGTAAGAAATAACACTTCTGCGTTGGCGATTCCGACAAGAAACACAAATATCACCGGTGATGTTCTTGAGGTAACTGGAGTTAAGAATACAGCTGACAAGGACCTGACATATGGCACAGATTATACAGTTTCCTGGTACAGAACTGCAAGTGAAACTACTACGCTCAATCCGGTAACAGCTGTTGCACTGGGTACATCTCAGACATACGCACTGGCCTCCAGTGATGCAAACGCAAAAGTATGGGCAGTTGTGACAGGTGCCGGTGCATATGCTGGTCAGACTCAGACAGTTGAATCTGTTCCGACAAATGCCACGGCAAACACAGCTCTGACCCTGGCATACGATGGAGAGAAACTCACTGTTAAGAGTGGAGACACTGTAGTTACTGATGCTACGATTGTTTCAATCACAGCTCCAGCTGATGCGTTTAACGGACTGAACAGAAACAAAACGGTTAATGAGGCTGCACTGCAGGGTACAAGCCTGTATGTTGTAACCAAGAAGGATCAGGCTGTAACAGCAAGATCAAACAAGATCACATTCGACGGCGCTGGTCATGCAACGGCTTCTCCACTGACTGCTGCGGACATTCAGAATGCAGAGTAGTGTGAAGTAGTTGAAGGTGCTGCATACAGTACTATAACTGAGTGTAGAGCTTTCGAACGGGGGTCACCGTAGGGTGACTCCCGTTTTGAGATGAAAAAACGATATGGGAAAAAGGGACTGACGCAACTAATTATTATAGTGCGACAGTCCCTCTAAATGGTTATGGACACTTAATAAAGTACCCCATTAACCAGATCATTTGTTACGAGAAAACATAAGTCTGTACGGGAACAGTCCATGTACCGTAATAACCTTCTCCGGATACAGTAACCTCTAATGTTTTATCATCTACATTAGTATTGTCATAGTCGAGAGCAAGTTTAGCAGTATCATCCTTGACATCCTTGTAGCCAAGTGTACCAATCGTTGTATATGTAGCAGCGCTACCTTCGCCAGATCTGAGTTTAACTGTGACGGTGAATCCATCCTTCAGATCCTTAAGACCAGAAACAGTCAGATTCTTTGTCTTAGCTTTGAGATCGACAAGTACCTTTGCAGTTACATTTTTGTACACATTAGATGCATCGTCCAGATATCCGACCTTCAAGCTGTTAGAGGACATTTTGCTGAATCCGTTGTATTTTCCCTTAACGGTGATAACATCTCCGACCTTCAGGTACTTATCTCCGCTTACATCCTTGAGATTGTACTTACCGGAAGCAATACCAGCCGTTGTTGTTTCCTTGCCGTTTACAAAGAAAGTATATTCTACACCAGTTGTCAGAGCTTCATCCTTGCCAGCATCGTTCTTCTTATAGGCAACTCCGCCGAACGTGTCTTTTGCAAGAACTCTCTTTTCAGCTGTCGGTCTGGCTGCGTTAGTTGTATCAGTAACGAGCACGTCATTCAGAACGTCCTGTGTTACACTGAAGGAAACAGTCTTAACCAGTCCTGTATTGAAAGTATATGTTCTCTCACTGTCAGCCAACTTTACTTCTACAGAGTAATTGCCGATTTCTGTCGGAGTGTACTCGGAAGAAGTTGCACCATTGATAGCAACGCCACCCTTCTTCCACTGATATGTGACATTAGCTTCAGCAGGAGTTACAACAGCAGTCAGCTTCGTTCCAGGAGCAACGCTTGTAACCTGTTCTCCATTTGCCTGGAGTTCAACAGTAACTGTACCGGATACTGTGTTAGCAGATGCATCACACTTGATAGAACCGTCTCTTTCGGTTGTAACGTTATCCGCAAGTGTAACACCGGCCTTCGGTGTAACCTTCACATAGATCTTAGCGTCCTTATCCGCCACCGTTACCTTGTAAGTTTCGGAAGTAGCACCGTCGATAGCAACATCATAGCTACCGCTTTGATCTGCTTTCTGAAGTGTTCTATACCACTGGAATGTAGCTACATCAGATGCACTCTGAGCATTCGTTGTAGCAACCTTAGCCTTCAGTGTTTCACCGATTGCAGGTGTCGCATCTGTTGTGAACTGATCGTCCTTTGTGGTATCTTTCTTATACTTCTTTACTACTACACCTGTAATCGAAGGTGTAGAAACCTTCGCTGTAGCAGCGGAAACCGCTGTCTTTTCGAAGTTGCCTGTGCCGGTCGCTTCAACTGTGATCGCCTTGCCGATTTCAGCTGTTGTTACAGTGAATGTGGAGCCTGTTGCACCAGCGATTGCTGTGCCGTCAGCCTTCCACTGATATGTAACAGTTGCGTTCTCCGGTGTAACGGCAGCTCTCAACTTCGTTCCAACAACAACCTTAGCTGCCGGATCACCAGCGTTGTCAGCACTCAGAGCAACAGCTGTTACCGCTGTCTTCTTGACAACCTTCTTCGCCTTCTTAACGGTAATCGTAACCTTCTTCGTCTGCTTGCCGACCTTCGCAGTTACGACAGCCTTACCGGCC
>NZ_FNBF01000049.1 GCF_900102225.1 Eubacterium pyruvativorans
GCTGTTGCTTGCCTGATCACCTTCATGCCTGCTATGGCTTCCCAGTCCTTCGCAGCGAAGAAGCTGACTGTTAAGCCGGCGAAGAAGACGATCTACGTGAAGAAGTCTGTCACGCTGAAGGCGAACCAGAAGGTTAAGTGGTCTGCCAGCAAGTCCAGCCTGAAGGTTGTGAAGCTGACAAGCAAGAAGGCGAAGTCCGTTAAGGTTACAGGTAAGAAGGCTGGTAAGGCTGTCGTAACTGCGAAGGTCGGCAAGCAGACGAAGAAGGTTACAATCACTGTTAAGAAGGCTGCGGTTAAGAAGACTGCAGTAACAGCTGTTGCTCTGAGCGCTGATAACGCTAAGGATCCGGCGAAGGAAGTTCTGGTTGGAACGAAGCTGAGAGCTGCCGTTACACCGGAGAACGCAACTGTTACATATCAGTGGAAGGCTGACGGCACAGCAATCGCAGGTGCAACAGGCTCCGCATTCACTGTAACAACAGCTGAAATCGGCAAGGCGATCACAGTTGAAGCCACCGGCACAGGCAACTTCGAGAAGACAGCGGTTTCCGCTGCTACAGCGAAGGTTGCTGCGCCGAAGATCAGCACGATTGAACTGAAGAAGTTTGACGCGACATCAACTGCTGACGATAAATATGTTGGTACGGTAGGACAGAATGAGAATGTCGGAACACAGCTGAAGGCTGTTGCAACTTCAACAGTGAATGCAGACGTTGCTACATACCAGTGGTATAGAACTACTCCGTATACCAATAGAAATACAACAACAGTTGCAATCAGTGGCGCAACCGCTCCGGAGTACACACTTTCGAAGGCTGATATCGGCAGCAGCGTTTTCGCAGTTGTCACGCCGAATGCGGGTGTAGATGCCAGCGCTGTAACAACCCTGAAGACATTTGGAACTTACAAAGGCTCTTGGGTTTCTGCTGAAGTTTCTGTCGGCAAAAACATTTCCGTTTCCATTCAGGCTAACGGTAAGGCAGTGAAGGACAATGGTAGCGTAGTAAGCGGAACAAAGCTCACTGCAGTCGTTGCTCCGGCTGATGCTAATGTCACTTATAAGTGGTACAGAGGCAATGTTGCTATTACAGGTGCTACTTCTGCAGAGTACACAACTGTAAAGGCTGATGAAGGCAAAGCTGTTAAGGTTGAAGTCTCCATTTCTGACAAGGAAACAGTATACGCTGGCAAAGATGATGCGACTGTAAATGTTACTGACGTTGCCAAAGTGTTCAACAAGGCGGTTCTGAGTGACACTACAGCAGATGGCAGAGCAACAGATGCTGCAGACAAGGCTCAGGTGTATGCAACGGATGATTTTGCCTTTGCCGTATATAGCCTTGACGCAAAGGGAATCGATACAAAGGCTACAGAAAACACTGACTATAAAGCAGTTGATTATGTAAATGGCCAGCCGGTTGTATTGAATGGAGCCAATTACACTGCAGCTGATGTGAAGGATGGAGTAGCAAAAGCCAAGGAAGGTGCAAAGTCAGTCGGTCTGAAGGTCGGTGATAAGCTGTCCAAGAAGGCATTCGGAGTAGGCTCTTTCGCAGGTTCTGAAATCACATCCAATGAGATTACAATTACATCCCTTGGAAGAGCAGACCAGTTGTTCACAAAGGACAACACCACGGTAACAGCCGCAACGTCAGGTGATAAAACTACGAAGCTTACTATCACATTGCCGACGAATGGTTTCGATGCTGACAACACTGCATTCAGTGCAGTAGTGCAGGCTAAGAAGATTGATACAACTGGACTCCAGGATACAACATGGGAAACGGTTGGAACATACACCAAGGTTGATAAGGCTGGGGAAAAGACAATCGCTGTTGATCTGAATACAACGGCACTCGAAAAGTACCAGAAAGATTACACCTTCCGTGTTGTTCTTACCACTCCGAACTACTTCGGTAGCGCTACGGTTGGCGTAAGCAAGTAGAGAGTGTATAGTCTTCGGTAATTCATACCTGAGAATATTCAAGGGGGCTGGCGTATGCCAGCCCCCTTGAAGCTTGCGTAGCATACTCTTGTTTTAATACAGACTAGGGGTATGAAGGTCTTCCGTGAGAAGTGTATAGTGGGCTGGTCAGTTCCTTCTGACCAGCTCTTGAACATTGTTTAACAGAATGATCTTTCCATGTCAAGACATGCCCTTGTCAAGGAGGGCATGTCTTGAACATACGATCTTGTAATCTCTGCTATTCAGGCAGGGAGTATGAAATTCTTTCTGTAATTTGGGGCCTTTCATGAGATGAGATATATCTGAATGGGAAAAACTGCCCTTCAGCACCTGTCTACCGTTTATCAGAAATCGGCTGGCATGTCAAGGACACCCGGAATTTCCGGGCGTTTCTGGTTTCGGCATGTCAGCTGATTTTTTCCTATTCTGGGATCCTGTCCGGGTACATGATCGCCAGTTCTCCCAGGATCTGACCCCAGTTCCGGATCGGCATCGTCCATTTTCTGGTGGCTTCGAACGTGGCCAGGTACAGAGCCTTCAGAAGTGCCTGAGCGCTTGGAAATACGGACCTCTGACGGTTCAGCCTGCGCAGCGTGGCATTCAGCGACTCGATCGCATTGGTCGTGTAAAATGCCTTCCGAACTTCCGCGGAAAACTTGAAGATCGGAGAAACGGCATCCCAGTTCTCATACCAGCGTTTCATGGCATACGGATACTGCGGCGACCATTTTCCGTTCACTCTTTCGAGCTGCTCCAGAGCGGCTTCTTCATCTACCGCCGTATAGACTGTTTTCAGATCTTTGGCGAATTCTTTCATGTCTTTGTTTGCCACATATTTCAGCGTGTTTCGCACCATATGGACGATGCAGCGCTGCTGCTCCGTCTCCGGGTAAGCAGTTGTGATCGCCTCTTTGATCCCGGAGAGTCCGTCCGAGCAGAGGATCAGAATGTCCTGGACACCACGGTTTTTCAATGAATTCAATACAGTGAGCCAGTATTTGCTGCTCTCGTTCTCGCCGATGACCAGAGAAAGGACTTCCTTCTTTCCTTCGGTGTTGATTCCCAGAACCACATATGCGGCCACCTTGTGAACGATACTGTCCTCCCGTACGGAGAAATGGATGGCATCGATGAATATGATCGGATATACCGCGGAAAGCGGCCGGTTCTGCCATTCTTCGATCTGTGGGAGGATCTTGTCTGTAACATCGGAAATGAAGCCCTCCGACGCCTCGAATCCATAGATATCCTGCATCGTTTCCGAGATCTGCTTCGTTGTCATCCCTTTCGCGTACATGGAGATAATTTTTTGATCGATGTCAGAAATGTCTTTCTGCCGCTTCTTCACGATTTTCGGCTCGAAGGAAGAATTTCGGTCCTGCGGCACATCGATATCCATACTTCCATAGCTGGAATTGACTCGTTTGCTTTTGTAGCCGTTCCTGTAATTACGGTCCTCACTGTCATCGTTCGTCCGCTCTGACTTTTCATACCCGAGATGGTCATCCATCTCAGCTTCCATCATTTCTTTGATGGTTCCACCGAGAAGATCTTTCAACGCGTCCTGGATATCCTGAGCATTCTGGATATCATATTCCTGCAGCAGTCCCTGAATGATCGCTCGTTTCCCGTCTGTCATTTCCACGTGATGTACGGATTTTCTTTCTCTTTTTGCCATAAACTAAGGCCCTCCATGATTTTGATTGTATCATGAAAGGCCTCAGAAATGAGCTTTTACAGAGATTATTTCATACTCTCTTCAGGCAAGCGCTCCGGGTACATAACTGACAATTCGCC
>NZ_FNBF01000048.1 GCF_900102225.1 Eubacterium pyruvativorans
CCAGAAGTACTGCAAGAGCCTTCTTCGATGACTTAACCATTGTCATTCTCCTCCTAAATTCACTCGACAACCTCTTCATCACGGTGGATTTCCCGGTCAGAAATGGATATTTCTGCAACGAGAAAATAACCTTATGACGATAGCCATGTGAGAAGGAATTGTTCATGCGGACGGGTGAATGAAGTTGCGCAGCAGTGAATCGACGAATTGGATTCCGGGGATGGAAAGCCGCAGATTTCAATGGTTTCAGAGGGGTGATGCAATGAGGTATACGGGAGAAGGGCTGGAAGAATATACAATGAAACTTGAAGTGCCGAGCACCTAACTACGGATCGATCACCATTTCATTTTGTCCTTCTATGAAAACGTTCGAAAACGGATAAGTCTTTTCTTGCCTATCTTGAACCTATTCGATTCGAATAGAATAGAAAATATTCGTTTGAATTTCGAATGGAATATCGAATAGAACATTATTCTGTTCGATCAGAAGAATGATGCTGCAATGCTACTGAACCATCTGGCACAGCTGGCTTCTGATCGCAGATACTTTCTGTTTTGCCTCGCTCACCTGGTCTCTGGCCGAACTGATGCGATCCTGCATCAGCCAGTCTGCGATGAATCCGTAGAAGAAGTAATCTGCGAAGGAGAGAAAGTCATTCTCTACAGTTCTCTTACCTCCATTATACAGTTGGAAGGAGAAAATCAAACTGCAAATGCATAAAGAGGAGCATATGATCCGTGATACGAGCCATCTTAATAGTTAAGGTGCTCTCATCATCACATTTAATCCAAATAACGGAACAAAATGTATAGAAATCCGGTTTGCTTTATTGAAATTATTACAAAATCATAGTAATATACTACTAAGTGTAAACAGGAGGGTGACAAAATGAAGTCATGCGTCAGGATCACGAATATTTCAATCAGGAATTTCAAGAACGTCAATCATGGTGAACTATCGTTTATCAATGGCAGGAAAAATTTCAAGGCAAGTGTTTTAGGACTCTATGGCCAGAACGGCTCCGGGAAAACCGCATTGATTGATGCGCTGGAACTGCTGAAGTATGCATTATGCGCATTCGAGATTCCGGAGCAGTTTGCGGACTATGTCAGCGTTGACTCCGATCATTCAGAACTCACATATTCCTTTGATGTCACGCTGGACGAAACTGTATACCCTGTGATGTATCAATTGATTTTGACAAGAGAGCAGGTACAGGAAGGCGGGAATTCAGAGAGTGCAGCCGAAGAACAGACCAAATGCAAACCGAAACTCTCTGTCGAAGTGCTGAAGTGCCAGACGAAAACGTCCGGCGGTAAACTGAGAATGGGGAAAATAATCGATACGGGATCTTCCACCGTTTTTGCTCCGAAATCCAAATATGATCTGCTGGTTGGGAAGGATCGAGACACTTCGACGGATCTCCTTGTTGCAAAAAAATTGTCCCAGAAAACAGGAAAATCATTTTTGTTTTCAAACGATATTTTAACTGCAATCAGGAATCATTACATCGGAAACGACGATGTGAATGATGAAGAACAGGAAGAACGAAAATATTATCTGGCCATTATGGAATCTCTGGTTAAATTCGGAAATACCGAACTGTTCGTTATCAAAACTGCGAATTCGGGACTGATCAGCCTGAATGCGCAGCCTCTGGCATTCAAAATCCGGGGAAAGGAAACCGGATCATTGGGTGTCGTCGCGGTGCCGATCGAGGAACCTTCCGTCATACCGGAAAAGACCTTTCATGTTATGGAAGCTGTCATCAGAAACATGAACATCGTTCTGGAGAAAATTGTTCCGGGACTTACTATCGCCATAAAAAACCTCGGTAATCAGCTCATGCAGAATGGGGACATCGGCATACGAATCGAGCTCGTATCGAAGAAGAACAGCAGGGAAATTCCGCTGAAATACGAATCAGAAGGAATCAAAAAAATCATTTCCATTCTCCAGCTTCTGGTCGTTGTATATAACCAGAAGTCAATCACCGTTGCGATCGATGAGCTTGATTCCGGGCTGTTTGAGTACCTCCTGGGTGAGCTTCTGCGAATTATTTCTGAGAAGGGAAAGGGGCAGCTGATTTTCACCTCCCATAACCTCAGACCATTAGAAACAATTGACAGAGGTTTCGTGGCATTTACGACAACAAATCCGGAGAACCGATATATCCGGCTTACCAATGTGAAAGAAAACAATAACCTAAGGGATTTCTACTACAGAGATATTGTCCTCGGTGAGCAGGAAGATGCCGTCTACGATCTGACCAATAACGCAGAAATCGCATTGGCGTTCAGAGAGGCTGGTGAGAGTATTGGCTCGTAAAAAGATTGTTTTTGTCATTGTCGAGGGACCTTCCGATCAGGATGCACTGGAATTACTGCTGAACAAAATTTTTGATCGCGACAGGGTATTCGTTCACGTTACCTACGGGGATATTACCAGCAAAGCCGGCAATACACCTGCAAATATTCTAAAAAAAGTGCAGGCGGAGGTTGGAAAGTACGCAAAAAACAACCACTTCGAAAAATCCCATTTTAAAGAGGTCATCCATATTATCGATACGGATGGGACATACGTATCAGAGGATCGTGTAATTGAAGATGAAACCGTTGGCAAGACTATTTATTCCCCGGATTCCATAACAGCTCGTGATAAACAGAGCATCGTAGAGAGAAATCTTTCAAAAAGAAAGAACGTTGACAAGCTGCAAGCGACACCACTGATCTGGGGTAAAATCCCGTATGCCGTATACTATATGTCCTGCAATCTCGACCATGTTCTATATAACAAACAGAACAGTTCTGATGAGGAAAAGGAGAATGATTCGTTCGAGTTTGCTCGAAAGTATAAATCCGACACAGACGGGTTCAAACGGTTCATCTCAGAGTCTGACTTTTCCGTTGGCGGAGATTATCAATCAAGCTGGGAGTACATAAAAGAGGGGAAGCATTCCTTGGAACGACACACCAACTTAGGTCTCTGCTTTCCGGACTCTGAGCGGTAACTCCGGGAGCTCTCAACAGTTAAGGGCTGTTCCCATATAGGGTCAGCCCTTTGAAAAAGCTGAACTTCAATAAAGTGTCGGATTTCGCCGGTTTACTTTATGATATATCGTCTCCTTGAGATTTTGAATTTGTTTGAATTTCGGAGCGGTCCCTCCAGGGTAATTGGAAAGAAAGAGATCGCTTATCTTGATGTCGTTTCTTCTAAATTCCGCAGACAGCTTGCTGACAGACAGAAGGCCGTCCTTCCTTCGTGTGATATACAAATTGTCTGTTCTCCTGATAAAGTCGAGAATCTCCGCTTCTGAGAACCGTGACTGCTCTGCCGAGCAGCACACCTCTCCCATTTTCCGTATAAAAGCGAAGGATCTCTTCTTCAGTGCTTAGTAATATGTCTTCTCCGGGATTGTAGAGAAATTGCTCAGGTACAGGTCCGAAGCGCTGATGATTGTGTTCTCCGGCGTTGACATCACCATATCCCTGATCTGTTGTGCATATGAAGATGACATTACGATTAGAGTGTCCATGCATATTCATCCATTCCCTCGCCCGTACGCTCCATAATACTCCCTCTGAAATCGTTGGAATCAGATACTTTCCGGCCTCGAAATCAATGCTATAAATTTGCCATTTCGCAACTTCATGCACCCGTTCGCATGAACAATTCCTTTCCGCATGGCTATCGTCATAAGGTTATTTTCTCGTTGCAGAAATTTCCATTTCTGAGCGGGAAATCCACCGTGATGAAGAGGTTGTCGAGTGAATTT
>NZ_FNBF01000034.1 GCF_900102225.1 Eubacterium pyruvativorans
GGTCTGAGATTCGCTATTCGTGAAGGCGGCAGAACAGTAGGTTCCGGCGTTGTAACAGAGATCATCGAGTAATCGAAAGATCGAAACAGCACCGCGTCACAGAAACGTATGCGATGGACCGCAGGCTTGGCCTGCGGTCCTTTTTCATGTTCTGAAGTCCGTCCTTCTTTCCGGATCCGGAAACGAAATATCTTGCAATCCGCCCCCCGGGGTGCTATCATTCAACACGTTATGCAGACGGCTTGAAGAAATCTTCTTCACAGCCGGTACCTGGAAGAACGGAGAGGGGGCGGAGCGTTTCTCCGCAGACAGAACAGGATGGATGAAATGAGTGAGAAAAAGAAGCAGGACTGGTCCCGGGTGCCGGGTCGGATCTGGGCGTTTATATATTTTCTGGGATTTTGTATATTCAGTGGCGTGGTGATCCGGGCGAATGTGCTGCCTGGGAAGTATCTGTATCCGATTCTGACCGTGTCCGGTATCATCAGTATTGTGCTTCTGATGATGCTGTGCAGCAGGAAGCTGAAACGTGGGTGGAAGATCACCGCTTTTGTTTTGTCCTTCCTCATGGCGGGGATTGCCGGGTATGCCGGGGTTCATCTGGGGGAAACCGCTTCGTTCCTCGGGAAAATCACCCGTGCGGAAACCGTGCAGTACGAGAAGTACTATGTGCTGACCGGGAAGAACAGTGCGCTGAAGACGAAGGATGATCTAACGAACGGCACGGTGTCGGTTTTCGTCGGAAAGGACGAGGGATACCGCCGGGCGGAGTCCCATCTGAAGAAGTGTGCCAGTGTGAAGTTCCTGCGGGGAACAAATCTGTCGGGGATGGCGCTGACGATGTCGGAACAGCCCCGGGGCAGTATGCTGGTGAGCACCGCACACTATCAGGCGCTGAAGGTACAGATTCCGGAATGGAAGGAGAAACTCCGGGTGCTGACGGTTCTTCAGGTGAAGAAGGATGTGAAGGATCTTTCGAAGAATGTGGATGTGAAGGAGCACAGTTTCAATGTGTACCTGAGCGGTCTGGATACCAGCGGATCGATTAACACCCAGTCCCGCTCCGATGTGAATATGATCATCACCGTGAATCCGAAGACCCATCAGCTTCTGCTGACCTCCATACCCCGGGATTATCAGATCCGGCTGACGGAGAAGGATAATGCGGCGGACAAGCTGACTCACACGGGGATCTACGGGATTCAGCAGACGCTGGAGTCGGCGGAGGACCTGACAGGCCTGGATATGAATTACTATGTCAAGGTGAATTATTCCACTGTCCGCCGGTTTATTGACGCCATCGGGGGAATCGACGTGGATTCGGACTATGCGTTCTCCACCTCCGGACAGGCGTATCATGAATTCCGAAAGGGGCATAATCATCTGAACGGGGACCAGGCCCTGGCTTTTGCCCGGGAGCGGCACGCCTTCGAAGATGGAGATCTGCAGCGCAACCGGGATCAAGAGAAGATCATGACCGCAATTCTGGAGAAGGCAGCGGGCAGCACTGCGATCCTGAAGCATTATTCGGAGATCCTGTCCGCCTGCGGAGATTACCTGGAAACCAGTATGTCCCGGGATGAGATCAGCGATCTGGTGAAGATGCAGCTGGACGGCGGGTATCACTGGACGATCCACAGACAGAGTATGAGTGGCGAGAGTACCATGGCCGGGGTTTACTCCATGGGCAATCAGAAGGTCTATGTGATGATACCGGATCAGGAGAATGTGAAGGCATGCGTGGCCCAGATCCGGCGGGTGGCCGGCGGGAAGGACTTCACCGGGGCGGAGACGGACAAAAAGAAAAAATAATTGGTTGACATTGACACAGCGATGTTGTATATTTATTAAGCGACTTTATGAGAACAATTAGCAGAGCTGGATATAAGCCGGCTCTGAATTTTAGTTAACAGACGGAGGCCTGAAATGAGAGTGAAAGTTACCATGGCATGTACAGAATGCAAGCAGAGAAACTACAACACGATGAAAAACAAGAAGAATAATCCGGACCGTATGGAACTGAAGAAGTACTGCCCGTTCTGCAAGAAGGAAACTGTACACAAGGAAACCAGATAGTAATCCGATAGGAGATCATCATGGCTAAGGATAACGAGAAGAAGGATGCCGTTCAGGCGGCGGAAAACGCCGGGGAGCAGAAGGTCGTGAAGGACACGAAGGCTGCTGCGAAGAAGTCCGCACCGAAGGAGAAGGGGAAGAAGACCGGATTCTGGAAAGGCGTGAGACAGGAGATGAGCAGAGTCATCTGGCCGACGAGACAGGAACTGGGTCAGTATACAGTGCTGACCGTCGCATTCTGCGCACTGTTTGCAGTCGGGTTCTGGCTCATCGACACGGGATTCCTCGCCGTACTGAAGGCTATGTTCGGCGTAACGCTGAGTTAGTTAAGATAGTGAGAAGGTACACATAATGTCAGATACGGAAACGAAGAATACCAGCAATGTTTTCTCTCCGCTGGAAGGCGAGGGAATTCGCGGCGACGGCCAGGCGAAATGGTATGTAGTTCATACTTACTCAGGCCACGAGAATAAGGTAAAAGTTAATATCGAGAAGATGGTCGAAAACCGTGGCATGCAGGATCTGATCCTGAGCATTGTTGTACCGACAGAAGACGTCGTCGAGATGAAGGATGGTCAGCGGAAGATCAAGACACGGAAGATGTTCCCGGGCTATGTCATCATCAAGATGGTGGTTACGAACGAGACGTGGTATCTGGTCCGGAACACCCAGGGTGTCACCGGATTCGTCGGCCACGGATCGGATCCGATTCCGCTGTCACCGGACGAGGTGGCCAGAATGGGAATCGAGAAGGTGAATATCAATCTGGACGTCAAGGTGGGCGATACAGTTCGTGTGATCAACGGTCCTTTCGAGAGCTTCATGGGTGAGGTGCTTGAAATCAACGTGGATAAGCAGGTGCTGACCGTACGCATTTCGATGTTCGGTAGAGAAACGCCGGTTGAGCTGGAGTTCAACCAGGTTGATAGAATACAGTAGGGAAGGAGGAACATCATGGCTAAGAAGATCCAGGGGTATATTAAACTTCAGATCGAAGCCGGAAAGGCGAACCCTGCACCGCCGGTAGGCCCTGCACTGGGACAGCACGGTGTCAACATCATGGACTTCTGTAAGCAGTTCAATGCGAAGACACAGGATCAGCCGGGAATGGTTATTCCTGTTGTCATCACAGTATATGCGGACAGATCGTTCACATTCGTTACGAAGACACCGCCGGCAGCAGTTCTGCTGAAGAAGGCAGCCGGAATCGACACGGCTTCCGGAGAACCGAACAAGAAGAAGGTCGCTACGATCACTCTTGCACAGGCTCAGGAAATCGCACAGACGAAGATGCCGGACCTGAATGCAGCGTCTCTTGAAGCAGCTACAGAAATGATCAAGGGAACAGCGCGCAGCATGGGTATCGTTGTAGAAGGTTAAATGATTGTGGGAGGACGCCGTGAAAGAGCCGGCTCCGGTTGTACCACGAGGAGGTAAATATGCCGAAGAGAGGCAAGAATTACAAGGCTGATCTCGCCAAGTTCGACAAGGCAGCGCTCCATGACGTGCAGGACGCTATGCAGATTCTGACAGGATTCGCTTCTGCGAAGTTCGACGAGACAGTAGAAGTCAGCGTTAAGCTGGGTGTTGACGGAAGACATGCTGACCAGCAGGTCAGAGGCACCGTCGTACTGCCGAACGGAACAGGTAAGGATGTCAGAGTTCTGGTATTCGCCAAGGGACCGAAGGCGGAGGAAGCTGAGAAGGCAGGCGCAGATTTTGTCGGCGCTGAGGAACTTGCTCAGAAGATCCAGACAGAAAACTGGTTTGATTTCGATGTAGTCGTCGCTACACCGGATATGATGGGTGTTGTCGGAAGACTTGGTCGTCTGCTCGGACCGAAGGGTCTGATGCCGAACCCGAAGTCCGGCACAGTAACGATGGATCTGGAGAAGGCGCTGGCTGACATCAAGGCCGGTAAGGTTGAGTATCGTCTCGACAAGCAGAACATCGTTCACACGATCATCGGAAAGAAGTCTTTCGGTGCCGAAAAGCTCGAACAGAACTTCAACGCTCTGATGACCGCCATCATCAAGGCTAAGCCGGCATCCGCCAAGGGACAGTATCTGAGAACCGTTGTGGTTTCCACGACGATGAGCCCGGGCGTGAAGATTAACCCGGCAATTCTGGGCTAACAGGTCCGGAACAGCCTGCAGAAACACGTAAATAATCACCGTAGACAGCGGGTGCGAAAGCTCAATAACCCGCCGAGGTACAATATATAAGATATTGGACCTCGCTCTCTGAGCGGGGTCTTTCGTGCTTACATAGAGTACCCCACATTCGTTAACCGGAGAAGTGAAACCGGGCAGCGAACCGGATCTTCGGTTACAGAAAGGAGAACAGATGTCTGAAGAAGCAAAGAAGCAGAAGCAGATTGTGATCGACGAAATCAAGGAGAAGCTGGACGGCGCTCAGGCTGCTGTCGTGATCGACTACATGGGCACGACGGTTCAGGAAGCGGACGCCATGAGAAAGGAACTCCGTGAGGCCGGCATCGATTACAATGTTTATAAGAACACACTGATGCGCATTGCCGTTCAGGGAACAGAATTCGAGCCGCTGACAGACAGCATGAAGGGACCGAGCGCTATCGCCATTTCCAAGGATGATGCAACGGCTCCGGCGAGAATTCTGAATAAGTACATCAAGCAGTACAAGAAAATGGAACTGAAGGCAGGCGTTGTAGAAGGAACTTTCTACGATAAGGACGGTATCACAAAGATCGCTGATATCCCGTCCAGAGAGGAACTTCTTGCGAAATTCCTGGGAAGCATTCAGTCCCCGGTGGGCAAGTTCGTCAGAACTCTTGCCGCAATTGCAGATGCGAAGCCGGCAGACGGAGCAGCGGCTCCGGCCGAGGCAGAAGAAGCTCCGGCAGAAGCGTAAGTTTCGCCGAAATTATCAGTACGAAAATATTGGGACGGTTCGCCGTCAAATCATTTAGAAGGAGAAAACAATGGATAAGGATCAGATCATTGAGGCCATTAAGGGCATGACAGTTCTCGAACTGAACGAATTGGTTAAGGCTTGCGAAGAGGAATTCGGCGTTTCCGCTGCTGCTCCGGTTGCAGTTGCAGGCGCAGCTGCAGGTGCCGCTGCAGAAGAGCAGACAGAGTTCACTGTTGTTCTGACATCTGCCGGTGACCAGAAGATCAAGGTTATCAAGGCAGTACGTGAGATCACAGGTCTGGGTCTGAAGGATGCGAAGGCTCTGGTTGACGGTGCTCCGAACAACGTTAAGGAAAACGTTGAAAAGGACGAGGCTGAATCCATCAAGGCTAAGCTGGAAGAAGTTGGCGCTGGCGTTGAACTGAAGTAGTTCTCTGAACAGCTGATTCTGTAAGGAATTCTTTTTGAAAAACAGGACTGATGCATCAGGCGGATCTGTCCGCCCGATGTTGTCGGTCCTGTTCGACTTTTCAAGATACAGCCCTGCGGCCGCCGGCGAAATGTTTGTTTCAACGGCCGAAACCCCGGTGCGGTCATGGTTGCCGCTTCACCGGGCGGGCCGGGTGGAAAGAAACATCTGGCCAGCAGCCGCCGGAGTGTTCGATTCCCCATGCGGCAGATCGTAAATGGGAATCAGGGGGAATTACGATTTTCCTTGATTATTTGTCATACCCGCAGTATAATATTAGACTGCCATGCGAGAACTACAGGTAAGTATAAGGAGTGATGATAATGCCAAAACCAGTCAGAGTTGGTAGAAAAGTACGTATGTCATTCGGAAAGATCGATGAAGTTCTGCCGATGCCGAACTTGATCGACATCCAGACGAAGTCCTACAAGGCTTTCCTTGACGAAGGGCTCCGGGAGGTTTTCGATGATATTTCGCCGATCAGAGACTATGCTGGAAATCTCAGCCTCGAGTTCATTGACTATTCCCTCAGTGACACTCCGAAGTATGACCAGGAAGAGTGCAAGGAAAGAGATGTAACTTACGCTGCTCCGCTGAAAGTCAGAGTTCGTCTGGTGAACAGAGAGACAGGCGAGGTGAAGGAGCAGGAAGTGTTCATGGGCGACTTCCCGCTGATGACTGAGCAGGGTACATTCATTTACAACGGTGCAGAGCGTGCGATCGTTACGCAGCTGGTTCGTTCTCCGGGACCTTACTACAGCGTGGAGACAGACAAGTCCAACCAGCAGCTGTATTCCTCCCAGATCATTCCGAACAGAGGCGCATGGATTGAATATGAAACAGACTCCAACGAGATCCTTTCCGTGCGTGTGGACCGGACTCGTAAGCAGCCGCTGACGATTCTCCTCCGGGCTCTGGGTATCAGCACGAATGAGGAAATCATCGGTACCTTCGGCGCAGACGACCGTCTGATGAAGACGCTGGAGAAGGATCCGACCACAGACCAGGAGGCCGCTCTGAAGGAGATTTACAAGAAGCTGAGACCGGGTGAACCGCCGACGGTGGACAGTGCCAAGTCTCTGCTGAATTCCCTGTTTTTCGATGCAAAGCGGTATGATCTGTCCCATGTGGGAAGATATAAATACAATAAGAAACTGGGCCTGTTCAACCGTCTGCAGAATACGGTGGCTGCCCAGGACGTTGTGGATCCGATGACCGCCGAAATTCTGGTGGAAGCCGGAGAGACCATTACGCCGGCAATGGCCCAGACGATCCAGGATGCGGGTGTGGAATCCGTTATGGTGCAGTCTACGCTGGATGACACGGTTACAACGAAGGTGATCGGCAACTGGTTCGTGGATATTAATAAATATCTGGAAGGAAGAGACGTGGATGTCGCTTCTCTGAAGATGCCGGAAGACATGGTGTTCTTCCCGGTGCTGAAGGAAATCCTGGAGGAGAAGCCGGACGATCAGGAACTGCAGAATATCCTGGCTGCCCGGAAGGATGAGCTTTCTCCGAAGCATGTGATCATGCAGGATATCATCGCATCCGTCAGTTACCTTCTGAACCTGGCCAAGGGAATCGGTTCGGTGGACGACATCGACCACCTGGGCAACCGCCGTCTGAGAACCGTCGGTGAACTGCTTCAGAATCAGTTCCGCATCGGCCTCGCCAGAATGGAGCGTGTGGTCCGGGAGAGAATGACGATTCAGGATATGGAAGTGGCGACGCCGCAGGCGCTGATCAATATCCGTCCTGTGACAGCGGCAATCAAGGAATTTTTCGGCAGTTCCCAGCTGTCCCAGTTCATGGACCAGAACAACCCGCTGTCTGAGTTGACACACAAGCGCCGTCTGTCCGCACTGGGACCGGGCGGTCTGTCCAGAGAGAGAGCTGGATTCGAAGTTCGAGACATTCATCATTCCCATTACGGAAGAATGTGTCCGATTGAGACCCCGGAAGGTCCGAACATCGGTCTGATCGGTTCCCTGACCACCTATGGTGTGATTAATAAGTACGGCTTCATCGAGACGCCGTACCGTATTGTAGACAAAGAAAAAGGCATTGTTACCAGAGATGTGAAGTACATTGCCGCAGACGAAGAAGAACCGCTGATTGTTGCCCAGGCCAACGAGCCGCTGGATGAAGACGGACACTTCCTGAATGATAAGGTGGCTGCCCGTGGTGTCGGCGGAGAAATCTCCCTGTTCCCGAAGGAACAGATCGACATGATGGACGTCTCCCCGAAGCAGGTAGTATCCGTGGCTTCCGCCATGATCCCGTTCCTGGAGAACGATGATGCGAACCGTGCGCTGATGGGATCCAACATGCAGCGTCAGGCTGTGCCTCTGCTGGTGACAGAAGCGCCGTACGTCGGAACCGGTATTGAATATAAGGCTGCCAGAGACTCCGGTGTTGTGATTCTGGCGAAGCACTCCGGCACCGTTGAATTCGTGGATGCGGAGAACATCGTCATCACCAGAGATGACGGCGAGGGCCAGGACGAATATACACTGCTGAAGTTCAAGCGTTCTAACCAGGGAACCTGCATCAACCAGCGTCCGATCGTCAGCCACGGAGAACATATTGAAGAAGGCGAAGTGATCGCAGACGGTCCGTCCACGGACATGGGCGAGATTTCCCTGGGAAAGAACATGCTCATTGGCTTCATGACCTGGGAAGGCTACAACTACGAGGACGCCGTCATTCTGAACGAGAAGGTCATCATGAACGATGTCCTGACTTCCATTCACATCGTGGAATACGAGGCGGAAGCCAGAGATACGAAGCTGGGGCCGGAAGAGATCACCAGAGATATCCCGAACGTGGGCGATGATGCGCTGAAGGATCTGGACGAGGAAGGTATCATCCGGATCGGCGCAGAAGTAGATTCCACTGATATCCTGGTGGGCAAGGTCACACCGAAGGGTGAGAATGATCTGAGTGCAGAAGAACGGCTGCTCCGGGCGATTTTCGGTGAGAAAGCCCGGGAAGTCCGGGACACTTCCCTGCGCGTGCCGCACGGCGAGCACGGCATCGTGGTGGAGGTGCGGATCTTCACCAGAGCCAACGGTGACGAACTGCCGCCGGGGGTGAATAAGCTGGTCAGATGCTACATCGCCACGAAGAGAAAGATCCAGGTCGGTGACAAGATGGCTGGACGTCACGGAAACAAGGGTGTTGTTTCCCGCATCCTGCCGGAAGAAGATATGCCGTTCCTGGAGGATGGTACACCGCTGCAGATGATGCTGAACCCGCTGGGCGTACCTTCCCGAATGAACGTAGGACAGGTTCTGGAAATTCATCTGGGTCTGGCTGCGAAGCAGAAAGGCTGGTACATCGCAACGCCGGTATTCGACGGTGCGAAGGAGGAAGACATCCGCCGGCTGCTGGTGGAGAGCGGAATGCCGGAAAGCGGCAAGCTCCGCCTGAGAGACGGAAGGACCGGTGAATACTTCGAAAGACCGGTCACTGTGGGATACATGTACATGCTGAAGCTGCATCACCTGGTGGATGACAAGATTCATGCGAGAAGCACGGGTCCGTACTCCCTGGTAACCCAGCAGCCGCTGGGCGGTAAGGCACAGTTCGGCGGACAGCGTTTCGGAGAAATGGAAGTCTGGGCGCTGGAGGCATACGGCGCCGCATACACACTCCAGGAAATTCTGACTGTGAAGTCCGATGACGTTGTGGGCCGTGTGAAGACCTATGAGGCGATCGTGAAGGGCGAGAATATTCCGGAGCCGGGCATTCCGGAGTCCTTCAAGGTTCTGATCAAGGAACTGCAGTCCCTGGCACTGGATGTCAGAGTGCTGGACAAGGATCATAACGAGATCGAACTGAAGGAGGTCATCGACGACGATGAACCGACCGGTATCGACAGCATGATCCGCCGTGCAGATAAGAAAACAGAAAGACAGCTGTACGAACGGGGATTCAGTGAGGAGCAGGTTCCGGAAGAAGCATCAGGAGACGGCGGTTCCGGGGAGGATTCCTCAGAGGAAGACCCGTCTGCGGATGCGCCGGCGGATTTCCTGACGGATGTGCCGGAAGATGCTGATATCACTGCGGGCGAAGATACCGAAGCTTAGGAAAGGGGAGTTAATCTGTGGCCGAAAAACAGAGCGGATATATCGAATCGAACAAGTTTGAGTCAATACAGATCAAGCTGGCTTCAACGGAGAAGATCCTCGAGTGGTCCCACGGTGAGGTAACGAAGCCGGAGACAATCAACTACAGAACACTGAAGCCGGAGAAGGACGGACTGTTCTGCGAGCGTATTTTCGGGCCGATGAAGGACTGGGAATGCCACTGCGGTAAGTATAAGCGGATCCGGTACAAGGGCATCGTGTGCGACCGCTGCGGCGTGGAAGTCACGAAGTCCAAGGTTAGAAGAGAGAGAATGGGGCACATTAAGCTGGCTGCCCCGGTCTCCCACATCTGGTATTTCAAGGGGACTCCGTCCCGCATGGGTCTGGTGCTGGACATCACACCGAGAAATCTGGAGCAGGTGCTGTATTTCGCAGCGTATATCGTTCTGGAACCGGATGCGGAAGGCACACTGGTGAAGAAGGAGATCCTTTCCGAGCAGCAGTACCGGGGGCTGAAAGAGCAGGGTCTCAAGTTCCGCGCCGCCATGGGTGCGGAGGCAATCCGGGAACTGCTGTGCGACATCGACCTGGAAGAACTGTCCGCCGAGCTGCGGGAGCAGCTGAAGACTGCGACAGGACAGAAGCGGGTGAAGACGATCCGCCGGCTGGAAGTCATCGAAGCGCTGCGGATTTCCGATAACCGTCCGGAATGGATGGTCATGGAAGTGGTTCCGGTCATTCCGCCGGATCTCCGTCCGATGGTTCAGCTGGACGGCGGCCGGTTCGCCACCTCCGACCTGAACGACCTGTACAGACGGGTCATCAACAGAAATAACCGTTTGAAGAGACTGCTGGAACTGGGTGCGCCGGACATTATCGTCAGAAACGAGAAGAGAATGCTGCAGGAAGCGGTGGATTCCCTGATCGACAACGGCAGAAGAGGCAGACCGGTCACCGGACCGGGAGGAAGAGCACTGAAGTCACTCTCCGACATGCTGAAGGGCAAGCAGGGACGGTTCAGACAGAACCTGCTGGGAAAACGTGTGGACTACTCCGGCCGTTCCGTCATCGTCGTCGGCCCGGAACTGAAGTTCTACCAGTGCGGTGTTCCGAAGACAATGGCGCTGGAACTCTTCAAACCATTCATCATGAAGGAACTGGTGGAGAGAGAATATGCGCATAACATCAAGAATGCGAAGCGCATGGTGGAGAAGGCCCGTCCGGAAGTCTGGGATGTGCTGGAAGACGTCATCAAGGAGCATCCGGTTATGCTGAACCGTGCCCCGACGCTGCACCGGCTGGGTATTCAGGCGTTCGAGCCGGTACTGGTGGAAGGCAAGGCGATCAAGCTGCACCCGCTGGCATGTACAGCATTCAACGCAGACTTCGACGGCGACCAGATGGCGATCCACGTGCCGCTGTCCGTAGAGGCACAGGCCGAGGCCAGATTCCTCATGCTGTCCGTGAACAACATCCTGGCGCCGAAGGACGGATCCCCGATCACTACGCCGACCCAGGATATGATCCTGGGTGCTTACTACCTGACTTATCCGGGAGACGCTTCCCGCACCGTCGTTATCGACGGCGAGGAGCGGACTCAGTATGCACTGGATGAGTTCAACGATCCGGAAATTGCGAAGAAGAACAGTGATGCCGGCTTCCGCCGGATCCCGGAAACCGGAGATGGGAAGATCTTCGCGGATATCGATGAGATGCTGATGGCTTATCAGAATCACATCGTCGGTACCCATGCGAGAGTCAAGGTCAGACTGTTCAAGGACGAGAACGATACCCGGGGCAAGCTGGTGGAATCCACCGTGGGACGGTTCATTTACAACCAGGGAATCCCGCAGGATATCGGATTCGTGGACCGTTCCAGAGATCCGTACCGTCTGGAGATCGATTTCCTCTGCGGAAAGAAGCAGCTGGGCAAGATCATTGACAAGTGCTTCCGCAAGCATGAGAACACAGAGACGGTCATCATGCTGGACTATATCAAGGGAATGGGTTACAAGTATTCCACCCTGGCGGCAACTTCCATCGGTATCGACGACATGAAGATCCCGGAGAGCAAGTGGGAGATCGTGAACGAGGCCCAGAAGGAAGTAGACAAGTACGACATGGCGTACAGACGGGGTCTCATGTCCAACACCGAGAGATGGGACAAGCAGGAAATCATCTGGAACAAGACCACAGACAAGGTCGCAGATGCGCTGATGGATTCCCTGGAGCCTTGGAACAACCTGAATATCATGGCGTCCTCCGGAGCCAGAGGTTCGAAGAACCAGATCCGGCAGATCGGCGGTATGCGGGGCCTGATGGGTACCGCTACCGGTAAGACAGTAGAAATCCCGATCAAGGCGAACTTCCGTGAAGGTCTGTCCATCCTGGAATACTTCATTTCCTCCAACGGCGCCCGGAAGGGTCTGGCAGATACCGCGCTGCGTACAGCGGACTCCGGTTATCTGACCAGAAGACTGGTGGATGTTTCCCACAACGTCATTGTACGGGAATTCGACTGCGGCACCGACGACGGTGTGGAAGTCGAAGCGTTCGTGGACGGAAAGGAAGTTCTGGAACCGCTCTGGGAGCGTGTTGCCGGCAGAACCGCCGCAGAGGACATCAAGGATCCGGAAACCGAGACACTGATTGTGTCCAGAGGCGAGGAAATCACCGATGCTCAGGCGCACGAAATCGAGCACGTGGGCATCAAGTCTGTGAAGATCCGCTCCGTCATGACATGCCGCTGCAAGAGCGGTGTCTGCGCGAAGTGCTACGGCCGCAACCTGGCCACCGGCGAGCAGGTGAACATCGGCGAATCCGTGGGCATCATCGCTGCTCAGTCCATCGGCGAACCGGGTACACAGCTGACCATGAGAACATTCCATACCGGCGGTGTTGCGGGATCTGACATCACCCAGGGTCTTCCGAGAGTCGAGGAGCTTTTCGAAGCCCGAAACCCGAAGGGTCTCGCACAGATCTGCAAGGCTGACGGCGTGGTGCAGGAAATCCGGCCGAGATCGGACAACAAGACCGATATCATCGTTCTGGAAGATGCCACCGACGAAAAGGAAGCTGCCGTCGAATCCTACGAGATTCCGTACGGCGCCCGCATCGTGGTGAAGCAGGGTGACCGGGTACAGGCTGGCCATAACCTGACCCAGGGTCCGCTGAACCCGCATGACATCTACAAGTACTGCGGAGTCAAGGGCGTATACGACTATCTGCTGAGTGAATGTCAGCGCGTATACAGAAACCAGGGTGTAGATATCAACGACAAGCATGTTGAGATCATCGTCAGCCAGATGCTTTCCAAGTACAAGGTGGACGATCCGGGCGACACGGTACTGCTGCCGGGGGGCATGTACAGTATCTCCGAGCTGGAAGAGGCCAACCGTGAGGCAGAGGCCAAGGGCGGAGAACCGGCCGGCTACGAAAGACTGCTGCTGGGTATCACGAAGGCATCCCTGGCCACCAACTCCTTCCTGTCGGCTGCATCCTTCCAGGAGACCACCCGTGTTCTGACGGATGCGGCGATCAAGGGGAAGACAGACCATCTGGAAGGCCTGAAGGAAAACGTCATCATCGGAAAGCTGATTCCGGCCGGTACCGGCATGAAGCGTTACCGGGACATTGCGGTGGACTACGGCGAGAACGAGGAGTATATGAAATCCTTTGACCGTAAGCCGGCGCCGCGGGGCCGCTCCGGAGAGAAGCAGGACAGCCGGGTGCGTGACCTGCACGTGGCAGACGACGTGAAGATCGGTGTGCCGCTGGACATGCCGACCCTGACTGTGGATCCTGACCAGGAGCCTATGGACTAATCGAAGGGTCTGTACAGCAGGACAAAAAAATTACAGAGCTGCGTCCCGGAAACGGGCGCAGCTCTGTTTCAATGTGCGTCCGATTTAAATGTTGCAATCAAATCTTCGATGTGATAATATAGTCAACGGCTTGATTTCGGCCGTGACGCTATTGTTATGCCCGAAAACAGCTAATAAGGTAAGAAAGGAGATAATAATGCCTACTATTAATCAGTTAGTACGTGAGGGCAGACACAGTTCTGTGAAGAAGTCCGCTGCTCCTGCACTGGGAAAGGGTATGAATTCTCTGAAGAGAGCATTCACGAACAACAACTCACCGCAGAAGAGAGGAGTCTGCACTTCTGTAAAGACAGTTACACCTAAGAAGCCGAACTCGGCTCTTAGAAAGGTAGCCAGAGTCCGTCTGACGAATGGTATCGAAGTATCGGCATACATTCCGGGAATCGGTCACAACCTCCAGGAACACAGTGTCGTACTGATCAGAGGCGGAAGAGTCAAGGACCTTCCGGGTGTCAGATACCACATCATCAGAGGTACACTCGATGCTTCCGGCGTTGCGGACAGAGGTAAAGCTCGTTCCAAGTACGGCGCGAAGAGACCTAAGAAGAAGTAGTCTCGGAGCACAGAAGAAGCGAATCGAGTCATCGGGAAAACGTGCTTGTTAATATCATGAAGGCATTATTACCTTGATATATTTACTGAGCGCCGCGGTGTGGCAGTGAGCCATGCCGAGTACCCCCGAACAGACTGGGCAGCAGGATTGCAGGGCTGTTCAGAGTAATCCGCATCAGGCGGGTGAAGACATATTGCAATTGAAACCGATATTGCAGGGCAGTACCGGGCAACCGGTATCTGCAAGCGAGGGAGGAAGAGAAGTGCCAAGGAAAGGAAATACACCGAAACGTGAAGTACTTCCAGATCCAGTATACGGCAACGTTGTCGTTTCCAAGCTGATCAACAGCATCATGCTCGACGGTAAGAAGAGTGTTGCGCAGAAGATCGTATACACTGCATTCGATCAGATCAAGGAAGCAACAGGCGAAGAGCCGCTGGAAGTATTCGAGAAGGCAATGAATAACATCATGCCTCAGTTGGAAGTTAAGGCCAGAAGAGTCGGCGGTGCGAACTACCAGGTTCCTGTTGAGGTCAGACCGGCCAGAAGACAGACGCTGGCGCTGAGATGGCTGACGAAGTTCACCAGAGCGAGAGGCGAGAAGACCATGGCTGAGAGACTGGCCAAGGAAATCATGGACGCATCCAACAACACTGGTAACTCCGTGAAGAGAAAAGAAGACACCCACAAGATGGCAGAAGCCAATAAGGCATTTGCTCATTTCAGATGGTAGTCTGCTTATATTAGCAATATGAAAGCAGAAATGGAGGAAAAATGGCTGGCAGAGAATATCCGTTAGAGAAAACCAGAAACATTGGTATTATGGCTCATATCGATGCGGGAAAAACAACTGTCACCGAGCGTATCCTTTTCTACACCGGAAAGACCCACAAGATCGGCGAAACGCATGACGGCGCTTCCCAGATGGACTGGATGGAAGAAGAGAAGGAAAGAGGAATCACCATTACCTCTGCGGCTACCACTGCGCACTGGAAGGGCAACCGGATTAACATCATCGATACACCGGGGCACGTGGACTTCACCGTTGAAGTAGAACGTTCTCTGCGTGTACTGGATGGCGCTGTCACCGTACTTGCCGCCAAGGGCGGAGTTGAGCCTCAGTCTGAAACTGTATGGAGACAGGCTGAGAAATACCAGGTACCTAGGATGGTATTCGTCAACAAGATGGACGTTCTGGGTGCTGACTTCTACAAGGTCATCGATCAGATCAAGGACAGACTGGGTGCAAACCCGGTGGCTGTTCAGCTTCCGATCGGCAAGGAAGATTCCTTCCGGGGAATCATCGACCTGATCACAATGAAGGCAGAGATTTACGAGGACAAGCTCGGAACGGAAATTGACGAAGAGGCAATTCCGGAAGATATGATGGATCTGGCTCAGGAGTGGAGAGAGAAAATGATTGAGGCCGTCGCAGAGAGCGACGAGGAACTCATGATGAAGTACCTCGACGGTGAAGAAATCACTGAGCAGGAGATCAGAGCCACAATCAGAAAGCAGACGATTGCGAACGAAATGGTTCCGTGCATGTGCGGTTCTGCATACAAGAACAGAGGTGTACAGCCTCTGCTGGACGGCATCATCGACTACATGCCGTCTCCGGTGGACGTACCGGCAATCACCGGTGTTAACCCGGATACGGAGGAAGAGGAAACCCGTCCGTCCAGTGACAAGGAGCCGTTCGCAGCACTGGCGTTCAAGATCATGACAGATCCGTACGTTGGTAAGCTGGCATTCTTCAGAGTATATTCCGGAACACTGGATTCCGGTTCCTATGTCTACAACTCCGTGAAGGGGGACAGAGAGAGAATCGGCCGTATTCTGCAGATGCACGCAAACAAGCGTAACGAGATCGATAAGGTTTACTCCGGCGATATCGCCGCTGCAGTTGGTCTGAAGAACACCACAACAGGTGACACACTGTGTGACGAAAACCATCCGATCATCCTGGAGTCCATGGAATTCCCGGATCCGGTTATCGAGATCGCCATCGAGCCGAAGACGAAGGCAGGCCAGGAAAAGATGGGTATCGCACTGTCCAAGCTGGCAGAAGAAGACCCTACTTTCAAGACATACACGAATGAAGACACCGGTCAGACGATCATCGCCGGCATGGGTGAGCTCCACCTGGAGATCATCGTCGACAGACTGATGCGTGAATTCAAGGTTGAGGCGAACGTCGGCAAGCCGCAGGTTTCCTACAAGGAAACGATCACCAAGGAAGCGGATGTGGACCACAAGTACGCGAAGCAGTCCGGTGGTCACGGTCAGTACGGTCACGTCAAGATCAGAGTTTATCCGAGAAAGCCGGGCGAAGGTTTCGAATTCGTCAATGCGATCGTCGGCGGTGCGATTCCGAAGGAATTCATCGGACCGATCGAAGCCGGTATCAAGGAAGCGATGGAGACGGGTCCGATTGCCGGATATCAGGTTGTTGACGTGGGCGTAGAGCTGTATGACGGTTCTTACCACGAAGTCGACTCCTCTGAAATGGCATTCAAGCTGGCGGCTTCCATGGCATTCCGTGAGGCTGCCCAGAAGGCTGCTCCGGTACTGCTGGAGCCGATCTTCAAGGTTGAGGTAACGGTGCCGGATGAATACATGGGCGACGTCATCGGAGACCTGTCCGGTAGAAGAGGCCGTATCGAAGGGTCTGAAATGGACAAGGGCGCTGTGGAAATCAGAGCTATGGTTCCGCTGTCAGAAATGTTCGGTTATGCGACAGACCTGCGTTCCAGAACACAGGGACGCGGTACTTATGTCATGCAGTTCGACCACTTCGACAAGCTGCCGGAATCCCTGGTGGAGAAGGTAACGAAGAAGTAAACAATACCGCACGAAGCGAGCGTATTTTTCTTATAGGAGGAATATAATGGCTAAGCAGAAATTTGAAAGAACGAAACCGCATATCAACATCGG
>NZ_FNBF01000020.1 GCF_900102225.1 Eubacterium pyruvativorans
CCACGCGTTACTCACCCGTCCGCCGCTGTCCACTCACGCATTCATCCGAAGAATCATTTGTGAGCTTCCCGCTCGACTTGCATGTGTTAGGCACGCCGCCAGCGTTCATCCTGAGCCAGGATCAAACTCTTGATAAAAATCGTATATCAACGGACTTTCATCCGTTCATATCTTTCCTGACCAGAACGCTAACGTTCTGTAAGTATCCATTTCTGAATTACTGTTTTCGGAAATTGTCGTGAACCTTGTACTTTTTCAGGTTCGTGCATACTTAGTATGCTTATTTGACTAAATTTCTCGTCTATGGAGTTTTCTAAGTTCATGCCGCTCTCACGAGCGAACTTCTATAATATATCACTTGTCCCTATCGGTGTCAACACTTATTTACATTTTTATTTTTTCTTTTTTCTCCGCTGCGAAACTCCTGAAAACAAGGCCGGCGGCGGAGATCACGTCCCCGGCCGCCGGCCCTCTGTTTCTTCCTGTCCCCCGCTATTCTGTGGTCGTCAGGATGGTCTCGTTTGTTTTGTCTGTCTGGCTCACCTTCATCCGCTTCACATCCTCCGGGTCCACCTTCCCCCGGAGCTTCAGCAGACTCGGCGTCAGGTAGGTGGTCTTCAGCACCTTGCCGTCCAGCGAGATCTTCGAGCACTCTGTGAAGTTCTGGCCTTTGATATAGTACTGGCCTGCCACTTCTTCCACGGACAGCACCTTGATCTTCTTCACGCCCATCTTCATGCCGGCCTTGTGGAACGGGTTCTTCCCTCCGTAGATATAATCCTTGCCGTACAGCATATCATATCCCAGCATCTTCAGATCCGGCAGATAGTTCTTCCCGTGATGGTTCTTCGTCTGGTGATAGATGGTGGTGGTACCCACATGGATTCCCACCCGGTTCAGCACGTCCGCAGAAAGCTGGTAGGCAGTCATGTCCTTGTGCACCGCCTTCATCGGGAAATTGCTCCAGATCACATACTGGGTCTGGTACAGGTCCTTCGCCCGGTATGTGTCTTCCTTGATGTCCAGCGCCGGAATATGGTCGCCGTACATCACCAGAACGGTCGGCTCATCCAGTTTCTTCAGCTCGGTGGTGAGCTGCTTGACGAACTGATCCATTTCATGAACCTGGTTCACATAGTATTCGTACTTATTCTTTGTTTCCTCGTCCTTGGCGCCGGTCACCCGGATCTGCGGATTGGAAAGCAGCGGTTCTGACGGGTACTTGCCATGTCCCTGTACCGAAATAGTATAGATGTAGTCCGGTCTGTCCTTGGTGGATTTCAGCGTCTCCATAATCTGCGGCGTCAGGATCTTGTCCTTCGCCCACCCCTTCGGTGTCTTCTGGACGCCGCTCATATACTCCACGGAAGTGAAGGTATCATATCCCAGATTATTGAACACCTCGTTCCGGTTATAGAACATGGCGCGGTGGTCATGGATCGCATGGGTGCCGTACCCGATGCTCTTCAGATCCCGGGGCACACTTTCTGCCGTCTCGTCCTTCAGAACGGACTTGAACGGATATTCTCCCGGTCCGAAGAATTTCACGGACAGCCCGGTCATCACTTCGAACTCCGTGTTCGCCGTTCCTGCGCCGCAGGCCGGCACCGTCAGGCTGCCGGAAGAATAATTCTTCATCAGCGAACGATAGTACGGAATCGGATCTGCGGACAGCTTGATATTCGTGAACCGCTCCGGATCCACGAAGGATTCCAGCTGCAGGAACAGGATATTCGGTTTCTTCTCTTTCACGGCGCTGTCATTCTTCTTCAGCACCATTGTTTCGTTCTTTCCGGTGTACTGATCCTTGGAGAAAATCCTCTTCACCGCCGCCTCACTATAGTTGGCCGGCCGGTGAATACCGGTATTCATCCAGGTATTGATGAAGCAGTACGGTACACCGTAATCCCGGTATGCGTACTGCAGGTTGCCGAAGAACGTGTTCAGCATCCCGATGCGGATCAATCCGAAAATCGAACCGAATGTGATCAGAATAACCGCCAGAACGCCTGCCAGTGTTTTTTTGTATGGAATCTTCTCCTTCCGCTTCGGCCCCTTGATGAACAGGACCACGAAGGTCACCACCAGCCCCACGATCAGGGCTCCCATACCGATCAGCTGCAGCTTCGAGAAGTAGTTGGTCAGAATGGTCGCTCCGTCGGTGGCGGCGCTCAGGTCCTTCACGGTGAAAGGTGTCATGCGCTGGGTCAGGATCACGCCGTTGGCAATACCGATGATCATCCAGAAGGTGCCCACCAGACTCACCACGAAGGTCCCCCGCCGGAACAGGGCCGACACCACCAGCATGGAATAGAGGATCAGCGTGTTGGCGATGAACACCAGCGGCTTCGTGACCATGTAATAAAGACCGCCGTACAGCGGCTGCTGGTTCCGGGCCATGGTTTCAATCAGCAGATTGAAGATCAACGCCAGAATCAGGCACCAGATGAATGGATTCTTTACGAATTTCCGGTTTCGGAAATTCCTGAATTTCGTCCCCATATGATTAATGACTCTCCTTCTTCTCCATTTCCGTAATCTGATCCGCCAGCCGGGCCATTTCCTCCAGACTCAGGGTCTCCGCCCGCCGTTTCGGATCGATGTCCGCCTTCAGCAGACAGGCCTGCACCGCCGCTTTCGAAAGTCCGGCGCTCTGCAGCGAATTCAGCAGCGTCTTCCGCCGCTGACTGAACCCCGCCTTCACGGTACGGAAGAAGATCTTCTCGTCCTGCACCAAGACCGCCGGCTCATCCCGGAGATCCAGACGGATCACCGTGGAATCCACCTTCGGCTGAGGCATGAAGACTTCCTTCGGCACATCCTCCACTTTCGTGACTGCGCAGTAGTACTGCACCGCTACGGACAAAGCGCCATAGGCTTTCGTTCCGGCACCGGCGCAGATCCGATCGGCTACTTCCTTCTGCATCATCACCGTGATGCTCTCGGCCGGCACCCCGCTCTGAAGAAGTTTCATCAGGATCGGCGTCGTGATGTAGTACGGCAGATTGCCGATAATCTTCACGTGACGCAGATCCCCCTTTTCCTCTGCGATCAGAGCAGGCAGATCCGTTTTCAAGATATCGTTGTGAACAATCTTCACATTATCATACTGGGCAAGTGTATCTGTCAATACCTGAATGAGATTCGGGTCCAGTTCCACGGACACCACCTTCCCCGCCGCTTCGCAGGCGCCGGCGGTGAGCACACCGATCCCGGGACCGATCTCAATGACCAGATCCTCCTTCGTAAGCATCGCTCCTTCCACGATGCCGTCGATTACAGATTTCTCTGTAATAAAATTCTGTCCCAGACTCTTGGAGAATTTAAACCCGTACCGGGCCTTGATCATCCTGATCGTCGATGGATTGTAAAGCTCCATGAAAATCCTTTCTGCTGATGCCGAATGCGTTCAGTTTCGCCAGCATCGCACTCACATTACCGTATCCGATTCCCAGGGCAGCTGCCAGTTTCTCCCGGCGCACCCGGCTGCCGGATCTTCCGCTCAGCCCCGCCCGGATCATATCCCCCATGGTATAGGGATCTTCCTGTTCCCGTACTGTATAACGGGCCTTGGACAGCGCTTCCCGGATCGCCTCCGGCTTCGCGTTCTCCACCCCGATATCCCCCTTCTTCAGGGCATCCTTCTGCGGCAGGTATGCCTGTCCCGCATCCGGATACCGGGCCAGAATTTTCTTCCGGATCTGTTCTCCCGCAAAATCCGGGTCTGTGAGCACAATAATCCCGCAGCTCTGATAGGCTGCGTCAATCTTCGTCCACATGCTGTCGCTCATGCCGAATCCGTGGGTCTCTATGGTTTCAGCGTCCACCGCCGCCTTCACAGCCGCCGTGTCGTCCTTTCCTTCCACTACAATTACTTCTTTTATCTTCATATATCAGTGATTCACTTTCGTTGCTTTCTCTAATTCTGCTGATTCTCCCCGGCTTTCTTGTTATTCTTCTTGTCATCCTTCAGAATATACAGTACTTCCCCCGGCTTAATCATGTTCAACTGTATTCTGGCCTGTTCCTCGATATAATTCCGGTTGTTCACATTGCGGAACTCATTCTGCAGTTCCGCCTTCTGTTTCCGGAGCGCCAGATTCTGCTTCTTCAATTCCGCCTGTTCTGCCTTCAGTTTCACGATCGTCCGGATGGACGTCGCAACGGTGAAGACGATGATCAGAACCAGAACAATCAATACAATGCGAATGGTATCCATCCGCATCTTCTTCCGCCTCCGTCTCCTCGTTTTTTTCCGTTCATCCATAATCCCATCCCCGTCTGTTACTTCGCCGTATGAGCCCAGACTTCCGCCTCGGCCATCCGCTCCGGCACACAGGTACAGCGCTCACCCACATCGGTGATCCCCGTATCGCCGCACTTGTCACACTTATAATGAACGTCGGTGTAATCCATTTCGAAGTCGTGCTCCGTCAGAATCACCGCCCGCTCTTCCGCCAGCCGGTCCATCTTCGCCCGAACCTCCTGATTCTGACCGGCGTCGTGACCGGTGAGAATGATCTTCGACAGCTCCGCCCCCAGTTTCTGGACCGCTTCATCGATTTCCTGAATCCGCGGGATCTTCCGGTAAATTTCCCGGGTACGCTCCTCCGCATCATCCTCCGCCTTCCGGCGCAGGAAATCATAATACTTATTCAGCGTTGCCTGGCTGACTCCCGCCGACCGGTTCACATCGGCAACCCCTCTTCTGTCCGCCTCATTTTTCCAGTTCAGCAGAACCTGATTCACGTAATTAAAATTCGGGCTGGATATGCCGGTTGTCTTCCGGCAGGCTTCCAGCACCTTGTCCATGCTGTAGCCCATCTCATCGAACCAGCTGTCGATCATCCGGGCTTCTTCCTCCGTCACATTCCGGGTGAATCCCAGTGCCTTCATGATCCGCTTCTGCTGATAATGGCGCTGATCGGCTTCCTCCTGATGCTGCCGCACCTTTTCCAGGGTATTCAGCCCCTCCGCTGCCCAGCCGTGCACCACACTGCTGATGTAGCGGATGCTGTTCTTCCCCCGCTCCTGAGAATAGCGCACCGCCTCCTGAATCACTTCCGTCGGAATATGGTCATCCTGAATCCAGGAAAGGATATCCCCCAGTTCCTTGGAACTCAATGTCCTGCCCAGAATCCGCTCGGTTTCATCGAAAAGCTCCCGCACCTGGCGGTTGCCCAGCACGTTTTCCTCCTCTTCCGGTTCCTCCTCCGGTTCCGGCACGTACATCATTTCCTTCATACTCAGGAATTCCACCTTCCCGTCCGCTTTTCCGTCCGGTCCGGTGGCATAGGAGCGCTTCACTGCCCCCAGCTGTTCCCAGTAATTCCAGGCGTCCTCCATCTGCTCGGAGGTGAGCCCCAGCTGCTCCGCCATCATCTGATCCGTAATTTCCAGATGATGCTCGGCATACATACGTCCGTAGACGTAAACCTTCACATAATCCCCCGGGGCCGCCGGCAGGAACTCGTTAATGAAGACATTTTCCAGATGGGAGTCCAGCAGGTAGATATCTCTCGGTTTTCTGCTGCTGAATATCATGATGCACCTCACTTTTATCGGACAAAAAAATTCTACGCCGCCGTCCGCTCCATGGGACGGCAGTGACACCGGTTACGCTTTGTCTGCAAACTTCGTGTAGCGGGCGACCCATGTGAGTTCCACGGTTCCCGTCGGTCCGTTTCTGTGCTTAGCCAGGTTGACCTCACAGATCCCCTGCTTCTCCGATTCCTCGTTATAATAGTCGTCCCGGTACAGGAAGATGACGATGTCTGCGTCCTGCTCGATGGAACCGGATTCTCTCAGGTCTGACAGAACCGGCCGGTGATTCGGACGCATCTCCGGCGCACGGGACAGCTGGGACAGCACCAGCACCGGACAGTCCATTTCCCTGGCCAGAAGCTTCAGGTAACGGGACAGTTCGCTGATTTCCTGCTGTCGGTTATCCGTCCGGGATTCGCCGTGCATCAGCTGGAGATAGTCGATGATGACCAGGTCCAGCCCTTTTTCGGCTTTCATTCTCCGGCACTTGTTCTTGATCTCGAACACGCTCATGTCCGGCGTATCATCGATGTTGATATCCGCCCGGGACAGACGGTCCGAGGCTTCGAAAATATCATTCCACTCACTCTGGCCGATCATGCCCTTCTTCAGTTTCTCACTGTCGATCTTCGCTTCCATGGCCAGAAGTCTCTGGGAAAGCTGGGTCTTCGACATCTCCAGACTGAAAATCAGGACATGTCCCCCGCCCTTCAGTGCGGCATTCTGGGCAATGTTCAGGGCGAATGCTGTTTTTCCCATGGCCGGCCGGGCCGCCAGAATGATCAGGTCGGAATTATGAAGACCGGCAGTCACGTCGTCCAGGGTCTTGAATCCTGTGGTGATGCCGGTTACCTTTCCCCGGTTTCTGACCGCCTGCTCCAGAAGCTCGATGTTTTCCACCAGGATATCGCTCAGCGGGCTGTAGTCACTGCTCTGTCTGGCCTGGGCAATGGAAAAGATATTCTTCTCTGCATTGTCCAGAATGTCGATGGTCTGCTCTTTATTTTCGTAGCACTGCTCTTTGATTTTGTCTGCACTGAGGATCAGCTGGCGGAGGGTGGCAGTCTCTGCCACAATCTTTGCATACTCTGCCGCATTGCTGATGGTCGGTACATTGCCGGTCAGTTCAGCGATGAAACTCCTGCCCCCGCAGGCTTCCAGAGACCCCCGCTTCTTCAGTTCGTCACACACTGTGACCAGGTCGATGGACTTGCCGGCCTTGAACATTTCCCAGATCGTGCTGTAGATTTCCTTGTTTACACTGTCGTAGAAATCCTCCGGGCGGATCAGTTCCGACACATCTGCCAGCGCATCCCGGCTCAGCATGGCGGCGCCCAGTACAGACCGTTCCGCATCCAGATTATGCGGTGGTATTCTTTCCGGCATACTGCCTCCTAATCGGTTACGGTAACGGTGATCTCCGCATTAATGTCATAGTACAATTTGATTTCCACGTGGAACGTGCCCAGATTCTTGATCGGCTGATCCAGCTTGATCTTCTTCTTGTCAACGCTGATGCCAGTCTGTTCCTTCACGGCGTCCGCAATGTCCTTGGAAGTAATGGAACCGAACAGGCGTCCGCCCTCCCCGGACTTCGTCACGATGGTGACCTGTGCCTTCTTCAGCTGTTCGGCCTTTTCGGAGGCAGCGGCTCTCTGCTGTGCCTCTTCCTCCGCCTGCTTCTCCTTCACCTTCTCCAGAGAACGGATATTTCCCTTCGTCGCTTCGATGGCATATCCCTTCGGGATCAGCATGTTGCGGGCATAGCCGTCGTTTACCTTCACAACGTCTCCTGCTCTTCCGGTTCCCTTCACGTCTCTTTTCAGAATTACTACCATATCTTTACCTCTTTTTCATTTCTACTTAATATACAAAACGCGACTGCCAACTCGTTCGCCGTCTGTTATTCCCTATTTCTCTTCACTTTCCTTCGCTGATTCCAGGATGCTGAGAATCATCTGGATCGCATCCTCCGGACTCTCCTCCGTCTGGGCGCCGGCCGTTGTCAGGTGGCCGCCGCCGCCGATCTTCTCCATGATGACCTGCACGTTGATGTCTCCCAGAGAACGGGCGCTCACTGCAGTCTGGCCGGTCTCATCCCTTCCGGCCACGAAGGAGGCCCGGACCCCCTTCACATTCAGCAATTCGTCCGCCACCTGGGAGTTAATCACCTGTGCTTCTTCATTGAACCCCAGACAAGTGGACGTGGCGATTCCGTCCTCCCGGATCGTGGCATTTGCCACTGCTTCCGCCCGGACCTTGAAGTCACTCATGTTCGTCTGGAACAGCCGTTTCACTTCCGTGGTGTCGGCGCCGGCTCTCCTGAGCCATGCCGCCGCTTCGAAAGTCCGGACTCCGGTTTTCACAGCGAATCGGTTCGTATCCACTGTCATGCCGGCCAGCAGCGCCTCTGCCTCCAGTTTCTCCATATCCTTCTTCGATCCGGTATACTGCAGAATTTCCGTAATCAGCTCCGCCGTGGAAGAAGCGTAGGATTCAATATAGGACAGGGACGGATTCTGAATAGCATCCACGGCACGCCGGTGATGATCGATCACCGCAATGTGGTCGGTCTTCTCCAGCAGTTCCCGGCACTGCACGTAACTCGGTCTGTGGGTATCCAGCACAATCAGCAGCGTACTGCTGTCAATCTTCTGGATCGCCTCCTCGTTGTCCAGGAAGGTGTACAGACCACTCTCCTTCGCACTGCGGTACAGCGTCTGCAGACTGTCGTTCACCTCATTCACCACGATGGAAGCATTCCGGCTATTCATCTGGCAGATCCGGAACATACCCAGCGCCGACCCGAATGCATCCATATCCGGATTCCGGTGACCCATGATCATGATCTTCGGAGCGCTCTCGATCAGCCGGCTGAGTGCATGGGAGACAACCCGGGACTTTCCCTTGTTCCCCTTCTCCACCGTCTGCAGCTTTCCGCCGAAGTACTCGATCTTCGTGCCGTTCTTCACCACCGCCTGGTCTCCGCCCCGGCCCATGGCCAGATCCAGCGCCACATCGGCAAAATTTCTCGTCTCACTGATGTTCGATCCGCCCACACCAATGCCGATACTCAGACTCATGGGGAAGTCCGCTTCTGTTTCGATCTCCCGCACTTCATCCAGAATCCCGAACTTGGCCCGGATCATCTCATCCATGTATTCCTGTTGGAAATAGATGATATATTCGCTGTTGCTGACGATGACGATGGATCCGCTGATCTTCGCCGCCCACTTCCGGATATCCTTGTCCACCTGGGATGTGATCGTCATCCGCATATCCGGCTCTGTATTCGCCTTCATCTCGTCGAAGTTATCGATGTTGACCCGGGCCACACAGACCTTCTCATCCCGGTAACGCTTCTTCAGGACTTCATAATCTGTGATATCCATGAAGAATACGTAGATGCCTCCGTTTTCATCTTCCGGCAGGGTGGCCTGCAGGCGGAAGATCCGGTCATTTCTCTCGATTGTCTGGGCCAGGTCATTCTGCGCCGCAGCGATCAGGTCGTCAATCCGGATTCCTGTCAGTGCGAAAAAATCATAGTCCCTGATATCATCATAGATGAAGACCTGATTGATCATCCCGTTGAAATCCTTGATTTTCCCGTTCGGATCCACCACGCACATCGGTACCGGTATTCGATTCACGATCCGTTCGCCCTTCATTGATTCAGACATAAACTTCCTTCCGTTTCACATGAAACATATCCCGAACTACTCTGATATCAACAGATCCAGCAGACGATTCAATTCATCGCTGCTATAGTATTCGAGTCTGATCGATCCCTTCTTTCCGGTGCTGTCGATCGATACTCTGGTTCCGTATATTTCCTTCAGCCGGTTTTCCGCCCGGACGGTGTCCGGACTTTTCACCCGTTTCGCCCGTTTCCTGCGGGGACGGGTGTTCTGTGCCACCAGCTTCTCCACGTCCCGGACGGACAGACCATCCTTCACAATTCTGCTGCAGATTTCCGACTGCAGTTTCGGATCCTCCACACTGATCAGTGCTCTGGCGTGACCCATGGAGAGTTTTCCTTCACTGACCAATTCCTGAATATATTCCGGCAGTTTCAGAAGACGGAGAGAATTGCTGATATACGGGCGGCTCTTGCTGATACTTTTGGATACCTCTTCCTGGGTCATTCCAAACTTCTTGATCATCTGATTCAGCCCGTTTGCCTCTTCGATCGGATCCAGATCCTCCCGCTGCAGGTTCTCGATGATGGCGATGAGCATATTCTCTTCATCCGTGAATTCCCGGATGATGCAGGGAACTTTCTCCAGATCTGCTCTTCTGGCAGCCCGCCATCTGCGTTCCCCGGCTACGATTTCGTAGAACGCTCCGCTCCTTCTCACCACAAGAGGCTGAATGATTCCGTGTTTCAGAATCGATTCAGCCAGCTCCGCAATACGTTCCTCATTAAATTTCTTTCGCGGCTGATTCACATTAGGCTTGATCTGCTCGATACCGATGTAGACCACACTGTTCTCGTCCGCCTTCTGTTTCTCCTCTGCCGCTTCCGCCTTTTCCAGGACTGGTGCCTGATCCGCAAACAGCGCATCCAGTCCCCTTCCCAGACCTTTCTTCTTCGGAGTTCTCGGCATTACTTCGCTCCCTCCCATTCCAGGAATTCTATTGCGAATGCGTTATAGGCCTGTGCTCCCTTGGATTTCGGATCATATTCCGTGATCGCCATACCGAATCCCGGTGCCTCTGCCAGACGAATATTCCGTGGTATCACCGTAGAATACACCTTCGACCCGAAGTACTTCTTCACTTCCTGTACCACCTGGATCGACAGGTTCGTTCTGCCATCGAACATACTGAGCACGACGCCTTCAATTTCCAGTTCCGGATTCAGATTCTTCTTCACCAGATCGATGGTGCTGACCAGCTGGCTGACTCCCTCCAGAGCGTAGAACTCACACTGAATCGGGATCAGCACACCGTTCACCGCAGCCAGAGAATTGATGGTCAGAAGACCCAGAGACGGCGGGCAGTCGATAAAAATGAAATCATAGTCATCCCGGATTCTGTCGATGGCGTGACGCAGCCTCTGTTCTCTCCCGTCCAGTTCCACCAGCTCGATTTCTGCTCCCGCCAGATCTGTGTTGGCAGGAATCAGGTCCAGTCCCTCCACATTAGTGTGCATGACTGCCTTCCTCGTATCGAACTCCGCATCAATCAGCAGGTCATATACGGTATATTCCAGATCTTTCTTCGATACACCGATGCCGCTGGTCGTATTTCCCTGGGGATCGATGTCCAGCATCAGTACTTTCTTTCCGAGCTGCGCCAGACTCGCCCCGAGATTGATATTCGTTGTGGTCTTTCCGACGCCGCCCTTCTGGTTAAAAATTGCTATTGCTCTACCCAAATTAAGCCTCCTGTATCTGAATCTGACTGGACATAATTATATAACAGACTCCAATTCAGTACCAGAGTTTTAACAGAAAACACACATTGTTTCACGTGAAACACGCATCACCGGATCGGTGATTTTCCCGGTGTGCCGGCCCGTCTCGGATAACGGGACGGTGTTTCGGACACCTTACGGATCACGATCAGATTATGGTGAAACATCTCGGTGTGAAGTTCTTCCACCCGGTCCGTCTTTCCGCCCAGAATCCGGATGGCCTTCTTGGCAGCCCCCAGTTCTTCTTCAATATCCGGTCCCTTATATGCGATGAAATATCCCCCCGTTTTCACCAGTGGCAGACAGTATTCCGCCAGCACCGAAAGATTAGCCACCGCCCGGGACACACACAGGTCATACTGCTGCCGGAAGGCCGGGTTCCGGCCGATGTCCTCTGCCCTGCCATGGACCGTTTCCACATTGGCGATGCCGATTCTGCCGCAGAGATTCTCGATCACATTCAGGCGTTTCTTCAGCGAATCCGCCAGCGTGAACCGTTTCTCCGGACTGACCGCCGCCAGCGGGATTCCCGGAAACCCGCCGCCGGTACCCATGTCGATGATCTTCTCCGCATTCTGATACTCCTTCAGCTGGCAGATCACCGCCGAATCCACGTAGTGTTTCATGACGAATTCTTCCGGATCCGTAATGGAAGTCAGATTGATATTCCGGTTATATTCCAGAATTCCCTCCATATAGGACAGCAGCTTGTCGTGCTGCGCTTCATCCAGCGTAATATGTATCTTTTCAAAAGCCGTATTCAGCAGATCGCTCATGGATTCATTCTCCTCATCTTCTCCAGATAAATCAGCAGTACATTAATATCCGCCGGGGATACACCGGAAATCCGGGAAGCCTGTCCCACGGAAACCGGACGGATCCGGTTCAGCTTCTGCCGCGCTTCAATCCTGAGGTTCTCGATGGATCCGTAATCCAGATCCGCCGGCAGTCGCTTGGATTCCAGCTTCCGGAACTTTTCAATCCGCCGCTCCTGCATGCCGATATACCCTTCGTACTTCGTCTGTACTTCCACCTGCGCAGTCAGATGAGACTGCAGGGCCGGCCGTTCCGGATCCACTGCCCGCATATTCTCATAGGTCACCTCCGGACGCTTCAGCAGCTCGTACAGTGAAACCCGGTTCTGCAGCGGGGCGCTTCCAATACTTTCCAGATAATCATTCGCCTCTGCCGGTCCCACACTGACCTTCCGGAGCCGGTTCAGTTCCCCGTCCACCTGCGCCTGTTTCTTCAGAAACTTCTGATATCGCTGTTCTGTAACCAGTCCGATGTCGTATCCCCGCTTCGTCAACCGGGCGTCAGCGTTGTCCTGCCTCAGAACCAGCCTATATTCCGCTCTGCTGGTCATTATTCTGTAAGGTTCATTAGTACCTTTGGTCACCAGATCGTCGATTAGAACGCCAATATAAGCCTCGCTTCGATCCAGAATGAACGGATCTTTTCCATTAATTGACAGAACCGCATTGATTCCCGCCATCAGGCCCTGGGCCGCCGCCTCCTCATAGCCGGAACTTCCATTAAACTGTCCGGCACAGAACAGCCCCGGAATGGAACGATATTCCAGATTCAGTTTCAGATCCGTCGGATCGATGCAGTCATACTCGATGGCATAGGCCGGCCTGGTGATGGTAATATTCTCCAGTCCCTCGATGGTGTGGTAGAATTCCACCTGTACATCTTCCGGCAGACTGCTGGACATCCCCTGGATATACATTTCCTCCGTGTCCCTGCCCTCCGGCTCCACGAAAAGCTGGTGCCGCTTCCGATCCGGGAACCGCTCGATTTTCGTCTCAATGGAAGGACAGTATCTGGGACCGGTGCCCACGATCTCCCCCGTATACAGACCCGAACGCTCATAATTATCCCGGATGACCTGATGGGTCTGTTCGTTCGTGTAGGTGAGCCAGCACGGAACCTGCTCACATTCCAGGGAGTCATTCATGAAAGAGAACGGAACAATCTCCTCATCGCCGTCCTGCCGGGTCATCTTAGTGTAATCGAAGGTGTCCGCCAGGGCCCGGGCAGGTGTCCCGGTCTTGAACCGGCGCATGTGCATACCCAGATCCTTCAGATGATCCGCCAGTTCCACCGACGGAGCCAGCCCGTTCGGCCCGCTGGCGAAGCTGCTTTCCCCGATAAATATCTTTCCCCGAAGGAATGTGCCGGTGGCCAGAATCACAGCCCGGCACCGGTAATAGGCCCCTGTCTTGGTCAGAACCCCCCGGACCCGGCCGTCGCTGACATCCAGGTCCACGATCTCCGCCTGCTTCATATCCAGACCCGGCTGCCGCTCGATGGTTTTCTTCATCTCCCGGTGATACTTTTCCTTGTCCGCCTGGGCCCGGAGGGAGTGTACCGCCGGTCCCTTGGATGTATTCAGCATACGGCTCTGGATGAACGTCTTGTCGATATTCAGACCCATTTCTCCGCCCAGCGCATCGATTTCCCGGACCAGGTGGCCCTTCCCGGTTCCTCCCACCGCCGGATTGCAGGGCATCATGGCGATGGCTTCCAGATTGATCGAGAACATGACCGTTTTCGCACCCATCCGGGCCGATGCCAGCGCCGCTTCGCAGCCCGCATGACCTGCCCCGATGACCGCCACGTCATATTCTCCCATAAAAAAATGTTCCATATTCACTCCTACTTACCCAGACAGAACCGGGAGAAGACCTCATTCAGAATATCGTCGCTGACCGATTCCCCGATGATACTGCCCAGATTTTCATACGCCTCCTGCACATCCAGCTCAATGATCTCCAGCGGTTCGCCGAGATCCGTGAGCCGGAGGGCATCCCTGAGATGCTTTTCTGTCTTCGACAAAAAATCCGACTGGCGTGCGTTCGTCACCATGGAGTCGCTGCTCATGCTGACTTCTCCCTGATACACTCTCCGGACGATGGCGTCCTCGATCGCTTCCAGCCCCGTTTCCTCCGTCATGGAGGCCTCGATCAGCTCCACGCCCGGAAGGCGCTCCCGAATCTGATCGGAAGTGATCACCTGCCCTTTGTCCACCTTGTTCAGCACCGCCACAGCCCGGGACGGATCCACATGGGGAATGATTTCCTCGTCCTCCCCGGAAAGCGGACGGGTGCTGTCCAGCATGAAAATCACCAGATCCGCCTCATTGAAAGAAGCCTTGGACCGCTGGATACCGATGTTCTCAATCCGGTCCTCTGTTTCCCGGATTCCCGCCGTGTCAGTGAGAAGCACCGGAATTCCCTTCACACTGAGCTTCTCCTGAATGGTATCCCGGGTGGTCCCCGGAATATCCGTGACAATCGCCCGGCTTTCCCGGAGCAGATTATTCATCAGGGAGGATTTACCCACATTCGGTTTTCCGATGATGGCAACTTTCAGTCCCTCACTGATGATCCGGCCGGTGCGGGCGCTGTCCAGCAGAGTCCGGACTTTCTGCGCCGCACTTTCCAGAGCGGCGTTCAGTTTCTCGTAGGTGACGATTTCAATGTCTTCATCCGGATAGTCGATGTTGACCGTGAGATTCACTAGAATATCCATCAGATCCTTTCGGATATCCCGGATTTTTTCGGAAAGTTTTCCCTCCAGCTGCCCCATGGCCACGTCGAAAGTTCTGTCCGCCTTCGCCTCGATGAGATCCATCACCGCTTCTGCCTGGGTCAGGTCCAGCCGGCCGCCCAGGAAGGCCCGCTGGGTGAATTCTCCCCGCTCCGCAGATCTAGCACCGGAACGGAGCACCAGTTCCAGTGTTCGCCGAAGGGGCACGATCCCGCCGTGACAGTTGATTTCCACCACATCCTCCGTGGTGTAGGTTTTCGGTCCCTTCATGTAGACGCAGAGAACTTCATCCACAACTTTTCCGTCCGCCGGATCGACGATATGTCCGTAGGTCATCTTCCGGTCTTCCATCCCCCGGCGGCCGCCGGGCCGGCGGAAGATCTTCTCCAGTACCAGCAGAGCATCCTCTCCGCTGATACGGATGATGCCGATGCCCCCTTCCCCGAAAGGCGTTGAAATCGCCGCAATTGTATCTTCCATCATAATTTGCCTCTGTAAAGTACGAAAAACGCCCGCATGAGCCGCGGGCGTTTTCTGTATCATGATCCGAATGAACCTATTTCAGTTCAATAATCACTCTTCTGTACGGGTCCTGACCTTCACTTCTGGTGGTGACGTCAGGATTCGACTGCAGCGTGGAATGAATCACCTTACGTTCATAAGGGTTCATCGGCTCCAGTCTGACACTGTGACGGGTCTTCACAACCTTGCGGGCCAGCCGGTCGGCCAGCTGTTCCAGTGTCTTCTCTCTTCTCGACCTGTAATTCTCGGCATCCACAACCACCTTGATGTAGTCCTTGTGGTCCTTGTTCACCACGAGGCTGGTCAGGTACTGGATGGCATCCAGTGTCTGTCCCCGCTTGCCGATGATCGTACGGGTATCCGCACCGTTAATATCGATCAGGACATGACTTTCGTCCGCCTTGCAGTCGATCTTCAGATCGAGTCCCATCTTCTCGACCACATCCGTCAGGAATACCTTCGCCGGATGGTCATCTGCCTCCGGAAGCTGATCCATTTCGCGATGGAAATCCATCTCCGGAAGTTTGCTGACATATTCCGTTTCGGCTTCAGAATGGCCGCGGCCTCTGCGCTCTCTTCTGTCGCCCTTTCCGTGTTTTCTGTCAGACTTCTCAGAGTGAGATCTGCAGACAGGCTTCTCTTCTGCTTCCACAGCAGCTGCTGCCTCAGTCTCCTCTTTCTTCACTTCTTCTACGGGTTCCACAGCCGGTTCTTCAACCTTCGCAGGTTCCGGTGTATCGTTCTTCGGTTCCGGCTTCACCGGAGCTTCCTTTTTCCGGGAAACTCTGACGTGAGCGAGCTTGGAACCGATTCCGAAAAATCCCCTGGAAGGCTGCTCGAGAACTTCAATTTCGACCTGTTCTCTGGTCAGCTTCAGGTCGGCGAGAGCAAGTTCTACAGCAGAATCGACATCGTCGCCCCATTTTTCTGTTGAATCCATAATTATCTCTTTACTCCTTGGCCAGCTCTGACAGGCTTTCTTCTCTTTTTCTTCTTCTCTTCCTGTTCCTCTTTCAGCTTATTGCGCAGCTGGGCGAAACGGATATTATAGAAGATCTGGATGAACTGACTGATGAACCAGTATGTTGCCAGTCCTGCCGCATAGGTCTTCGCAAGCCAGATGATCATGATCGGGAAACCGTATTTCATGATCATATTCATCGCCTTTCCCTGGGCCTGGGAACCGCCCGGCAAAGTGCCGGCGCCCATGGCCTGGGACATATACGTCGCAGCGAATGTGGCAACACCGGACAGGATCGGAAGAATCCACGGGTCCGGCTGGGAAAGGTCGTTGATCCACAGGAACTGTTCGTGGATCGCGAAGATCATATTCGTATCAGCACTGGAAATATAGTTCAGCGGGTTCCGCAGCAGTGCGAACAATCCCATGATGATGAACATCTGGATCGCCATCGGGAGACATCCTGCCATAGGATGGATATTCTCTTCCTTGTAGAGCTTCTCCATCTCCATGCTCAGTTTCTCTCTGTCAGCACCATACTTCTTCTGAAGCTCTGTCATCTTCGGCTGCAGGTCTCCCATACCCGCCATGGACATGATCTGTCTCTTATAGGCCGGATACAGGCACAGCTTGACGATCAGTGTCAGGATAATCAGGGTAATACCGTAATTACCGATCACACCGTACAGCAGCTTCAGAATCACACCGAGCGGCTGGGCCATAATTCCAAAAAAATTCATTTAAATGTAAATCCTCCACTATGGTACAGGATCATAACCACCGGGATGAAACGGATTGCACCGCAATATCCTCCGGATTCCCAGCCAGCTTCCTTTCCAGGGACCGTATTTCTGTACAGCCTGGATGAAATACACCGAACAGGTCGGCGTATACCGGCAGCAGGATGGGAACAGAGGTGAAATGCAGATCTGATAAAACCGCACCATGAGAATGAGCAGTTTCTTCAATGTGATATTCACATATTTCATTTCTTCTTCGCCCCGATGCGTCTGAACGCAGATTCAAGTGACTTCTGCACATCCCGGCACTTCGCATCCGTAATGGATTTCCGTGCGACGATGATATAGTCATACCCCTTCTGAAACCGGATCCGGTCCGATGTTCTGACGGACTCCTTCATCAGTCTCCGCGCACGGTTGCGTTGGACGCTGTTGCCGACTTTCTTACTGGCTAAAAAGGCCGTTCTGCTGTATGGAAGGCGGTTTCTGTTATACAGCACCACCACATAGCGGTCCGGCACAGACTTTCCCTTCCGATACACAGTATCGAAATCTTTCTGACTTCTCAGTACGTTCCTTCTAAGCATCTCTATGCAGTCAGGCTCTTTCTTCCTCTCGCTCTTCTTCTCTTCAGAACGTTTCTGCCGTTCTTCGTTGCCATTCTCTTGCGGAATCCGTGTTCCTTCAGTCTCTGTCTCTTCTTAGGCTGATAAGTCTGTTTCATTGTGTTACCTCCTGAATTTCTGAAAAAATCTTACTGCATAATCTGAATTACAATTTATGCATACACGTCCGTATTATATGATTTTCAATATTTATTGTCAACTGAAATTCCGGGGTGACGGCCGCCTTCCCCGTTGATTTTTGTCCTCATACCCCCGGGTTTATGGATATCCTCGTACTACCGATAGATTTATCCACATAATATTGATAACTCTGCTCATAACTAAATTTCCCAAGTTTTAATTATGACTTGTGTGTGGATAACTTATGAATTACAATAGAAAATACGATTTACGGAGAGGTATCTATGGAAAACACATACAGAGACATCTGGGCGAAAGTCCTGTCCAACATCAAGGAGAATATTACACAGACCAGTTATTCCACCTGGTTTCTGCCGGCATCCATTCACCGGATCGACGATGAACTGAAGATCGTCTACATCCAGTCGGAGAAATCCTTCAATGTGAACATCCTGAACGGCCGTTACAAGAAACTGCTGGAGGACAGCGTGGAAGTCGTTCTCGGCTCTTCCTACCGGGTCATCACGAAGGAGACCACCGAGTATGAAAAGGAAGGTGAATCTCTCCGGTCCGTTCCGGAACCCCCTGCCCAGACGAGGCTGAAGAACAAGGATCTGATCACCAGCGGACTGAATAAGCAGAAGCTGTTCAATCCCCGGTACACCTTCGACAATTTCGTTGTGGGCAACAGCAATAAGTATGCCCAGACGGCTGCCATGGCTGTGGCGGAGTCCCCGTCCCAGGCCTATAACCCGCTGTTTATCTACGGCGGTTCCGGTCTCGGGAAGACCCATCTGATGCACGCCATCGGCATCTATCTGCTGGAGCACAATCCGGATCTGAACGTGCTTTATGTCTCTTCCGAGATGTTCACGAATGAGCTGATCAAGGCGCTGGGGGACAACAAGACCCGGGAGTTCAAGAACAAATACCGGAAAGTGGACGTTCTTCTCATCGACGACATTCAGTTCCTGGAAGGGAAAGAAACAACCCAGGAAGAGTTTTTCTATACATTTAATACACTCTACGATCTGAACAAGCAGATTGTCATCTCCAGTGACCGTCCGCCGAACGAACTGGTGCGGCTGGAAGACCGGCTCCGCAGCCGCTTCGCCTGGAATCTGATCGCCAGCCTGTCGCCGGCGGATTATGAAACCCGGGTGGCCATTCTGATGAAGAAGGCGCAGAACAACAAGCTGGAAGTGACGGACGACATCTACGATGTCATCTGCCTGATTGCAGAGAAGATCACCGACAACATCCGGGAACTGGAAGGGGCATTCAACCGGATCATCAGCTTCTCCTCCCTCATGCATGAGAAAATCGACCGGAATTTCGCTAAACGAATTCTGAAAGACATCGTCGTCAACGGCGGAGACAGCGTCACACCGGAGAAGATCAAGACCGTGGTGAGCCGCCACTATAACATCACCGTGAAGGACATGGAATCCAGCACCAGGCAGCAGACCATCGCCTACCCGAGGCAGATTGCCATGTATCTTTGCCGTGAAATGACCGATTACTCCTTCGAAAAGATCGGAAATCTGTTTGGAAACCGGCACTATTCCACGGTCATGCACGCCTGTGAAAAGGTCCAGAAGGACATGGCGAAGGATGACTCTCTGAAGCATGACATCGATCAGCTGAAGGCGAAGATAGAAAACTGATTGTGGATACCTGTGGACTGATTTCCGGCTTACGACGAAATATCCACAATCCCGGCTGTCATCCAAAAATCAGCGATTCCAGCGGATGGGAGAGTTATCCACAATTTCCACACCCCCTACTACTACTAATACTACCTCATTTAAAAAAGAAAATGGACTTTGGAGGCCAACAACATGAAATTCACCTGTGAACAGAAAACCCTGAGTAAAGCACTGACGATCGTGTCGAAAGCGGTGTCCACCCGCTCCACGATGCCGATTCTGAAAGGGATCCTTCTGACGGCATATCCAGACGGACGTTTGAAACTGTCCGCTTCCGACACGGATATCACGATTCAGGACACCATCGCCGTTAATGTGGCGGAGCCGGGGTCTGTGGTGGTCATGGCCAAGCTGTTCAGTGATATTGTGCGGAAACTGCCGGCCAGCGAAGTTGTTATCACTTCAAGTGATAACGGCGACGGCGAGACCGAAAATAACGAGGTAAACATCTCCAGCATGAATTCGGAATTCCACATTGTCGGCATGAGTGCGGAGGAATTTCCGGTCATCAGCAGTATCAATGAAGAAACCGAGTCCATTAATATTGACAAGAAAACCGTACGCTCCATGATTGAAAAGACGGCTTTCGCTGCCTCCGCCGATGAAGCCAGAGGTATTATCACCGGTGTTCTGGTGGAGCTGAGTGCCGGAAGCATCAATATGGTAGCCATCGACGGTTACCGGATGGCCATTAACCGCCGGACTTCTCCGGATATCGGCACCCACGAATTCGTCATTTCTGCCAAGATCCTTCTGGAACTGGCCCGGATTATCTCCGAAGTGGAGAATGATGAAGACAACGGCGTTCTCTATCTGGATGAACGGAAGGCGACGTTCCGTTTCGGCAACATCCGGGTGGAACTGAAACTGATGAACGGAAAATTCATCGCTTATCAGAATATCCTTCCGAAGAATGCCCGCATCACTGCGGTGGTGAACCGGGAACAGCTTCAGGAGAGTATCGAACGTGCCTCCCTGCTCACCACAGCCGGAAAGAACAACCTGATTCGTATGAATGTCAGGGATACGGTTATGACGATTTCCTCATTCTCCGAGGAAGGAAAAGTCGAAGAAGAAGTGATTACGACGAAACAGGGAGAAGATCTGATGATCGGATTCAACGCCCACTATCTGCTGGACGTGCTGAAGTCCGTGGAGGATGAAGAAGTGAAAATTCTGTTCAATTCTCCGGTGGATCCGTGCCTCATCGTTCCGATGGAAGGCGACGAATACGAATATCTGGTTCTGCCGGTCAGAATCTGACAGACGCTTTAGTAGAAGAGCATGTACATTAAGCACTTAGAGATCAAAAATTTCAGGAACTATGAAGACCTCTCCATCGATTTCGATCCAAGGGTGAATCTCATCGCAGGCAGCAATGCCCAGGGAAAGACAAACCTGATCGAAGCAGTTTACCTGACTTCGATGGGAAGGTCTTTTCGTACTGCCCACGATGCGGATCTCATCCGGTTCGGGCAGGACCGGGCCTTCATCCGGGTCGAAGCGGAGAAGGCCTTCATTGATACGAAGGTGGAAGTCCGGATTAACCGGCAGTCGAAGAAATCCATTCTGAAGGACGGTTCCGTAATCCGGAAGACTTCGGAACTGATGAAAAACATCATTATCGTGGTGTTCTCCCCGGAGGATCTGCGGATTGTGAAGGATGAGCCTGCCACCAGGCGCCGGTTCATTGACCGGGAACTGTCCCAGATTCAGCCTGCCTATTTCAGCTGTCTGTCCGGTTACCGGAAGGCGCTGCTTCAGAGAAACAGTTACCTGAAGAATGAGCGGATCGATCCGGGCCTCCTGGATCTGTGGGATGCGGAAATCGTGAAGTACGGTGCGGAACTGATGCAGCTTCGGAAGGCCTTCGTGGATCAGATCAGTATCCTGAGCGGAAGGATCCACAGCCGGATCACGAACCGGGTGGAAGAGCTGGAAGTTGTGTACGATCCGAATCTGACCTATGATCCGGACCGAAAGGAGCAGGAAAAGATCATCGCCGAAGCTCTGAAGGCATCCCGGGACAGCGACCGGAGGATGCGCACCACTTTCCGGGGACCGCACAAGGATGACATGCAGTTCTTCGTGAATGGGGTCAACTGCCGGAAGTACGGCTCCCAGGGCCAGCAGCGGACGGCGGCCCTTTCACTGAAGCTGGCGGAACTGGATTTCATCCGGGAGGAGACCGGCGAAAACGGAATCCTTCTGCTGGACGATGTGATGAGTGAACTGGATGCCTCCCGCCGGGAGTATCTGATCCGTTCCCTGGAGGAGAATCAGCTGTTTGTCACAGCCACGGACGTGGACGAAGGACTGCTCAGGGCTTACGGCGATGCGAAGATTATCCGGATCCGGGACGGGCATGTCATACGCCAGGACGACTAAATTCGCGTTTTTACGGATTTAGACGTGGAATTGAACATTTACCTGAGAACAGGCGGATTTCTTGCGAAATCGCCTGTTTTGTAGTATAATGGGAAGGCTGAACATAATGAAGAATTAGAGTAAATCAATATTATTTCTATATCATGACCCGGCTTTTCTCAGCGGGTTCATGCAGTGACAGGGAGTGCACAGTTTATGACGAATGAAACGAACAAGCAGGCGTATGATGCGTCCCAGATCCAGGTACTGGAGGGTCTGGAGGCGGTCAGAAAGCGTCCCGGAATGTACATCGGTTCCACGGGACCGAGGGGTCTTCATCATCTGGTCTACGAGATTGTAGACAACAGTATTGATGAGGCGCTGGCGGGATACTGCCACCACATTCAGGTGATCATCCGGCCGGACAACTCGATTTCCGTGGAAGACGACGGGCGCGGCATGCCGGTAGATGAGCATCCGAAGATGCATATTCCGGCTGTTGAGGTGATTCACACCGTTCTGCACGCCGGGGGCAAGTTCGGCGGCGGAGGATACAAGGTGTCCGGCGGTCTGCACGGTGTAGGTGCATCCGTGGTCAATGCACTCTCCACGAAGATGATTGTTGAAGTCGAGAGAAACGGCAAGCTGTACCATATCGAATTCGAACGGGGGAAGACTACTTCCCCGCTCACGGTGGTGGGCGAATCCGATCACAACGGATCCCGTTCTGTCTTCTGGCCGGACCCGGAGATCTTCGACGAGACCGAGTATAACTACGAGACACTGTATAATCGGCTCCGGGAAACCGCTTTCCTGACGAAGGGTGTCCGGATCACCCTGGAGGATCAGCGTCCGGGGAAGGAAAGAAAGGACTCCTTCCACTTCGAGGGCGGCATCCGGGAATTCGTAGCCTATCTGAACAAGAACAAGGATGCGGTGAACGAGGACATCATCTACTTCGAGAAGATTGAAGACGACCACGAGGTAGAAATCGCCATGCAGTATACCGACCGGTACAACGAAAACATTTTGACCTACGCCAACAACATCAACACGACAGAGGGCGGCGCACACCTGGTAGGCTTCAAGACAGCCCTGACCCGGGTCTTCAATGATTACGCACGCCGGAACAAGTTCCTGAAGGACGGGGACTCTCTCTCGGGAGAGGATGTGCGGGAAGGTCTGACCTGTGTCATCTCCGTGAAGCTGGAAGAGCCGCAGTTCGAGGGACAGACGAAGACGAAGCTGGGAAACAGCGAGATCCGCGGGTTCGTGGATTCTGCCACCAGCAATGCGCTGGCGGCCTTCCTGGATGAGCATCCGCAGCAGGCGGCGGCGATTCTGGATAAGTGTATCCGGGCGTCCCGGGCCAGAGAAGCAGCCCGGAAGGCCAGAGATCTGTCCCGCCGGAAGAGTGCGCTGGACGGTTTCTCTCTGCCGGGAAAACTGGCGGACTGCTCGGAGAAGGACCCTTCCCTGTCGGAAATCTTCCTGGTGGAGGGAGACTCTGCAGGCGGCTCTGCGAAGCAGGGACGGGACAGAAAGCGCCAGGCGGTGCTGCCGCTAAGGGGTAAGATTCTGAATGTGGAGAAGGCAAGCCAGGACAGAATGCTGAATTCCGAAGAGATCAAGAACATGATCACCGCCTTCGGATGCGGCATCGGCAGTGAGTTCAATATTGAAAAACTCCGGTATCACAAGATCATCATTATGACCGATGCGGATGTGGACGGTGCTCATATCCGGACGCTGCTGCTCACCTTCTTCTTCCGTTACATGAGGCCGCTGGTGGAAGGCGGATATGTCTATGCGGCTCAGCCGCCGCTGTTCCGGGACAAGAAAGGCAAGGAACTGCGCTACACCTATTCTGATGCGGAGCAGGAACGGACGCTGGAGGAAATGAGCAGCCTTCCGGGCGGAAAGATCGAAATCCAGCGTTACAAGGGTCTGGGGGAAATGGACTTCAACCAGCTCTGGGAAACCACCATGGACTACAACCACCGTACGCTGGTGCAGATCACCGTGGATGACGCGGCCGCAGCAGACGAGATTTTCACAACACTGATGGGTGACAAGGTACCGCCGCGCCGTGAATTCATCCGTGAGAATGCGAAGTACGCAACCCTGGATATTTAGCAGCCGGCAAGGAGGATATTTAATTGGAACATATGGAAGATCACAAGCTCATCCAGCATGAAATTCATGATGAGATGAAAAATTCCTATATCGACTACGCCATGAGCGTCATCGTCGGAAGAGCCCTTCCGGACGTTCGGGACGGAATGAAGCCGGTACACAGGAGAATACTGTTCGGCATGGACCAGCTGGGGACGACGCCGGATAAGCCGTACAAGAAATCAGCAAGAATCGTCGGTGAAGTTATGGGTAAATACCATCCGCACGGCGACTCCTCGATCTACGACGCCATGGTCCGGATGGCCCAGGATTTCTCCATGAGATATCCGCTGGTGGACGGTCACGGAAACTTCGGCTCCATCGACGGCGATTCCGCTGCGGCCCAGCGTTACACAGAGGCCAGAATGTCCCCGTTCTCCATGGAGATGCTCCGGGATATTGACAAGGATACCGTGGATTTCACACCGAACTTCGACGGTGAAGAGAAGGAACCGGTGGTGCTGCCGTCCCGCTATCCGAACCTGCTGGTGAACGGATCCAACGGTATCGCCGTCGGTATGGCGACGAATATTCCGCCGCACAACCTGGGAGAAGTGATCGATGCCACCGTACACATGATCGACGAGCCGGAATGCACGGTGGACGACCTGATGAATTATGTGAAGGGTCCGGATTTTCCCACCGGTGCTCAGATCCTGGGCCGGGCCGGCATCCGGGAGGCATACCGCACCGGTATGGGAAAGATCCGGGTCCGGGCGGTCACGGAAATTGAAGAGAGCCGCAGAGGCCGGTATCAGATCGTGGTCTCCGAGATTCCTTACGGCGTGAACAAGGCCAGAATGATCGAGAAGATGGCCGAACTGGTGAAGGATAAGCGGATTGAAGGCATCTCTGACATCCGGGACGAGTCTTCCCGGGAAGGCATGCGGATTGTCATCGAGCTGAAGAAGGACGTGAATCCGCAGATCATCCTGAACAAGCTGTATAAGCACACTTCCCTGCAGGAGAATTTCGGCTGCATTATGATCGCCCTGGTGGACGGGGAGCCGAAGCTGCTGAACCTCCGGGACATCCTGGAGGAATACCTGAAGTTCCAGAAGGAAGTCATCACCAGAAGAACGAAGTTCGATCTGAAGAAAGCGGAAGCGAGAGCTCATATTCTGGAAGGATACATCATCGCGCTGGACAACATCGACGAGATTATCCGCATCATCCGCAGCTCCTACAACGATGCCCAGCAGAAGCTGATGGAACGCTTCGGCCTCTCGGAGATCCAGGCGAAGGCGATTCTGGATATGCGGCTGGCCAGACTGCAGGGACTGGAACGGGAGAAGATCGAAAACGAATACCAGGAGATCCGGGAGCGCATCGCTTACTTCAAGAAGATCCTGGCGGACGAGCACGAACTGATGAACGTCATCAAGGAAGAGCTTCTGGCCGTGAAGGAGAAGTGGGGCGACGAACGGAGAACCAAGCTGGTGGCAGATGTAGGCGAGATCGAGGATGAGGATCTGGTGGCGGAAGAAAACGTCGCGATCACCCTCACCCATCTGGGATACATCAAGCGGGTGCCGATGGATAATTACAAGGCGCAGCACCGGGGCGGCAAGGGCATTACCGGCCTCACCACGAGGGAAAATGATTTTGTGAAGGATCTGATCATGACATCTACCCACGACCATCTGATGTTCTTCACCAGTCTGGGCAAGGTTTACAAGCTGAAGGCCTATCAGATTCCGGAAGCCTCCCGGACAGCCAAGGGCACGCCGGTGGTCAACTTCCTGAATATCTCCCAGGATGAGCGGGTTTCCTCTGTCATTCCGGTTGGACAGCCGGAGAAGGGAGAGACGAGCTACCTCACTCAGATCACGAAATTGGGCAGAATCAAGCGTACCCTGCTCAGTGAATTCCGGTCCAACCGGGCGAACGGCCTGATCGCCATCAACCTGAAGGACGGGGATTCCCTGGTGGATGTGAAACAGACCGGAGGCAGTGATGAACTGATTGTTGTGACGAAGTTCGGCAAGTCGATCCGCTTCCGGGAAGAAGATGTCCGGGCTATGGGCCGTGACACCAGCGGCGTCCGGGCGATTCTGCTGGAGGAAGGAGACGAAGTGGTCTCCATGTCCATTGTGGATCCGGAGAAATCCCTGCTCACTGTCACCGAAAACGGCTTCGGAAAGCGCACGCCGCTGGAGGAATACAAGCTCCAGATCCGTGGCGGCAAGGGAATCATGACCGTGGACCGGCTGAAGATAGACCGCACCGGCAATGTGGTGGGCGCCGAGATCGTGGATGAGGACGACGAGATCATGCTGATCAACTCCGAAGGCATCATCATCCGTGTGAAAGCGGCGGATATTTCCGAGCTGAAGCGTTCTGCCCAGGGCGTGAAGATAATGCGCGTGGAAGAGGATGAGCATATCGTCTCCATGGCGAGAGTTATTCCGGAGGAGGATGAAGAAGAGGAAGGTGCGGAGGCATCGGACTCCCCTGCCGATCCGGAGGAATAGACAAAAAAATATTGCACCGACGGCCGCAGGCTGCAGGTAGAGAAAACAGCAAAGAGCTGCCCGAAGCGGAAAATACGAGCTTCGGGCAGTTTTATTATTGTAAAAAATAATATACAAAACCCATAAACGATGGGAACGACATCTGTTTGACGGATGGTTCTTTCCGGCAGCGCCGGTTGTGCCGGATGTATAGAAGAAATCAATATGTACTGCATATTCCTTCCGCCACAATCAATGGGGGCATCCCCCGGGTCATGTTATAATGAAGGCGATTGTATCGGAAGAAAAACCTGAAAAAAGGAGGCTGTATGGCTACGAAAGAGGAGCTGCTCCGGAGACTTTCGGATGATGTGTTCGAGATGGAAGATGAAGACGTGGTAGAGGATGCAGAGGAATATCTGGAAGCGGGATATCCGGCGATGGATGCGATTCACGAGGGACTGGTGGACGGAATGAACCGGGCCGGGGTGATGTTCGACGAGGAGGAGTATTTCGTCACGGACCTGCTGCTCTGCTCTGACGCTATGTACCGGGGCATCGATGTGCTGAAGCCACATCTGCCGCAGATCGAGAATGACACGGCGGTGAAGGGTGTGATCGGCGTCGTCCAGGGGGATACCCACGACATCGGAAAGAATCTGGTGAAGATCATGATGGAAACTGCCGGATTCGAGATGATCGATCTGGGGAGAGATGTTCCGCTGGAGAAGTTCGTGGAAACCGCCATCGAGGAGGGTGCGAAACTGGTGTGCATGTCCACACTGATGACCACCACCATGGAAGGAATGCCGCGGGTCATTGAAATGCTGAAGGAGAAAGGGATCAGAGATGATGTCATCGTCATGGTGGGCGGCGGCCCGATTTCCCAGAAGTTTGCGGACCGGATCGGAGCGGACGGGTATTCCGCCAATGCGGTGGAAGCCGTGAAAGTGGCGAAAGAGCTGTTGAAAGAACGGTTCCCGGACGGGGATCAGATGATGGCGAGAGCACAGTAAGGGTATTTTTTGTCAATGAGCAGTCAGGGAGCAGCAGAACGTATGACGAAGATAAGGATCAGCCCCGGGCATAGGAGCATCACATGGGACCCTTCCCGGTCTCTGATGGATCAGCTTCTGGAGAACGGGATCTATCTGGATAATGCCTGCAGCGGCCGGGGTCTGTGCGGCAAGTGCCGCATCCGGGTGGTGTCCGGAGAAGGAACGCCGGTGACCGGGGAGGAGGAGAAGCTTCTGAGCCGGGAAGAGCTGGACAGCGGGATCCGGCTTGCCTGCATGATGGAGCCTGTGACGGATCTGGAACTGGAGACCGTGGGCGGGGAGAAGAAGGGAAAGGTTCTCACCGGAGGATATATCCCGGAATTTCAGCGGGCTCCCCTTACCCGTATGATGCCTCTCACGGTGGAGCGGCAGACCGTGGAGCAGCAGACCCCTTTCGAAGATGTGCTGATGGAGAAGACCGGGGCGGTCCGGGTGGATGCCAACGCTTTGATGGGGGGAAGTCGGGCACCCGGGGAGTACACGGCGGTGATCCGGGAGGGCTGCGTCGTGGATATTGTGCCGGGCCATCAGACAAAATATTACGGTGCTGCGGTGGATATCGGCACCACCACTGTGGTCTGTTCTCTGGTGGATATGGAGACCGGTGAAATTCTGGCGGATGCCTCGGAGATTAACGCCCAGAAGACCTTCGGTCTAGATGTGCTCAGCCGGATTACCTATGAAATGGAGCATCCGGAGGAGGGTGCGGGGAAGCTGCAGAGGGCAATTGTGGAATCGATGAATGCCATGATCGGAGAAGTCTGCCGGGAGACCGGGGTCCGGCGGGAATCGATCCGGGAGATCACTGTGGCGGCCAACTGCACCATGCTGCACCTGCTTTTGGGAATCGATGCGAGGCCGGTGGGGACGGCTCCTTTTGCGCCGGTTTTCACCGGGTCCCGGAATCTCCTGGCATCGGATATCGGCCTGAAGGCAGGAGAGCGGGCTGCTCTCTACTGCCTTCCGTCGGTTTCGGCATATATCGGCGCAGACATTGTGGCCGGTGCTTATGTATGTGATCTGCAGCACCGGAAGGGAAACGTGCTGTTCATTGACATCGGCACCAACGGAGAGATCGTTCTGGCATCCGGCGGCCGCCTGCTGAGCTGCTCCTGTGCGGCGGGTCCTGCCCTGGAGGGAATGAACATCAGCTGCGGCATGCGGGCGGCGGACGGGGCCATCGAAGACGTGGTGATCACGGCGGACGGTGAAGTGGAGCGGAAAGTGATCGGGGACGAGGCGCCCTGCGGCATCTGCGGCAGCGGCATTCTGACCGTCACCCGGGAACTGATCCGTACCGGAATCGTAAGGAAGACCGGCGCCTTCGCAAAAGCGGATGCCTTCGATGAAGAGGATCCCCGGCGGAAACTGATCGAAGTGGGAGAAGACGGGAAGCGGTCATTCCGCCTGCTGGACGGGGAACGGTCCCTCAGGATCACCCAGGGAGATGTGCGTCAGGTTCAGCTGGCGAAAGGGGCGATTCTCTCCGGCTTCATGGCCCTGCTGAACCGGGCCGGCATCGGCATGGAGGATCTGGACGAGGTGCTGATCGCCGGACAGTTCGGCGCCCACCTGCCGGCGGACAGCCTGACCGGTGTGGGAATCCTGCCGAAGGGGGTGGAAGACCGGATGCGCTATGTGGGGAATTCCTCCCGTACCGGCGCCTATATGGCTCTGCTGTCCGGAGTCTGCCGGCGGGATATGGAGGAGCTGGCCCATCATATGGAATATGTGGAGCTGGGGGCCACGGAGGGCTATGAGAGACTTTTCTCGGATTGCCTGATCTTCCCGGGAGAAAGCGGCGGACGCCGGGAGCACCGAAACCGCCGGGAATGCAGAGAACGCCGGGAACGAAGAGAACGCAGGGAATGCAGCAATCTCCGGGGCGGCGGAAGAGAAGGATCGGAAGGATCCTGTGAAGACAGAAAGGAGTCCCGCTGATGGAAATGACACCGAAAGTCCGTCTGGAAAGGCTGCTTTCCGGAGAAGGCGCCGACCGGCCGGCCTGCATCTGCCCGGGGGGCATGATGAACATGATCACCCGGGACCTGCAGGAAGAACGGGACATCTACCTGCCGGAAGCCCACAGCAACGCCCGGATGATGGCGGATCTGGCGAAAGCGGTCTGTGATATGGGATGCTTCGAAAACCTGGGGGTTCCCTTCTGCATGACCGTGGAAGCGGAAGCCATGGGCGCCGGCGTCACCATGGGCACCCGGCTGTTCGAGCCCCATGTCACGGAGTACGTCATCAATGACATCCAGGCCTATCCCCAGCTTTCCCGACTGGATCCCGGTAAGGGCCGGGCGAAAGTGGTGGTGGATGCCATCCGCATTCTGAAGGAGGAAACCCGGGACCTTCCGATCATCGGCAACCTGACCGGTCCGGTGAGTACGGCCAGTTCCGTCATGGAGCCCCAGATCTATTACAAGCAGCTGAGAAAGAAACGGGACATCGCCCACCAGTACATGGATTTCATCACCGACCAGCTGATCACCTTCGGCCTGGCCCAGGCGGAGGCAGGGGCGGACGTGATCACCATCGCCGATCCCAGCGGCACCGGAGAAATTCTGGGGCCGAAATACTTCGACGAATTCGCCGTGACCTATCTGAATAAGCTGATCGACGGACTGCGGCCTTCCGGTGTGAAAATCATCGTCCATATCTGCGGTCAGATGCATTCCGTCTACGAAGAAGTGCAGAAGGTCCGCAGTGATGCGCTGAGTTTCGACGCTGTGGTATCCATCCGGGAAGCCCGGAAGAAACTGCCGGGCCGGGCGATCATGGGGAATGTCAGCACCTTCGCAGTGGAGATGTCCGACCGGGACGACGTGGAGCGTCTCACGGAAGGCTGCCTGAATGCGGGGTCAGACATCATTTCCCCTGCCTGCGGACTGGGCATGGGATCCCCGCTGGAGAATGTCCGGGCGATTCTGCGCACCGTACAGAAGGAGGGATAGATGGGAGAGATCAGAGATTATAAGTGCACCTATACCAATTCGGCGGGGGTCCGGCGGGAAGTGACAAAAAAAACCGGGATGCACTTTCCGGAAGCCTATTATGATCGGGAAGGCATGAAGGCACTGGCGAAAGCGGTGAAGGAGGCGGACGGAGCGGCGTTCTGCCTGCTCCCCTTCTGCCGGACCGTGGAGGCGGAAGCGCTGGGCGCCTCCATCAACCCGGGAGACGAGAATTCCGGTCCCCGGGGCGGGGAGCCGGTGCTCCGGACCCCGGAAGATCTGAAGCAGATCGGAGAACTGGACCTGAACCGTGGGCGGATTCATGAGACCCTGGAAGCCTGCCGGGAACTGAAAGAGGAGGGAGAGACCGTGGCTCTGGAACTGACGGGGCCGTTCACGGCGCTGAGTGTTCTGGCGGATCCGAAACTGCTCTTCAAGGAGTACCGGAAGCACCGGGAAGAAACGGCTGAAGTGCTGCGGCACTACGGTGAGCAGAGCCTCCGGTTTGCGAAGGCGGCGAAGGAGTGCGGCGCAGATATTCTGATCTACTCGGATTCGGCCGGTTCCCTGCCGATTCTGGGGCCCCGGGTCATGACGAAAGCGGTGGAGGATTTCTATGTCTGGTATCTGCCCCGGCTGGCGGAACTGGCGGACGAACGGCTGATCATTTCCCTTTGTCCGAAGATGGCCTATGCCGCAGTGGACACGGGGCACGCCCGGATCGCAGAACATCCGACGGCGCCGGGAATCAGCTACCTGGAGGCACTGCTGGCGATGCGGGGCCGGGCGAAGATCGGGGGGCAGTCCTGTCCGAAGACGGTCGGATCGAAAGTGAAGGATGGGATTTTCCGGGAACTTGTGTTAGAATAATGGCTGACTCACGGTGTCCCTGTGTGAATGAAGGAAAACCGGGTATACTTATCACTGTAGTCCGGTGCGGACTGTAGTAGATTAGTATTGATGGAGGAACTTGAGACAGATGGACACTCTGAAATTTGAAATACCGGGGAAACCGGAATATCTGCGCATGGTGAGACTGGCGATCAGCTCGGTGGCAGCGACGGCAGGTTTCGATGTGGAAGAGATCGATGATCTGAAGAATGCGGTCTGTGAGGCATGTAAGAATGTATCCTGTCACGGATTCAGCGGTTTTTCGGATCTCTATGAAATTGAACTGAAGGTGGATCCGCGTTACATGCAGGTCACTGTCAGAGATGAATGCGACCGTCACACGCTGGAAAAGATGAGCCAGCCGTGCCGCCGGTGCCCGCAGGAGGGGGATCTGGGCGTTTACGTGATCGAGTCCCTGATGAATCAGGTGGAATTCACCCGGGATGAGCATGGCCGGAAAGTGATCCGCATGTTGAAGGAAGTATAGAACGAAAAAGGATATTTATGTCGGAAGATCTGGAAAAGTTCCGGAAATACAAGGAACACCCTACAATTGAATCCAGAAATGAATTGGTGGAAAGCCACTTGTACATGGTCGATATCCTGATTCGGAAATACCTGGGGAAAGGCGTTGAATATGACGATCTGTACCAGGTAGGTGCGCTGGCCCTGGTGCAGGCGGTGGAGCGGTTCGATCCGTCGAAGGGATTCGAATTCAGTTCCTTCGCCACACCGACCATCCTGGGAGAGATCAAGAAATATTTCAGAGACAAGCAGTGGAGTCTGAAGGTGCCCCGCCGCCTGAAGGAGATTTCCTCCAAAGTGCAGCAGGCCAGAGACGAACTCTACCTGGAGTTCCACCGGAAACCGACGATGGAGGAAATCGCAGAGCGGACCGGGATTCCGGAAGAGCAGGTCATCGAGGCCTTCGAGGGTTCCCGGGCGTACGGAACCTATTCTCTGGACAAGACCTTCGAGGATGCCGGAGAGGACGGGGACAGCTCCTTCCTGGAGAAGTACACCGGCTTCGATGAAGCGGGCTATGACCGGGTGGAGATCAACGAGATCATCGACAAGGTGATGGAAACCCTCTCCGAGAAGGATCGGTACATCTTCCGGGAGCGTTTCATCTATAACCGTTCCCAGTCGGATATTGCGAAGACACTGGGCGTATCCCAGATGACCATTTCCCGGGCGGAGCGCAGCATCATTCAGCGGTTCCGGGACGAGATGAAGCGGGGCATGGAAGCATAGGGGAATACAGCATAGAACAGAAGAGAGAATGCCTGTCGGACCTGGGGTCCGGCGGGCTGTTTTTTTTTAGACCGGCCTGCGCCGGGGGTATGGACAAAGGGAAATGGTATGACCGGCCGTTAATATTCTGTAAATTTCGGGTGGATTTCCGGAGGGTGATTCATGAAATGGGGTGGAAGAAGAATCACAAGGTGAAATAAGTCGGATCAGGACGATCCCATGGAATGAGAAGCAGGAAAGGCGCATGCAAAACCCGCTAAGGCAATTGCATGCGCCTTTTTCAGTGTGAAAGCGCCGGTACATTACCGGTTTTCGTCAATCCCCACGTTGGCCAGCTCGTCAGCCCGGTTGTTCATCTTCGTGACATAGAGAAAGTCTTCATAGGTGAATGTGCTTCCGTTCCACTGGCGAAATTTGGAGTAGAGGGCGTCCAGTTTCGAGGCGTCCGCATCCACGGAAACATGGCCCTTCACCCGGTAGAACCGGACGTCGTGCTGGCGCACCAGGGACAAGAGTTCCTGCCAGAGCTCCCGGTTCTCCACCGGCTTTTTCTGGGAGGTCTTCCAGCCGTTTTTTTCCCAGGATTTGTACCATCCCTGGCGGAAGCAGTTCATGACATAGGAGCTGTCGGAGTAGACTTCCGCCCGGAGCCCCGGCCGTTTCAAAGTCCGGAAGGCCTCGATCACGGCGGTGAGCTCCATCCGGTTGTTGGTGGTATTCACTTCACCGCCGTGCAGCTCTTTCGTGTGTTCGCCGTATTCCAGAATGGCCCCCCATCCCCCTACGTTCGTCGCATTCTGATTGCCGGAGCACGCCCCGTCCGTGTAGATCTTCAGAATCGTCATGATCCGTCCTTTCTATGCCCTGTTTGCCTTCGCCGTGAGTTCGGTGACCGTCAGCTTCATGAGCGCTGTATGGCTGACCACCGCCTGATTGTAAGCGAAGTCCTTCGTCATTTCATAGCGGGCCATCAGAACGTCGTCGATTGCCCTTTGTCTCTCCTCCCCCTCCAGGAATGTCACATCGGCCCGGCCCATGACGCACTCGTAGCGCATGGTCACATCCTTCTTCTCGGGCAGGCACTCGATGTAGAGCGGGTTATCCATCTCGAAGCTGCAGACTGGGTTCCGGCGCAGCATCTCATATTTCCGGCCGGCCATGGCGCCGTGGATGTAGAAGCTGAGCTGCCCGTCCCGGACTTCGTAGGCAAAATTCACCGGGACGATGTACGGATATGCTCCGTCCGCCAGTCCCAGGCGGAGGATGTCGCAATGCTCGATGATTTCGAGAATTGCAGGGAAATCAGTTACTTCGCGGTCTTTTCTGCGCATGCCGGGTCCTTTCTGTCCTGTATTCGCTGTGGGGATCGGTGGTTTCGATCCGCCGGTTTCGATGTTATCCATTATACATGTTTTCGGGGCGGGCCGCCAGAAGCTTGCCGGTGTTTTCGGTCGGCCGGTCAGGAGGATTGTATACACTTTAGTCACGACAGACAAATAAATGACTCGTCTGCCCGCTGCGCATGAAGTCGCCGCTCCGCCACCCGTCCTGCCGCATTAACATATGTTAATGCCCCCTTTCCCGTGGTATAATCTAAGTCGTTGATTAGAAGAAGGAGAAAGAAATCGTTATGGCATTTGAATATACATCGTTCGCCAGCGGCAGCTCAGGAAACTGCTACATGGTCCGGACGGACAATACAGCGATTCTGGTGGATGCCGGCATCGCCGGAAAGCACATTACAGCGGGGCTGGAGCAGCTGGATATGGTTCCGGCGGATATCAACGGGATCGTTCTGACCCACGAGCACACGGATCACGTGAAGAGTGTGCGCATGATGGGGAGAAAATGCACCTCTGCCGGGGTTTTCGGAACGAAGGGTACACTGGACCAGATCCGGGATAAGCTGCCGGAGAACCGGGCAGAGGCTGTGGGGAAGTCCCAGGATTTTGTGATCGGCGACGTGAAGGTCCATGCGGTTCCTCTCTCCCATGATGCGGCGGATCCGGTGGGGTATACCTTCGAAAACGGGGGGCGGAAACTGGCCATTATGACGGATACCGGCTGTGTTACGGAGGAAATGTACCGGGAAATCCGGGATGCGGATTCTCTGGTGCTGGAAGCGAACCACGAAGTGAATATTCTGCGGGTGGGGCCGTATCCGTATCCGCTGAAGCGGCGGATTCTCAGTGACCGGGGGCACCTGTCCAACATGACCTGCGGCGATGTGCTGGGCCGGCTTCTGGCCGACCGGGCCGGAATGGGCAGAGACATGCCCCACGTGGTGCTGGGACATCTGAGCAAGCAGAACAACACGCCGGAGACCGCTTTTCTGACGGTGCGGAATGTGTTGTTCGAAAAGGATTTTTATGTCGGACGGGATCTGACGCTAAAAGTGGCCAAGAGGTCTGAGCCGATGGAACTGATGCGGGTGTGAGCCCTCCTGGAAGGAGTCGCTCCGGTTTCTGAGCGTCTATGAGAGGAGATATCCGCAAAATTATCAACATATCCACAGTGAATGTTGTGAATAACCCGCAGAGCATCCGGAAAACCGGCGGCTCGTCACACTGTAATTGAGGAAAACGATGAATATCACGATCATCTGTATCGGAAAGTTGAAGGAAAAGTACTGGCGGGACGCCGTGGAGGAGTATATGAAACGGCTCCGGGGCTACTGTGCGCCGAGGATTATCGAGCTGAAGGAATCCCGGCTGCCGGCGAACCCGGGCCCCGCAGAAGAGGAAGAAGTGAAACGGGCGGAGGGCCGGGAGATTTTGGAGAAAATCAGCCGGGACATGTACGTGGTCACGCTGGAGATTCAGGGAAAGAAGCTGACTTCTGAGAAACTGGCGGAGAAGATTGGGAACCTGGCGTTGGACGGAAGAAGCGATGTCGCTTTTGTCATCGGCGGCAGCCTGGGACTTTCTCCCGAGGTCAGCAGCCGGGCAGACTATAAGCTGTCCTTCTCGGACATGACCTTCCCGCACCAGATGATGCGGGTGATCCTGCTGGAGCAGATTTACCGGTCGTTCAAGATTATCCGGAACGAGCCGTATCACAAGTAACCCGGGTGGCGCAGGCCAGCCTTAGAACTGAGGAAACTATGGAATTAACCAGGAAATATGACTATCTGATCGTCGGTGCCGGACTCTTCGGCGCCGTCTTCGCCCAGCGGGCCGTGGAAGCCGGCCGCTCTGTGCTGGTGCTGGACCGCCGGCCGCAGATCGGCGGCAATGTGTATACCAGGGATGTGGAAGGCATTCATGTGCACCAGTACGGCGCCCACATTTTCCACACCAATGACCGCCGGGTCTGGGATTACGTCAGCCGGTTTGCGGACTTCAACCGGTTCACCAACTCGCCGGTGGCCAATTACCGGGGGGAGATCTATTCCCTTCCCTTCAACATGTACACGTTCAACAAAATGTGGGGCGTCGTCACACCGGAACAGGCCCGGGAGGAGATCGACCGTCAGAAGTCTGACTGCGGCATCGGCGAGCCCCGCAATCTGGAGGAGCAGGCCATCACCCTGGTGGGCCGGGATATTTACGAAAAACTGGTGAAGGGATACACAGAAAAACAATGGGGCCGCCCCTGCACCGAACTGCCGGCCTTCATCATCCGCCGGCTGCCGGTGCGCTACACTTACGACAACAACTACTTTAACGCCCTCTTTCAGGGCATTCCCATGGGCGGCTACACGAAAATGGTCCGGGCCATGCTGGAAGGAGCGGATGTCCTGACGGACACTGACTATCTGACGGACAAAGATTACTTCGACGCCCGCTCGTCCCATGTTATTTACACCGGCGCAATCGACGAGTACTTCGGATACGCGCTGGGCAATCTGGAGTACCGCTCGGTTCGGTTCGAGACAGAACTGCTGGATCAGGAAAACTACCAGGGAAATGCGGCGGTCAACTATACGGACCGGGAAACTCCATGGACAAGGATCATTGAGCACAAGTGGTTCCAGTTCGGGCTGGATGATGAAGGGAAAACCATTCCGAAAACCGTTATCAGCCGGGAATTCAGCCAGGAATGGAAGCCGGGGGATGAACCGTACTATCCGCTGAATGATGAGCGGAACAACCGGCTTTACTGCGAATACCGGAAATTGGCGGAATCGGAGCCGAACATCACCTTCGGCGGCCGGCTGGGAGAATATAAATATTATGACATGGATCAGGTGATCGCCGCCGCACTGGATCTGGCGGACCGCATGATCGGAGCGTGAGGACAGCCGGGCCGGTGCGGAATTTTGATTGGCTCTCCGGGCAGGTGCGGAATTTTGTTCGGTTAGTCGGGCAGGTGCGGAATTCGGTTTTTTACGAATTCCGCACCTGCCTTTTCTTGCGTTCGGCCACCGGTGCAGGCGGTCGGAACTTCGGAGGTGCGAAAAATCAAAAAATCCTGTTTTCGCACCCGGCAGGTTCGGACACGAATTGAATAATCAGCGTTAATTATCTGCGGATGGATAATGACACAGAAATTTCAGTTAATATTCACCCGACAGAGAGAGTCATCCGCCCAACAGAAATTCAGAGACACCATCCCCGATGTGTTTGGATTTTCATTCAATTACCCGGATACCAATGCGCCATCACATAGTGCGGAAAAGAGCATTTCTGTCCGTTCCGCACCTTCAGACCACCGGTGAATATTTAATTCAAGATTAAATTTGATTTTCGCACCCTGGCATTCGCCAATTCAGGTGCGAAAACGGGGAAAATGGCCATTCCGCACCTTGCGGCAATATACAACCGTGATTCGTATACGAAAACTTGTCTGTGGTCATGCATCAGTATTCAAATCATATTTTGTATACAATCTTTGCCGGGCATTGAGCGCCGCCGCCGGGCATTGAGCATCCCCGCCCGGTACTGCATCCCTGCCCGGTGCAATACTGCAAATGGCGTGATACAGTAAGTACATCTGTATCACGCCATTTGCAATTAGTCCTTCTTTAGTTAAAACCGTAAATCTTCTGGACCAGCCGGTAACCGTAGTAGCTGAGCATGTGGCCCCCCTTCCCCGGGATGGCAAGGGCCCGGAGCACCGGACTGCGCCGCAGATAGGCGTAGAGCCTCCGGTCGTGGCGGCGGATGTAGCGCCACAGTTCCTCCCGCTTCTTCGAGGCTTCCCGGGAACCATCCAGCATGAGAACGGTGAAGGTGACGGCAGTGACGATCTCCAGGTAATTCCGCATATAATGCCGGCACATTTTCGGGTGAATCCGCCGGCGGGTGAATTCATCGATCATCAGGCGGTTGACCCTAAGCTGCTGATCCTGCCGCTTCACCATGACATTTTCGTTCACGGACTGGTCGGAGCGGCCGATGAAGTAGCGGTAGAAATCCACATCCAGATAGAAGATACTCTTCACGAACGGCAGCGGGTGAAATGCGTACAGGTTGTCCACATAGAATGTGTGCTCCGGCAGATGCAGGCCGCATTCCCGGAGAAGTGCCGTGCGGTAGATGATGGAATGCATGAGGATGTAGTGGAACTTCCGGATGTGTTTCACATCGTCCCAGGAGAAGAAGGTGTCCACCGGGAAACCGGAAGGTTTCATCACTTTCTTGTGGGATGCGCCGACCTTTTCATAGACGTAATTGGAGATCAGCATATCCAGCCGGCGGCCGTCCTTCGCCACCAGGTCCAGGAAATCCAGAATCTCCCGGTAGCTGTCCGCATCAACCCAGTCGTCGCTGTCCACTACCTTGAAAAACAGTCCGGTGGCGTTGGCGATGCCGGTGTTCACGGCGGAACCGTGGCCGCCGTTTTCCTTGTGAATCGCCCGGACGATGCCGGGATATTCCGCCTGATACCGGTCGGCAATCTCCCGGGTCCGGTCGGAAGAACCGTCATTCACGATCAGGATTTCCACCTGATTTCCTCCCGGAAGCAGTGTTTCGATGCAGTGCTCCATGTACTCTTCCGAGTTATAGCATGGAATGGTAATTGTCAGAAGTTTCATTTCGTCCATATCCTCGATTCTGATTTCTTGAGCGCCGGTACCGTTGATCTATTACCATTCTGATGCAGGGGCAGCAGAACCATGCTCAGCGCCTGGACAACCAGGAACATGATGCCCGCCGCAATGATATCCAGAATGGAATGCTGTTTCAGAAGCAGGGTGGACATGATAATCAGCACGGAGATCGTTGTGACAGTGGTTTTCCCCCTGCGGCTTCTGGAGAGACGGCTGTCGGTCATGTAGAATCCGGCCAGCACCGTCAGGGTATTATATACATGGATACTCGGGGTGACGTTGGTCGGCGTGTCGGTGGCGTAGAGCCAGGACACCAGCCGGCAGCAGAGACCGTCGTTCGGCATGGTAATCGGCCGCAGCGAAATCATGGTCGGATACAGGGTGGACACCACCAGGAATGTCAGCATGCCCGCCATCAGCGCCAGAGACTGGCGCTGGAACATCCGCTCGTCCTGAAACAGCAGGTATCCCATCATGATCGGAATGAACAGGAACCAGGACAGGTACGGGAAGATGAAATACGGGATGAACGGAATCCAGCTGTCCAGCGATGAGTATATGATGTGATATCGGGGCGCAGAAGTGGTCTCCAGCGTGGAGAACCAGATCATGTAGATCGCCATAAATCCGAGGAGCGGCAGAACCAGCAGGGTCTTCCGCTTCCAGTCAATTTTCTTCAATCTATTCATAGGCTATAATCTCCTCACAGAATCACATTCTCACTGTCCCACAGAATAATGATGGTTCCATGAATGTTCTATTTCAAAACCGTGAATTTCTTCGTAGCATCGATATATTTCATCAGGATGCCCAGATTCACGAAGTAGTAGTTGAACTTATCTTCCCGCTTCGACTCCACAAGCCCGGACTTCACCAGCCTTTTCATGTGCTGGGAGATTGTGGCCTGGGCGTAGTCGAACACCGCCACCAGATCCTTCGTGCAGACCTTCTGCATCTGTCTGTTCTGCTGCATAATGTACCGGAGCAGCTGCAGCCGGACGGGGTGAGCCAGTGCGTCGGACACGGTTGCAATCAGCTCCAGCTCGATCGCCTGCATGTCATCGTCCAGCTTCTTGATTTTCCTGATTCTCATTTCGATGCAATCCTCTCTGCCCGGGCCGTCCCCGGTAACCCTGAAAAACGGATCGTGATCAGGCAATTCGCCTAATTTCGATCCGTATATTAATTGCCTATTTGCGATTAACTATGATACTGCAATTCCAGGCAGGATGCAAGGTGTTTCTGACAAAAAAGTGCCGGGCAGTGTAGCTTTACAATAGATGTGAGACCTCTGGAATAGAAAAAAGCGATTGAGTCCGTTAGAATGGTTTTACCACAAATCATAGCTAACGAAAGGACACTCAATCGCCATGAAAAGTATAACACATTCACAGCGCTATTTGCCCCACACTATTGAAACCAGATTTTATGCAGTAAAGCTTTACCGCAGCGGAAATTCCGTGCAGTTCGTCTGCCGGAGATACCATATATCCAAAGCATCGCTGATGCGATGGAATAAGCGGTTTGACGGAACCAAAGACTCTCTAAGAGATAAATCTCATAGACCTGTCTCTCCTCACCCAAATGCTCATACTGAACTTGAG
>NZ_FNBF01000054.1 GCF_900102225.1 Eubacterium pyruvativorans
CGTTGAACCGGAATACACGTATTTATGATTTCCACCGGCCGGACTGGTGATTTCCAGTTCACCGGATTTGCGCTTTCAGCACACCGGAATATTCACATGCCGATGGCAAAGGTGCGGATCTTGCGGCCGAGAATCTTCGCACTGATAGCGCAGACCAGACTGGAATCCAGACCGCCGGAAAGCAGGAATCCCAGGGGCGCATCCGCATCCAGACGATCCTCCACAGACTGAATCAGCCGTTCCCGGATACCCTTGCAGGCCGTCTCCAGGTCATCCCGGCTGAACTGCTCCACCCGGGTCAGTTCCTCATATGGAATGAACTCCCCTTCATAATAGTAGTGTCCCGGCGGGAACGGGCGGATCATGTCGCAGATGCCCACCAGGTTTTTTGCTTCGCTGGCAAAACAAATTCTGCCGGACCGGTCGTACCCGTAATGCAGCGGCCGGATGCCGATCGGATCTCTTGCCGCAATCCAGGTATCCTTCTCTCCATCGTAAATGACGGTGGCAAACTCAGATCCCATTCTGCGAAGCGTCTCCTTCAGTCCGAATTCACGATACATCGGCAGAATCAGCTCACAGTCACTGTCACTCCGGAAGGAATACCCTCTCGCTTCCAGTTCCTTCTTCATCGGGCGGAACCCATAGATTTCACCGTTGCAAACCACCACGCTCTTTCCCTGATGGAACGGCTGCATTCCTTCCGGTGTCAGGCCCATGATGGCCAGCCGGTGGAAGCCCATGTATCCGCTTCCCACCTCTTCAAACCGGGAATCATCCGGTCCTCTGGAAATCGTCTGATCGAAATGCGGCTTAATTTCTTCCGGCGTGAGCGCCTGTCCTGTAAAAGCAATAATGGAACACATAAAAAAGCACCTCCTGATCTCGCAGCTCCGTCCTATACTACATAGGACGAATAGCTGCTATCCGCGGTGCCACCTAACTTACCGGTTTTCCGGTCCCTTTCTAAGCTCTGACAAGCTCGTGCGCTGTAACGTGCGCAACACGTCTCCCTTACTGCCGGGGGTCTTTCGGGTTCTTTCTGAAGGAACCAACCGTCCCGGGTTCTGTTCGAGGCTCCCGGGTGTTCTTCGCGGAAATTCTTCGCACGGAGTTCTCACTATCCTCCGCTCACTGTGCCTGAACTTCTCCGGTACTTTTCCCGATCAATGCCTTTCGATATGTAATTTTCTTCGTTGGCCCTACTATACGGCGTTTATTGTTGATTGTCAACAATGTATTCGTTATTTTTCGTGATTTTTCATGAATAATCACGATTTCAGGCACAATGCCCCCCACCCTGCCGGCTGGACTGTGCAGTGTGCACAATTCATTACGCACAGCCGCCGATTCCTCACGCCAAGCTGTACACCTTGCACAATTCATTCCGATGATCCCGAATCCGCACCGGACATTCCGCACAACCGCCAATCTCGATATTTCCCATTGTTTACAAATTAATACTTGCGTACTTCTCCTATCTATGGTAAATTTACTATTGTTCGCGAGAGCGAAACGAAAACAAATAAATAACAGTATGGAGGATTGACCGAGTGGCTAAGGAGCTCGCTTGGAATGCGAGTAAGGTGTAACAGCCCCGTGGGTTCGAGTCCCATGTCCTCCGCCAGAAAGAGCAGCTTTTCGAAGCTGCTCTTTTTTCGTGTAACTTCAAGAGGTCGGTGATTGCAAGGGGTTTTGCGGGGTTAGAGACGAATGGACAGAGCCGCTTTAAGCCGAACAATACATGAGGCTCACCAGTGAAGATATGCCAGTCATTTTCTTTCCTTCTTTCTGCGGATCATTCTGCGCTTCCGAATGTATAGTATCTCAAGAAGATCTCCTTTCTGTGCTTTGAATTGGTCCTTTCCGTTTGCTTTAGCGCACTCGGGGATCCCCTGTTTTCTATATCGTTATCTCGATGTCTCGGACCTTCCAGGGAACGCCCTGAGGCTTGGCATCATGCAGGTGGGTCTGCCCATATTTCAATCCACGTGCCCCGTGCGGGGCACGACTCACATCCAGGCTGGTGAGGCTGCTACAGTCAGAATTTCAATCCACGTGCCCCGTGCGGGGCACGACGAACGCAG
>NZ_FNBF01000017.1 GCF_900102225.1 Eubacterium pyruvativorans
TCACGGCTGAATCTCGGGTTCGAGTCCCGGTGGCGGTACCAACGTTTGAAACCCCGCAAGGCATTGAAATTCAGTGCTTTGCGGGGTTTCTGTTTTATTTTACAATTTCCATTTACCGCTAATTTCAGTTGTAAAAAGGTGCGTTTTGGTGTGCTATGGTGTGCGACCCGATGTGCGACCCATTTTTCAGACTTTATTGACTCGTGGTCAAATATATACAGAAACTGGCAAAACGCACTATCCATTTAAAAGAATTTTTATGCGTATACGCCTTATTTTTTCTTGCCTGTGAATTTGACGCCCAGATAACTGCAAATTCCATGGGCAATACCCCGGCCGTATTCGTCAGCCTTCTTCTCAAAACTCTTCAGGTCCGCCCGGATGCTGCCGCACTCGAAGATGCAGGCAACACCATCACTGTCCTTAAGCTCGTAGAGGTCCGGTCTCTTAGCGAGACCCCGAGATTTACATCCTGTATATTTCTTGACCCATTTCGCCATCTTCTTTGCCATCTTTTTTCCGGAGCCGGAGAGATACAGGGGCAGGATGCCCGCTGGTGCGGGGTAGTAATCACAATGGACAGACACATAGATGTCTGCCCCGGTCCTGTTGGCAAGAAGGACATCACTGACCATGTTTCTATTGTTACCAGAAAACGCATCCGTCTGGACCTGCACCCCGGAGCCACGAAGATACTTGACTGCGGCCTTGGTGATCGGCAGCATAAGAGCCGCCTCCGACTTTCCCTTATAAGTGCAGCCTGGGTCCCACACGCCATTGGTCGTAGTGCCGTGGCCGCAGTTAAGCGCTACCAACTTACTCATTTTTCGCACCCTCTTTCAACTCTCCCTCGTCGTCAGCCTGCGCCGCGATCTCTGCGGCTTTCCGCTCCATTTCCGGTGTGACGTCATCCGCTTTGAGCTCGATGTCGTCCCTGTCATTCGGCTGGACCTCCGGCAGTCCGGCGATGCTCGTCAGAAGGCTCAAAATTGCCGACAGCACTGACGCCGACAGCACCATCCTCCAGTCTACCGCTTCCAGTACTGCCGCTGTTCCAATCGTGGCTACTGCAGTCTGTGCCAATGTCTTCATTGCACGGATTCCGGCTGCTTCAATCCATTTTCTTTCTTTCAAATCCTATTCCCTCCCTTTGAGTTTACGATCCAGGAGATAATCCCGGATTTCTTCCTTCGTGTCTTCCATTTGCGTGATGTTGTTCCCATTTAGGGCATGGTCGAGTAGCGCCAGCATCCCCTTCATGCTCAGATCAATCGCATGGCCCTGCTCCCGCAGAGCCACGTCATGATCCTCCAGTTTTTCCTGTGTTTTTTCTACATCTGCTCTTAACTTGCTCAACTGCGTGTCCCTCTTTGCGTCAGGCGCATGGAGTGATTTCCACCATCCGACAACAACCTTAATCGCCCCGCCTATCGTGATGATTCCTCCGGCGATGATCATCAACCACTGGAATATCGTTGCGGGTGTAATGATAATCTGCGTATGCATTTAATTCCCTCCGGACAATTCCAGTAGCATGTTGTATTCTTCTTCTCCAATGATCGGCGCGGCCCATTCCTCAGGGCAGTGCATTTCAAAATGCTTATCCTCTCCGTGCTTACGATAATACAAATTCCAGAAATACACGTTAGCTAAACTCCGTGCCTTGTGCATCGGGCAGATAAATGTCGCCCGGTGGTCCGCCGTCCCGTAGGTCTGATAGTTATAAGCAGAGCACCATGAGCAACCTTCTGCAATCGGGCAGTTAAAGCACTCATCCGTGGACTGTGTGCGCCGTGTGATGCACCGGAGACATTCTACACGCTTCCGCTCTTCTGGTCTCATCATCATTCCGTTGTCCACGTCACCAATCACCATCGGCTCCTGCTGTCCGCCGAGGGAGGACTCCATGTACCTCAGGCACGGATAAAGTTTTCCGTCCGGGTCAATCGCAAGCATGGATGCATCACCACCGCACCAGTTCTGCACATCCTCCGGGTCCTTTGGTTTGAAAAACGCTTCGTCGAACATGGCGTAATAGTAGTCCTCGTAGTCGTTTTCCAGCATATAATCAGCCACCATCTTCAGCTGTTCGTACAGGATTTTCGCATGGTCGAGCGTCCATCCCTCTTCGTACACGCAGTTGATGTTGATTTCGTCGTACCCCATTTCGAACATGTGTTTCGAAGCATCGAAGGTGTGGGACACATTGGCCGGGGCAAGCGTGATTTTACTGCCCATGTAGTAGCCCTTGCTCATCCAGTCCTTGATAGCGGAATAAGCCAGGTCATAACTCCCGGAGCCGTCCGGGAACACTCTGCAACTGTCGTGCAACTCTTTATTTCCGTCCAGCGTGACAGAGAAACTAAGATGCTGTCTATGTTTCTTCAGAAACTGCTGTACCTTCGGGTCTTTATACAACGTTCCATTGCTACAGATGCTCACCATAAACAGGTTCGCCCACTGGCTGTAGTTCTCCACCGCCTTCTCCCGGAAATAGTCGATAATCTGGTCAATTAAATCTACCTGGAGAAACGGTTCCCCGCCGATAAATTCCAGAATAATTCCCGGGGACTTCTCCGGGTTAATGTACTCGTGGAAACCTTTTTCGCCGGACATGATCAGGTCGATGGACTTTTTCGCAGTTTCCAGGCTCATTACCCGGTGGCCTTTGTTGATCTGATAACAGTAGGAGCAGCACAGGTTACAAGCATCCGTCACCTGGAACGTTACAGGCATGGAAAGCGCATGAATCGGCTTACCGTTAATTGTCTCCGTCTTGCTCCGCATCAGCTCCGGATAGAGCCGTGCTAAGCGATCCTGAAATTGTTCAACGTGTCTCCGCACAGCTCCACCTCGCAATCGCACATCTTCGTAATAGTAAGCACCTTCGTGTTGTATTCCAGCGACCAACTAATCTGATGCCCCGAAAACTCCTTCGGGACGAACTTCTTCTCAAACTCCTTCTTCAACCGTTCATACTGCATCTTCGCTGTGATTTCTGCGTTCTGGTAGCGATTGAAAATATCGCTTGCCAGGAAATCCGGGTCATTCTGATGCTGGTCAAGAAGGAAAGCCACATTGTCCTTCAACGTTTCGTACTCGTAATTTGCCTTCTCGATGGTGTTAACAACGTCCTCGGGGATATCTCTCAAATACTGCTTCATCTTTCCTCCTTTATGCCTGCTTGGACGGTTCTTCCAGTCTGACTTCTGTCACATGGGAATAATCCGTCATGTTGCTGTAGATGTCTGCAACCTTGCCATAGCCATACTTCTTCGCAGTCTTAGCGTCGTCAGTGCTGATTGTAAAATCGGCAACATTCTCCTCCGTAAACGTCGAAATCAGATTCGATACACTCACATCATCGGTCAATGAAATGATGGCATAAAGCTTCTTCGACCCATCAATTTCAGTGGAATACCCTTCACGGAACTTAGCGATAGCGTATGTGGTTCCATCCTTCAGCACAATCTTCATACATTTACCTCTTTCTCTACTTAGTAGTTGTAGTTAATTTACTTGCCATGACTGCGGTACTTTCTCCAGTACAGGCGTTAAAACACGTTGATGAGCAGTTTCCGCTGCATGATAACTTACACGATCCCGAGCATCCCGTATTGCAACCACCGCCACACCCGGTTGAGCAACCAGAACACCCGCTGCACGCCTGACATCCAGTGCATGTGCCCGTGCACCCGGAGCAATCTCCACAACCAGTTTTACAGGCGGCGGTGCATGTCATCGTGCAATCACCGGTACACGTCGCTGAACACAAAGAACAATTGCTCTGACAACCCCCGGTACATCCCGTACATTCAGTAGAGCACCCCGTATCACAGTGACCGCAGCCCGTACATCCACTGCACACCCCGGTACAACCATTAGCAGCGCAGTGCGCCTTACATGTTCCTTCACAATCTCCATAGCATCCACCATCACATCCACCAGTGCAACCACTCCCACAATTCTTTTGGCAATTATTTCCGCATCCGGTACAGCCGGAGCATTTGCCTACACACGGACAGCTTGACGCCATCGCCATCACCTCCTTTTAAGCACTCATAGTTGACCCGGCACAACCAGAGCCACAACTTGCCGTGCACCCCTGGCATCCCGAGTCACACTTACCACTGCAACCATTGCACCCGCCAATGCAACTTCCGGCGCACAGCCCCGTGCAAGCCCCTCTGCATGAGGATGTTTCGCCCTCCATCGTTTCTGACGCATAGCTGTTTACCGCATTAAGGATACTTTCCGGATTTGGCAGGATCTTACCTGCTTGCGTCTTGTCCACTCCGGTAATGTCCTTAATCATAAGCAGGAGATTTACGGTCTTGTCTCCCTGATCTGCAAGGATAACCCCGTCCTTTACAGGTGATGTAGCAAAATCATAGTTTGAGCCGGCGTATTCTTCCAGGCTGCCATACCCTTTACGCCGGCTCATTTCTGATTTCGTTAGAGTTTTAAGGTTGTTCATAGATTCCGCCGTAAAATCACTCAGTTAAATCACCCCCAGACAGACTTGACTGTCGTCCAAGCCTTACTACTTGTATCATAATATTTTGCGATGCCGCCGTTGCCCGTATCTATCCACAGCACGTTAGTTTTTGATGGAGCTTCTGCGGATACGATGACACCTCCGGCTCCGCCGATCATCTCGTTAACTTCGGTTTTTGTGTATACATCCTCTTTGCGGTATGCATCAGTAATACCATAACCGGAGAGCGTTGTTGCTTTGTCTGCTTTCAACGCATTCTTAGCATCCGTCTCTTCTTTTGTATAGGCGTTACCAATCCCATACCCAGCAAGAGTTGTAGCTTTATCAGTTTTCCCGCTCAGCTTTTCGTCGGTCTCTGATTTAGTGTAGGCGTCTGTGGCTTTTATGTATGTTTCATCAATGACATTGCCTTTAGCATCCTGAGTAGCTTTGGTAGCAGTGTCGGCATTGCCCTTCAGCGTAGCATGCACCCCGTCAGGCTGGATTGATGCTACAAGTGAGCCGCCTTTCTTTCCACTTTGATTTTGATAAAAATTCCACGTTCCACCCCATTCATAGAGGTCTACTTGATTATGTCCAGAATATCCAAAATCAATGGCATGGTAATATGTGGAGGCATCTCCTTCGCCACGGAATTTCTTTGATTGAAAGTAATTTGCCTCATCAGTTCCGGTTTCAATTTTGGGAGCTGTAAGTTTTCCGGTCATTGTATCGCCGGATTTGCTGACTTTGCCACTTACTGCTGCATCAACCTCTGCTTTTGTGTAGGATTCAGCGGCCTTTCTGTAAGTCGTGTTGATTGCATTACCTTCAGAGTCATTAGTTGCTTTTTTCGCCGCAGCAACGGTGGCATTGTCCACATATCCCTTGACTGCATCGCCACGAGCGGCGGCGTACTGATAGAGGTTGTATCCATAATGCGCGCCCGGCGACCCTGCCTGTAAAACCAGCTGTCTTTGGTATCTGTACTCAGTGTCGCCGTCAAAGTTGATGTAAACACTTTCCTTTTCACATCCTCCGTTTTCATCAGGAGAAGTAACCCCGCATATTCCTCTGGTGGTAAGTCCAGCGCTTAATGCAGTCCCGGAGAAGATAGCTCCTTTTGGAAACACTAACTGTTCATCACCAATCGATTCAGTAGACTTAGTAGTTCCAATCACGTTGATGTCTTTGTGTACGGTGTGATTTGCTTTACCTGCTATCAATGTTTTCAACTTATCTACCGCCGTTTTTAAGGTGTCTATATTAATCAGCTTTGTAATTGCCAATCAGATCACCACCTATGCAAACAGGCCGTTGATATCGTCGTTTGTTGCCAGGGTAACCTCTTCCGTCTTCAGATACCCAGACAGGTCTACCTGTGTGGTCCCGATCATTTCAAAACTATTCAACTCGGTAAGCCAAATATATTCATTTTTCACATTGGGAGCGGCTCCACCGTTCGGCACGAGATAGATTTTTCCGGTCTCTCCGGTGTCCGGGAGAACGTCTACCGTCACATACTCTCCTGCGATGGCCGCCTGGATCGCTGCGGCAACATCGGCAGCCGTCTGGTATCCTGCGCCATTGGCTAAATCTTTGTTGTCTCTCGGAATGGTCGGGGTGCCCTTCAGATCCGTGTAGTTCCCACTCCACGCTACGGAAGATAAATCTGTATACCATTTCATCAATTGCCCAACGATCACAGCCAGGGAGCTTCCTGGAGAAAGATTCATCCTCGTGGTTGCGCCCGTGGGCGAAATGGTCACACCGGACCCGTCACCACTAACATCAAGCTTGTTGGTAACACTGTTCAACTTCGCAAGCAAATCATCCGTTAAATCGTTTGCGGAAAGCTCCTTGCCCTTCTCCGCCTTTACATATCCGGCAAGCTGCGTTGTGATGAACTGCTTAATCAATGAGTCGTATAAGGCCAACTCCTGGAAATCCAAGATTTTCTCGAATGCCGACATGTGTTTTCCCTTTCTACTTAAAAAGGCTCAGAATGTCTGTGTTCTGGGCCTTTGTCATACCAAACTCTTCAATTCTTCGATTGCCCCGAAGTTCCACTGATTCGATCTGTGGCAGATTCTCTAGGTGGTTGTAATCGGCGAGTGTCCGATCAACCACCATCAGGTTACTCCTGGACAGATCGTATGACCCTTTCGTGTTAAACTCCTTCAAGTCAAACGCATGAGTACACGATATTTCATCCAATTCAAATCTCGCCAAATCTTTTTCATGCATCCATTCACACCTCCTGGTTGAGCAGCGTTTCCTCAATCATCACTCGATAAATGTGGGATCTCAAAGTGTGGCCTGACGGATACTTGATGCAAACCTCAAGTTCTGCCGTTCCGGCGACAAATTTCAGCGTATCCGACTCGGACAGTTCTGTGCTGATTGTATGGTCGTCAGTGCTGATGGTGACATCCTCAGTTTCCTTCCGCACAACCATTGCTCGATTCTGGTAAAACAACACAAGGATCTTCACATCTTCAAGAGATATTTCAGCCGGCAGCTTGAAAATATTCCTGTTCGTGCTCCCACGCTTGATTACGTTGTCCGCAGATTTCATGCTCACAGATCAATTACCCCCATACTGATTTCACCACTGTCCAGGCGGATTTTATCTCGTCGAAATACTTAGCGATTCCACCATTTCTGGTATCGATCCAGAGCATCCTTTTATTGCTCGGAGCAGTGGCCCCCACATATACCCCGGCGCCATCGTTATAGTTGAAAACCGAAGATCGCATCGTTCCTCCTCTCTCCGCAAGAAAAAATGACTTCGGGATCCCGAAGCCACTAATTAATTTTCACGAAACTAAATGACTCAAAAACGATTTCGTGATCTGGTTTTGTCTTGATCCAAATCCGCAAGGCATTGTTCATTGTATCAACTTCCTGGTAGAGATCAACTCTCGATGGATCGGAAGTCCTTCCTTCGAAACACATCCAATCGCCATCAATACCCTCCACAGGGATATCCGTCCGAGCAGCATATCCAGGCACACTGGTGTCGTCTTCCCAAGCGGTGCTCGCAACGCGTAAATCTGTGATTCTCTTAATGCTCTTGTTAGAGGATTCAAGTTCTTTAAGTTTGGCATCGATGATGTCTGCATTGGCGTTCAAATCCTCAATCAACGCAAAGTCGGTTTTTTCGGGCTTTTTCAGACCATAATTTGATGTTGTTTTCACCCTATGCTCCCTTCGTCCAGTCCGTTTCTTTCATGTCAGCCCAGGTTATATCTGAGAGGCTTCCCCAGGTTTTTGGATCATACAGTCCCCACTGGTTGTAAGCAAGTTCCACACCGCAGACAAGATTTGCGGGAAGGATCTCTCTTAACGTGTCGGACACAGTGCCCAGCATGTTTTTGCTCTTCAGAGCAACCTTGACGTTGACCGAGTATTTCCCTGGGTCTACCTTGAGTACAAAGCCCGCCGATCCGCATAAATTAATGAGGATCTCTTGCAGTTTTCGCTCGGAGTAAGGCAGCTGCGTGTTAAGGATCGCGAGAATTGTAAACCGTCTTTCCTCGATCTCTGCCCCCACTGCGGGGCTGATGTGCAGCATTTTCTCATAACGCCGGATTCCCGCTTCATCTGCGGATAGCACAAACATATTGTTGTAGAGGTCCTCCGCTGACGATTCCACTCGAGTAATTTCCGGTTGGTCTCCATAGTCAAAAATATATCGATACTCTCGATATCTGCGCAAAAACTCCGGGAGATAATCAATCAATTTCATTAGCCGGCTCTCCCTTCTGTTATCACCCCGAAAACGGGTATCTGATTCAGCGAAAGCACGATATTATCTGTCCCTCCGTTCAGTGAGCTAATGGAGCAGTCAGCGATGCCATCAACTGAGAGCAAGGCATTTTCGATTCCGCTTTTACGTACAATGATATCGCCGGCTTCCCAATTCTCCCTTAGAGATAGCAGATAAATGCCGATCTGATTCTGAAGATCCGTTTTTACACGGTCAAAATCATACCCTCTCAGATAGGTGATCTTTGCTGTCACGTTTATCGCAACTTCCTCGGCGGCTTCCACAGTAACTCGATGCCCAACCGGTGCCATCCCATATCCAAGTCCGGAGTTCTCCACCGGATCGATCGCAGTTTGCAGGGCGTTAACCATTTCTGCAGTCGGCTTCGCATAGCTGCGGTCGATGAAGACCACTTTAACAGTTCCCCCACCATTCCAGTGCGGTGTGACCTTCACTCCGCCAACATCGGTTTGCGCCAAGCAGAATTCTTTATAATCCGCTATATTCCCTCCAAAGCGGCTTGCTTTGATCGATTCGAAGTACCGTGTCCGGAAGGACTCCACATCTTCAGCGTCATAGGCCATCGTCTGGATCCCAGAGATAGATACGGATTCTAAATCGTCCACAACGGATTCTTCACCAACCTCATCGAGGACCAGGTCGCCCTCCGTTACATTACCAGCGCTCCCAGAAGTTTCGCACTCTGCAAGCCACAGATCTGCAGTCCCCTCAACTTTTGCGTTCACATCAAAGGCAAGGTCCGTGTCTGCAATCATGAATCTACATCCGATGAGGTTAACCGTGGTCGGCGCAGCCTTAATTTTTAAGATGGCCTTTGTGGCATCCCTATAAGCTACCCCTCTTTCCATTGCAATGCGTGTCAGAGCTTCCAGCCCTGCAGTATCAGCAAAGCAGTCATTCTCCAGAATTCTGAGGTAGTCGTAGAGATTCGTCAGCTCAATGGCCACAGGCGCCAGGGCATTATAGATTACAGATCCCTCACGCTTATCAATCGGAAGTCCTCCCTCATCTTCATCAGGGACGTTTTCCAGCATCCGATTAAGAATAAATTCGAATGTCTCGTCCATCGAAAGGTCCGTCGATCCTGCTACAACTTCAGAATCACCGATGCTGTCAATCAGATTCGCCATTCATTCTCACCCCGCTTTCAAACTCTTCTCCGCCATTAATATTGGTGACCACCCTAAACGTCACTAAGAGACTGATGCGATCTTTGTAAAGTTCAAAATCTGTAACATCGGAAATCCGATCATCCTCCAGCAGAGTGTCTCGGATATCGTCTTCGATCTCTGCATAAGCGAGGGGGATTGGATCCCCGATCAGATCATATATCTCCGTCCCAAAATCATCTGAATAGATCTCATGCTCCCCACGCATCGTCTGCAGCATGACCCAAACAGCCTGCTTTACGGCGTCAAGATCATCAATCATCTTCGATGATATGGTTTCTGTATCCGGATCGAGAAGCCAGGTAAGTCCCGGCTGGGTGGAGTCGGAATCTGTATCTAATGTGTCGTCATCAATATCATCCGTTAGGATTTCATTATAAACAGGTGTCATTGTTTCACCACCTTATCTATCACAAGGAACTCCTGGCCGCCAGGCTTCACAAGCATGACAACTTTGTCACCAACCTTAATTTTTTTCGGAACCAAGACATACCCGCCGTACTGATTATCCTTCACTGCAAGTTGATGCTCTTCTGTATCGTACAAAAATCGAGCTGTGGGGACCAGAAAATCTTTGTCTAAAACCAGTGTGCCCCACTGGATCTTCAGTGGAGCTAAAGACTTGATCTTTCCGTACACAATATCTGCCGGCCGGCCGGATTCGGCCGCCATCTTTCCAGCTCGTTTGACCGCACGATACAAGTCATTCATGTCATGCATTAAACTTCCCTCCGATAACCTTGAGATCCATCGTGTGGATTGCGCCTTCGAAATTATGCGTGACCGATTCCACCACCATCATTCCGGCATGTTTTTTCTTCCCGCCTTTCCCGATCTCGGTATCATTTAATTTAAGCGTGACGTAGACGAGGGATCCTCCGCGAATCGATATGTCGCCCGGGCAACCCTTGAGTGTCAGAGATCTCTGTGCGCTTCCATATAGCCCGGATAAGATCTTCGCCCTGGTCATAATATTTTTCGTTCCTTTTTCATCTGTTTTCTCTGTATAAACAAGCGTCCCCCACTTCGCCTGTAGAGCGGTGTTGTTGCGTACCCACACTTTCCGGGTACCGCTGGAGGAATCGTCCTTATACAGCTTAATGCAGGTGTAAGTTCCATCATCGATAGAAGCATTGTACTCAAAGTCTTCGAGCTGCTCTGCGTCAATGTAGACGTTCGATTTCATTTTAGCGAGAGATTTCAGCGTGATCTTTCCGAACTCGTCATAGAGCACATACAACTTCTGCGTGTGTGCTGTGGTCATGTCCGCATATTCCCCCAAGGCGTCAAAGATTGTTCCGTCCACGATCTTCGCAGGATGCACCCAGCGGGTGTTTTCTACCGTCCCCGTTTTTAGTCCATATTTTTTACAGATCTGCTTCAACGCCGCAGAGTAGGTTCCCTTTTTCAACTTAAGCAGATCTTTATTTTTGAAATATCGGAGCTGATCATAGTAGGTCAAACTTGCTTCACCTTCCGCAGTCTGAGAGAAGTGAAACAGAAATCCGAGGAATATATTTTTCCCGTTATATCGGAGCCGAACAGCATCCCCCAGAGAAAGCTTCAGTTTTCCGTCGAGCAACACTGTGATCGTCATTTTCCCTGGAGAATCCCGGCGAGTCCATTCAATAGTGACGTGCCCTTTTACTACAGGCTCGAATAGCGATTCACCGTGCTGCATTAAAACTTCAACGCCTGTCTTTTCCACAGATTTGTACGTGTACAACGCTGTGGGCTTCCGCTTCCCGACTTTCCCTGATACCGACTTTACTTTGATCTTAGTGATTGGCTTGTTCTTCTTTACCGGCGTTTTCTTCCCAGCAGCCGAGTATGCCGGACTCGTTCTACTTACGGATCCCCCTGTATAGGATCCCTTCGTATCGGACGATCGAACATGGCTAAGAGGATTTACCCTCTGACCGTTAATGTGCATCCCGAAGTGCAGATGCGGCCCCGTACTGGCCCCGGTGTTGCCGGAAGCGGCGATAACCTGACCCGCACTCACAATTTGTCCTACACCAACTTTCCGGCGGCTCAGGTGACCATAGAACGTGTGGACTCCGCCCCCATGATCAATCTCAACATAATTCCCGTAGCCCCCGAACCAGCAGGACCGGACAACCCTCCCGGATCGAGCAGCGATAACAGCCGTGCCTACTGGGCACCCGATATCCACACCGTCGTGATTAGTCGACCCGATCCCCCCCGGGCTCCTTCGTGGCCCGAAGCCGGAGGTGATTGTTTTCGAAGACGGAACAGGCCAAATAAACGTACTCATCTATCCTCCTTATCTATTGTGCCTCTTCTTATAGGCATTGATGAGAACGGTGCGCTGCGACTTGGAAAGGCTGTTGTACACGCCTGTAAAGTCCTTCTGGATCGCCTTTGCAGTGACAGGTTTCGCTTTCGGACTGTAAGTTACCGCCGGCAGATGAATTGTGATTCCTGCCGGCAGCCGTTTTGACTTCCAGTCTGAAGTAACGCCGCTGTAATGCTTTATCCCAAGTTTCTTTGCCGCTTTCTTAAGAGCGTCCTTGTTTGCTTTAATTGCGACATTAGCCCAGGTGTCGCCATAACCATAAACCCGCTTACAAATTTGCCACAGCGTTTCGCCTTTCTTCGTTTTGATCGTACTCTTGTAGCGCTTCTTTCGCTTCCGCTTCTTGCCTTTGGAGAACTTCACCGTCTTACCGTTGCGCTTTTTCAGCTTGATCGTTTTTGTCCCCCATTTTTGCCACAGCTTAAAGGTACACTCAACGATCCAGTCGAACCCTTCCTCCGCATCTTCCTTGATCTTGTAATCCTCGAGCGACACGGAGATTGTTTCATGCTTGAAATTAATCGTAGTTGCCATTCCCTCAGGACGACTTTCTCCAAATTCCCGGATGATAGTCAAATCAAAACCCGTCTGGCGATCCCTCTTCTTAAGGCTCTCGAGTTTATCCAAAAACTCTTGCGCAGGGACAAAGCCGTCCTCGTACTGAATCCATGCGACATTAAGCGGCTTATTGGGGAGCCTGAATTCCATCGTAATTTCGGTGAGCCCCGGATATTTTATCCGGGTGATTTCTCTCCCGTTAGCGAGATCCACCTTTTCATTTCGGTTGTTGATGGTCGTATCAATGGTAGCCGGCGCAACAGGGAACAGCATTTTGTCGACGTAGATCCTATACATTAGTTCGCACCAACCCCTTCTGCGGAAGTGTCCAGCTTCTCGTTGAGCCCTGTCGTGATCTTGTCGACCACGACATCAACGAATCCATCGATATCCTGCTTATTGTTGAAGTAGTTCTTCATTCCTTTCATGTCCAGCTTCACGGTTGCGTTGAGAACCTTACCAACAGCACGCTTCTCCGCCAGTTTCCGGATCAGTGAGAGATCCGACGCTGCACTTTGTACAGCACTGCTCATCTTGTGGCTCCCCGTCCCACGACTTGCACTTGTCCTCGAGCCTTTCGTCCCTTTCGTGGCCGTCGTTGCTTTGCTCGGCGCCGCCTTAAAGCTTTTCACGCCCTGCTTAAGTGTTTTGTTGACGCTGGATACATTTGGGGCGATGGTCGCCCACTTTCGGTCCCCCCATGCTGCGCCATTCGCATAAGCTGCACTCGCCCAACCGCCCTTGAAGGCATTACCGCCTTGCGCAAGGTATGCGCCTTTAGCTGATTTTGCGATAGAAACATATTGTTTCCTGGTTTTTGCTTTCGAGGCCTTGCTGCGGAAAGAACCGGCGGCCGCCCGAAGGCCACTAACATCCAGCTTGACGAATGGCAGCTTGCTTAGCCCGTCGGCAATATCGGCGATGACGGACAAGGCATTCGCCCTCAGACTGTAGAACTCAGAAGCAACTCTTCCGAGCGCATTGTGGAAGGCGATATTTATGTTTTGTGATGTCGCACCGGCGGCTCCTCCGATCGCAGCCATGATTGAAAAAAATGACTTTCCCAAGTTAATGAAAAAACGGATGAGCACATTAACCCATCCACAGATCACTCCGAATGTGGTTGTTGCCACGCCTCCCGCATAGGCTATATGCCCAGCGAAAAGAACAACCGCCGCGGCTGCGGCAAGTGTAGCCGCTATAATCCAAGTCAGCGGGCAGGCAAGCAGTGCGGCGTTATATCCGTATTGTGCTCCGGTTTCCATGAACGTCATCTCGGCTTCTTCTCCCCGCACTGCAGCGGTCATTGCTGTCCTCGCCGCGGCGATAGTCTGCAGTCCATTTTGAATGCCCTGCACAGTATTAAGTACTACAAGGGCTGTCGCATAGGCGCCGATTGCCCCCGCAACTCCGATCGCTATGGGCTTAATGGTGTCCCAATTGTTGGCAATGGCGTTTATGAGATTGAGGAGCGGCTGTGATGCGTTTTGGATGTGATTGATTGTGGTGGTCACCACATCACCCCAAGTCATTGGCATCCTCGCAAACCGGGCGTTGACTTGATCCTGTGAAGCGAATACCGCATTTTTCACAATGTCGGCAGACAGTTTCCCTTCGGCAGCCATGCTTCTAATCTGTCCTATTGGAACATTCATATAATCAGCAATGGACTGGATCAGATTCGGGGCCTGCTCGAAAATCGAGTTCAGCTCATCGCCACGCAGTACTCCGGATCCAAGGGCCTGCGACAGCTGCAGTTCAGCATTCGCTGCTTCCTCTGTCGTGGCGCCGGCGATCTTCATCTGCTTTTGGATAATACTCGCGAACTGCACAACTTCGGCGGACGAACCAAAAGCGTCTTTCGCATTGTTTCCAAACCTCGCAACGACAGACCCCATGGAGTCGAAAGACCCTCGGGCATCTTGTGCACTGTTATAAATCATCTGCATCAGTTCGTTCGTCGACTGCGCACCGTCATTCATTAGATCGACTCGCGCACGCATCGTCGCAAGATTATCCGACGCACCGGCGATAGCCTTAATTCCCTGTAGACCCGCATAAGCAGAAACAAGACCCATCATCTTACCAGTCAGACCGCTTGCGGCATTTCCTCCGGTCGCGAACGACCGATTCAAATTTTCCTGCGCAGACCGGGACCGATCAATCGAAGCGGACAGTTCGTCAAGCTGCGCCCTGGCCTGCCCAAGTTCAGAATGCGCCGTCCGGAGCGCCGCAGTGTTAATGATATTCTGCGAAGCCGCATTTGCGTGATCCATGGAAGTTATCATACTATCGACAGAGGATATGATGTTTTTAATCGGGCCGGACATTCGATCCGCAAGATTGATTGTCGTTTGAATTGTTGCCATCCTACTTCCTCAGTTTTCTATCTGCGTCCCTCTGCTGTTTTTCGCATTCCTTTTCGTAAAGTTCTATTGCTGCAATCACGAACGCCTTCTCACGCTGCGGTAGATTCAAGAATTCATGTGGGAGAATGTTGAACTTGAGAAGACAGTAAGATGCCAGTTCGCTCTCCCCGTCTTCTCTTATGAGTTTTTTGCTTTTTCTACGTCCTCCTCCAGCGGCGCAAATCCGTTGAACGCCTGCAGGAATTCGCCGAACTCGCTAAACTCTCCGGGGTTGTCCACCATTCTGGTAAGCAACTCCCATGCGTCCCCTGCATCATAAGAATCCTGCAGTGCCTTGTCATTCAGATTCGGCTCGACCACGGACGCACACATAAGGCGCACCAGATATTTCTGGTTGTCCAGCTTGGGCCGGAACATGTTCGGTTTCCCCGGGACCTTCACATCACGTGTACAATCGTCCATGATCTCATTATTTTCCTCCGTCGTAAGTGGTCTAATGGTCCACTCGAGCGGGTTCCCGTCATGATCGCAAAGCGACTTTGTCACTGCAAACTTTGCGTTTGCACGTTCTTTCTTGTTAGATCGCATAAAAAGAGACAGATCTGACATTTTCATCCTCCTAATTCTTTGGGGCGCCGAAGCGCCCACACGCATATGCTACATACTCATCCCAGGGAGGAGGGTAAATTCCTGGCCCATTTTAACGGACTCAAAGGTAAAATCCATCTCCTCTTCAAGGGGATCGTCACTATCAGCATCGAAAGCGGCAATCACGGCAGAGTCAAAGTTGCAGTTGATCAAAGTAATGTCCTGACGACCAGATTTCGATGTAGGGTCTTCATTGATGATCTGCATATCAAAATAAAAGTCTTCCCCTGTCGCCATGAATTCCAGCATCTTTCTACGGAAGAAACTGGAATTGTAATGGAACTTGGCAGAACCGGATCCCTTCCAGGATGTGGATTTGTGCCCCTTCCCCGTCTGCCCGAGAATAGGCACTTCCTTCTTCTCCTTCTCCACCTTGGCGGACACATTAATGGCATTCATTGCGTTATAGCGTTCGTCACCAATGGTGATGAAGCACTTCGCCATGTGTGCATTTACGGTATCCGCGCCAAGCATGGTCACCCAGTTATCGTTAGGCATTAGGCACCTCCATCTACGCCACTACAACAGCCATATAGAGCTTTGCCATGGCATTTACCACAATAATATTATCCTCAACTACAACGGATCTCTTGTCTTTGCCGGCTGCTACCGTGACATCCTTGTCCTGGAAACCCTCAATCGCATGCTGCCGCTGCAGTTCCTCATGGTGCTTACAAATGTCAACCCAGAGTGCAGAGCGGCCATCTGCGTCATTCGGGATTTTCCCGAGGTACTTGTTGTTAAAAAGTACGGCAATATCTGTCGCAATCTGGTCACATACCCTAATCGTCTGATTCTCCTGGAACAGGTTGCTCTTGTCCGCAGTGAAAGTGGTCAGAGAATTAAGATCCATCAGGACCCGTGTCTCATCGCCCACCTTGTGGAACAGGAATTTCCCTGCAGTAATACCGTCCTCCAACTCTGCCTGTGTGTAATCCACGTTTACGTCGAGTTCCCCGTCGTAGTACTTGTTCATACAGGAGGCATTAACCTTGCATCCAGCTTCCGCACCTGTAACCCAGAACACAGCATCATAAAGATTCCCAGTCGCACAGGTATTATCAACATTAATCACGCCTTCGTAATTCCCTGCGTACTTATGCAGGATAACCTGGAACTTTTTCCCGATACTTTCACGCATTCTCTTTACATAGGCCGTCGCCGCCCTTTTTATGGTTTCGTCAGATGTAGGGACCCCCATCGCATTAAACGAATAGCTCTCCATCACCTGGAAATACGAATTCCACGTCTCGACTGTCGGCTGACCATTCGTTCCACCAGTCATTGGAGCGGACGCAACAGCCGCAAGATCGGCGTCCTTTTTCCAGATGATAAAGGTACTGTCCTTCAGTTCTGTGGCGGTACTGACGACCTGATAATCTACAGTCTTTGCCCCCAGGTATGCTGTGACATCGAATTTATGTGCGTCGTCAACATCGACCGAAATTGTCACTTTCAGATCGTTTCCTCGAGTCCCCGCATAACGCGCCGTCCCGTAAGCATTCGCAGCCTTTTCACCGCCCCCGTTCAGACGGTAGAAGTACACCAACTGGGCGTTTCTAAAAATCTCACGAAGCAGCACCATCTCATCGGCATCGATTTCGTAACCAAACAAATCAAAGCAGTCTCTACGAAAGCGGTCTATCGTCACCGGGAGCACAGTATTACTCGGCCCCCAATTCAGCAGTACCGGGATAGTGGCAATCCCTCTGTCGGACAGACTGACGTCTGTATTCGCGGCAGAAACAAAATTAATGTATGCGCCGGGCAAAATTTTATTTTGCGTAGCCCATACGCCCCCACCAAATGCCATTATTTCACCTCTTCTTTCATCTTCTCGGCAATACGAACCTGCGCAGCTGAAAGGCTCAATTTCTCATCTTCGCCGATACACGCAATCACGAAATCCTCATACCTCCGCAGCGCCTTCGATGCGGAGAGTTGTTCTCTGGAGTAGAGGATTTCCGGATCTGTTTTCTGTTTATTCTCCATTTGCTTTCACCCCTGTTTCTACGGAATTCATTTCTGGATCGTTTTCTTCCTGTTTATCAACGAAGCAGTCATAATCAATGGTCACAGTCAACACTCCGTCATACATTTCCGCAGAGAACCCGTAGCCCTCTACTAATTCTTCGCCAATCCGGATCTTCTCGAGCACCTGCCGAAGGGTGTTGGCTACATTCCAACAATCTTCAACAGCCTCTGTGGTTTCGTCCGAAACATACTGGATCAGCATGGTGTGTCTGCGCCGAAATCTGTTCCACCGAAACAGATCATCCGAGAAGGAACCCATCTTCACGTAGAAGGAACCCGGGGAAAAACCATGTTCCACGAAATCCGTGTACACTGGGTACGCATCCTCGAAAGCGTTTGTTATAGCGAGGCAGACCCCGTCAATTACACTACTGACCTTTACTTCCGTCAAAATAGTCACCTAACATCTTTCTAAGCTTCTGCTCTAACACCGCTGGAGCACTTTGCTCCACCTCCTTTGCAGAGATTGTCATCATGAATCTGCCTGGGACCCAGCTTTTCCCGCCTCTCGTCCGGTGGCCGTACTCCACATAGGATGCGTATTCTACGGGATTTGCAACGGTAATCGAGTAGTTTCCGGATGCGTAGTGCACGTCCAATGATGGAAGGACATTGGCCGCCCCCTTTCCTCCGGTCCAGCCTCTTCTAAGCGTCCCGCCGCGCTTCCCACTGGATTCCGGGTACTGGCCAACCGGAGTCCGCTTGACCGCTTTTGCAAGCATCCGTGCCGCCAGCTCTTTTGCACAAGCTCTTGCGATTTCGTCCGTGCCATCCTCCAGCTGCTTCAAAGACTCTCGAAATTCCTTGAGACCCTCCAACTCTACGGTCATTACGCCCACCTCTCTGTCGGGACCAGTGGGATCTCCTGATGGTTGGTGATTGGGTAGACCCCTGGCGCACCGGACCGTTTGAAGACAAAATTCCTACCAGCATGCGATACTTCTATCTGAGATCCGGCGGGGATGTCAAACTCTGCAGCGCAGAACAATTTCGCGCTTTGGACAATCTGCGCCACGTCCTTTGTGGCATCTGTTACGGAGAGATTTGAAAACGACAGCCTGCACGGCGCATTTTTGATCTTTACGACAGGTTTTTGACCCGTTGAGCCATTTCCCCGTTTATACGATTCCATGACGCTTACCGTCATTCTGTCCGCCCAAAGCATCATGAGAGCGTCGGATCCACTCATCGAAACACCACCCTTCGAAAGCGATTTAGGATTTTTGCATGGTTCTTTAGCAGAGATTCCTTGTATGCAGCGTCATACTGGGCGCCATAAGTGATCTGCGTGTCCCCCTCGTGAATAGACATCACCGATCCAGTGGGCTTTTCTGTGCCGATCTGTTCACTCCGAAAAATCTCAATCGCCATACGGATCAACGTACTATCGAGATCATCCGGGACAACGCTAATGTTGCAATAGCTCCGGATGATCTCCGCTGCGTCATAAAGGGCAAACTGGATCAGATCATCTTTTGTGTCATCGGTAATCCCGAGTAGAGTTTTCACATCTTCCAGTTCGGCCATAGTGCCTCCTTACAGCTTATGCTTGAAAGATACGACTCTGATCAGCTTATGGTCATACACGGCCTTGTAGTTAGCCGGGTCTGCCAGCTGAACTCTCGTCGGACCTTCGGACTCTGTATTCACGTTCTGGAACGCCATGCCGCGGACGTGCATGATGTACTGCTTTCTGTTGATCAGGAAGTCAACGCCGGAGCCCTTCTTCTTGTCTCTGTCCGTTTCTGCCGGAACGAAGCCGACCGGGGAACCATTGCCCAGTGCAACTGCGCCGGATCCGAACAGGTACGTCGTGTAAACTCCCTTGCTTGTGTCTACCGGGCAGCCATCATCAACAATGACTCTCTTGCCCTGGTAAACGCCGAAGCCGACGTCGTTGGACGGCTGAATCGTCTCGATCAGGTTCTGCTTCTTCAGTGCAGCTTCTGTAGCGGAGTGCATTACGACTGCCGACAGAGTGGTCTTATTATCGCCCAGCAGCTGCTCAGCATCGATAAACGCAGAAGCGGAGAATTTCGCTGCATTGCCTGTGCCGCCGGAAATATCCAGCTGGTTCTCTGCACCCGGAGCCGTTGTAACAGTTTCGGATGTGCCGAAGATACCATTAAGCAATGCAATCAGTTCATGCTGCATGTCTCTCGCCCAGAAGTCAGCAACGAGGGAGGCGATAGCCGCGGACGGATCAGAACCGGACATCGCTGCAGCCAGGTCAGTGGAGCTCCACATCTTCGCTCTTCTGATGATGGCCGCGACATCCTTCTTCGCTTTGATTCCGTCTGCTGTCAGGTCCTTTCCTTCTTTGACTGCTTCGGACTCGCCGGACAGATCCGACCAGAACGGCATATTGACGACCGGACCCGCCTGGGAAGCCAGGCTGTCGAACTGCGTATCGTTCTGGATGATCCCGCTTCTAACCAGTGCGGACTTTTCCGCTGTCAGTCTAATTACATAAGGCACCCAGATCTCAGGCTGGATGATTTCAGCAAGTGTAGTTCCTGCCATTGTGTTTTACCTCCTTAAAGCTTTACCCCGGCATCGGCCGCAAGTGCTCGAGCCTGCTCCGGGTTGTCGCGGAACAGCTCTGACTGTTTCGTGAGGTTGAATGTCTCTTTTGCGAACGGATTGACCGCACTCGCCCCATCGCCGCCCTGCGGCTTGTAAGGGTCTGCCGCCTTCGCAAACAGATGAGCCATGCTCTTGTCTTCTTTGTACTTTCCGATCATTTCGCTGACGCCTACCGGGTTCCCATCTTTATCGAACGTGAATCCATCAAGACCGCCAGCTTTATAGATCAGATAGTCCGGATCAACGCATCCTTCCTTTGAAATCGCCTCCTTAAGGCTGTACTCCCTCTGGAGGTCCAGTCCTTTCTTCTGCGAGGCTTTCAGGTCGTCATTGAGCTTGCTGATCTGCTGCTGCAGTTCTTCGTTCTCTGCGTTGTTCTTCTTCAGGTCTTTCAGCGTGGTCGCCTGTGCGTCGTACTGCTCCTGCAATGTAGTCTTCTCAGACTCCAGCCGCTGGTATTTGTCTTTCGACACATACGCGCCTTCAGAGAGATCAACGAACCTCACTTTGTCGACGGGTTCCTTGTCCTTGTTGACCTCGTCGATCTTGGCGGCTACCTGCTTATACAGGTCTTCGCCGAGTAGCTGTTCCAGTTTCATATTCATACCTCCGTTTTAATCGCGCGGATTGCGCATGACTGTTTTATCAGCCTTGTCATGGGCTTAACGTCAGGCAGTTTATTCGCCGTGCCCGAGGCAATAAAAAGTGCCACCAGCGTGCAATGCTGGCAGCACTAAAAAACCGACCCGAAGGCCGGTTTATAAACGATATGCAATTTACAGCAGACCAATCAGCCTGGAGAGAACCGTCTGGAACGATGAGCCGAGTACGCTTTTCGCTTTCGCCATCATGGAATTCTCTTCTAAGAACTGGACGCCAGCCATCGTGACGCTTGGATCCGTTCCGAATTTGATTCCGCTACGCGATCCGATCGAATTAACGACATAGACGTCTTTGATATATCCGTTTTCAATGAGTTCTACCAAGATCTTCTTCCAATACTCTTCTGGAATGGAAAACATCTCGCTATCCCACGAAATGTTCTCAGGGTTTGCCTTCTTCCCCCGTTTCATACATTCGTACAAGTAGGCAAGAATCTTATACATAATGACGAACATATCATCTTTAGCCATATCTGCTCCCCACTAAGAATTCTGCATTAGTAACTGATCGAACAGAGTTTGCAGCTGGATTCCTGTCTCATTGAGGAATTCAAAATTTTCGTCAAACCCAATTTCTGTTATTTTTTCATCCAAATCCTCAAGCAGAGTATCTATGTCCTGGTATTCGGTTCCTAAGTACTTGGACACCATAGTTTTCTGCTTATCCGAAGCTTTTATCATTTCCTTCTCCTATACGGGTTCACCTGAATAACAATCCCAGTATCCGGATTGACAGTGACCATCGCCGAATGCGATATAAATCTCTGGCTTTTATTACCGTCTTTTCGCGTCTTCACTTTTCCTATTTTCGATTCTTTAGATTTTAATGCCTCAACCAGATCTGATACTTCTACGCCGTTTCTCCGTTGTTCAACTGATCCTACTACTCTCGCCACGCAATGTTTGGAATATCCAGTTATTGCGATGCCATTTGATGTCGTTAGATTCTTCAATTCTTTTCGAAGTTGCTTCTCGGTTTTCTCAAATAATTCAAATGTTGCCAATGGCGTGAGCTCTCCGCTCCTTATCATTCGCTTGTACGAATCGAAGCTTGACTTTCTATTTTTATTATATTGAATCCTACGATACTCTTCAATACTCGGAGTATTTTCTCCTAAGATTTCTCTTGTTTCCCCATATTTAGCAATAAGAGGATCTTCTGGTTCGCCAACGTATTCCCCTCGCCACTGCTTATAGGCTATGTTGTCCGGCACATAGTAGGTCTTCCCTGTCTCCGGATCACGCGCGGCACGCATGCCCTGGCCCGCATCGTCTTCAAAGTATGGAGCCGTGACGGATCTGCAGTTCGGATGGAGCGGCGGCACGTTTACGCCGATCTCTGCATCTTTCGCCGCAAACACCACACCGTCCATGCTCTGACATATCTCAGAGGTCCTGCTATCCAGTGTGGCGATGAATTCCAATTTATCGACGCCCAGTTCGCTGAAGCAGTCCAGCGAAGAGCGTGCATGAAAATAGGCCTGTTCGGTCTGAACCAAACGGCCTGCTGCAAATTTCTTTTTCTTTACGGTATCTCTGACAAGCGGCGTCAGCGCCTTGATGGCGTCGTCCGGTTTTCCGCCTTTGATCGCCGCCTGCGTGAGCGCCTGATGCAGCCCGTTGATCGTCCGGGACTTATCTTCCCAGATCCGCGTGGAGAAATTCTTTCCATCCACGGCCCAGGGTTTCACGATCACGTTGCTCAGTTTACGCTGGTCAATCGTAGAAATCTTCCTGCCGAGGCCGGTCCCCTTTTCCAGCATGTAGGCTGTCTTATAATAGCCGTCTTCGTACACCTTGCGGGCCATATCGTCCACAGAGGAGTTATAGATCGCATAGGCGTTCTCCAGCGCGTTCTGCGTATCAATCTTCAATGCCTCCAGCCTCTGGATGTGCACCTTCGCCGATGCGTTTTCCAGCTGCTTTATCCACTGCTGCGTTACGGCGTTTTCTTCGCCGCGCTTGATGTACTCCTCTACCGTCCAGTGGAATTCCTCAAGCTCATCAGCGTCGAGCAGCCGCTTAGCATCGGTAATAGAGATCTCGTTGTTCCGGGCGATACGCACGATCCACTTGCTGATGCTCTCTTCCAGGTCCGCCTGTGCGGACTGAAAGGCTTTTTCGATCTCTTTATAAGTGCTCACAGCGCGCTGGTGAGACGCATTTTCCAACTCGATGGACCGCTTCTTCCAGTAGTCTGCGCTTCTATTCTTCGCCTTCTTCGTCGTCATCGCCATCATCCTTTACCGGATTATTGTTCTGAGGGAACGCCTCCGCATACTGATCCATGGCTTCCTGCTTTTCCTTCTCCATCTGCTTCAGTTCTGCTTCCGCGTCTGTAACGAATGGATGGTTGGCCACGATTGTGCGCGTGCTGATCACTCCGACAGATTCCTTGCAGATCGCCGCGGTCTCCTGGTCATTCTGGATAGCAGTGCGCCGCCATGTCTGATGGATAGCCCCAGCACTCTGATCATGCGCTGCAAGGATAGCGCGTACCAGCATATTGAAGCCGATCATGAACTCTGTCTGCATGAATCCGACCTTCATCTCCAGCAAAGCGTACATGAATTTCAGAGCCACGCCTGACTGGTTGCCGAACGTCTCCGGACGAGGATCAAAGCCGAGTCCCTGCTCAAAGATCGCCTTTCTGGTGGCATCCAGTACAGAGCTGCGTGCTTCGATCGGGATCTCGATCGAGATCGTCGATACCCCCGGAGAGCCTTCCGTGTCATCCAGTTTGATCGTCTTATACTTTTTCAAATCACTAAGGAATCCAGCAAGGTCTGTTCCACCGTACCCTGAGAGCACGAAAATAAGCTCCTGAATGTCGTCAAGGTCATTGATGAACCCGGAATACACTTTGTCGTAAACGTCTATCAAGTCCTTGGTATTAGCCAGGTCATCCGTATGCGTGTTGTTATTGAAGAACGGGATGAACGGCACAGCTCCGAGCCCGTGCTGGTACTCATCTGTCGGGTCTCCAGTCATCGGATCCGCGAACATGTCATACATCATAAGGCCTTCGTCCACGGTGTCTGCCGCTCTCCTGCGGAATGCCTGGCATTCAGTGTCTGTCCAGTACTCATAGACGACATAAGTCTGTCCGTCATTCTCATCCAACAGCTTATAGACACGAAGCACTGCCAGCAGCTTCTCATCCAGGTCGCCATTGAAGATCGGATAGACCTGCTTCGAATCAACGACCGCCCAATTGAAGCCCTCTTCCGGACTGATCCAGTAGTGCACCCAGCCGACGCTTGTATTAGCCGCGTTGATACAGAGATCCATGCAGTTCTTCGCGTACCGGTCGCCCAGTGTGTCCGCGATCAGCCTGTTCTGCGACTGATTGCCGACATCGAATGCTGGAGGGGTCGTGAAAGCGTATGCCGCCTTCTGATTCACCAGCAGGCCGTGGAAATTCCGCGGGATCCTGTTGTCCGCATTACGGAGCGGAGACTCTTCTCCGTCTTTCCCATCATCATTCTTTGCTTTGTGCATGATGTCTGTATCATTCAGATAGTAGCGCTCACAGACCTGCGCCCTGCGGATGAATTCCGCCTGGAAAGGTTCATAGCGCTGTATGACACTTTTCATTACACTAAGTTCCATTGCTGTCTCCTATTTCAAAACAGATACTGATCCGGAGCTCTTCCGGATGATCGTATAGCAGAAATATCTCATTGCATCCATCGCATGGTCGAACTGCTTGATCGGCTTATCCTCCCCACGCTCGACCGCTTTCTCGTCCCACACATAAGAGCGGAACTCCCGGATCAGATTCGTGCAGCTGTCAGAGAACGCGATCTCGTCTTCATTCAGCAGCGTAGCCACATACCGGATGCCGTCCAGCACGTCGTTCCGTGCTTTCTTCACTGCATACCCGTGCTTTCTTAGCTCCGTTATAAAAGAGGCAGCGGACGGGTCGACTACGATGCTCACAGGTGCAATGCCTCCGAGCCAGGTGCTCAGATCCTCCGCATATTCGCTATCTGTCTTCTGCCTCTTGTTGTTCCGACCGTCATAATAATATTCCCGAATGGCCATCCACTTGCCATCGACCTTAGCCCACAGCAAGAACACAGTCGGGTTCTGGGTACCATAGTCGCAAGATACGTGCATCGTCCCCTGCGGTGTAGCATATTTGGCCGGCACAACATGCCGTGCCTCATCGAACATGTCGTAGATCAATCCTTCTGCAGCCACCCACATGCCGAGAATGTAACGCTTGTAGAAGACGCCAGAATACATACCCCGGTACCGATTCTTAATCTCTTCCGACAACGACAAATTGTCATCCATCGTGAAATGCAGGTAGATTAGGTGCTTCTGTCTCCGCTGATCGATCCAGTTCTGCTTAAAAAAATGATGCGGCCCCGAGGGGTTGCAGTTGAACCACCACTTCGACCCTTCCACGGAGCACCTCGCTGTAGCCTGGTTGACAAAAGACTCCGGCATCAGAGCGACCTCGTCAAAGAAAGCCCCCGCCAATGTTATGCCCTGGATCAGATCCTGCGAGCGTTCATCCTTTCCGCCGAAGAGGTAGAAATAATTCTGCTTACCACTGCGTTTTATTGTAAGCAGATTGTCAGCCCTGTGATCCTCAACAAGATACCCCCTTCCCCGGAGCATGAGCTTTAGGATCATTAGCACGTTCCGCCGGAGCGATCCGATCGTCTTTCCGCACAAGGCAAAATTTGCATTGTCGAACTGCTCCATCGCCCACATGACGAAGGATAACGACATGCATACCGTCTTTCCCGACCTGATCGCTCCGTCCGCTATGATCCCGTTCTGCTCCTTGTACCGATCGGCCATCCACCAGTTCAGGACCATACGCTGCCGCCGGGAAAAGGATCGAAACCGAAAAGTCGAATTATGCCGGAGGGTCATCGTCATCATCCTTCCAGTCATCCTCTGTGGAGCCTCTAAGAGCCTCCAGGAAGCCGTCATCTGAGGTGTCATCCTCTGTGCCTTCAAGGGCTCTTATTTTTGCTTTCAGTGCATCAATTTCTGCTTCCATCTTTTCCTGTTCAAGGCGTTCCTTCTTCCGCACCCGGTTACCGTCATACCATTTTCGGAGTGTCTCCGCTGCCTGACTGCTGCCTTCAGAAGCGGCAGAAAATAATCCTACAACCACGCTCAGCAGCCCGACGACATCATCTTCGTCGATGTCCGATAGATCCAGATCTCCGTTCTTGACCCTCAGTTTCCCCTCACTGCTAAGCGGTTGCTGCAGCACAAGCCTCGTCATCTCCTGGATCGACTTTGCACGTCTTCTTGCTTTCCCTGAAGCTATTCCGCCCTTCCTGCCGTTCTTCACGGCTTTTTCTCGGCTCTGGTCAGATGTGAAGGGTATTAAGTTTTTCTCATTCGCCATTACCTCACCACTGCTTATCTAATTATTTCCGGCCGCTCGCATGCACGCCTTTAATCACCCACGTACCCTGTATCGTTGATCGGGGCGGCCGGGGTATAACAAAAGGGCTCCAGGTAAAATGGAGCCCCTAAGTATCTAACCATCAACGACAACGGGAGACTGACGCATTACGTTGCGTCAGTCTCCCGCTATACTGCTGGCTATCTGTTTGGAAGGAGGAGATCGTGCGAAAGACTTCCCTCACCGTCTCTCGCATTTTCCAGTATACATAGTAACACAGAAACAGGTGGAACTATGAGGAACACTTTTCGTGTGCGTGGAAAATTTTCTGAAGTGCTCTCGCATGCATTTTTCTAACGCCTCTGTTAGTCATGTACATATACCCGGATACCTCCTCCCAGTTCATGCAGTACAGGTACCGTAGCTTTAGTAGCTGCTGCTCATCAAAGTCCAAGGAGGACGACCCTTGGAATATCTCCTCTGCCCTACTCTGTAGCTCTCTAAGCGTCTCCTGCTCCTTTGCAATTCCCCGACTTAGGTCAATCGCAAGGTCGGCGGCAAGGTTTCCCCGGTCGACCGGGGAACACTGCACACGTTCCTTCGGGACAACCGCCGGGATGGTTTCCGCCTTGGCCTTCAGGTAAGACAAGCGCTCAATCTTTCGCAGGATGTCCCTCCCTAGTCCTGGGATCTTCCTGAGTTCTTCCTCATTCACTTCGCCCCTCCTCTCAAATTCCGGTGTCGGATCTTTTTCCGGATTTCGTCGGAAATGTATTCGTCAATTTCTTCCCGGTGCCTTCGATCCTTTCGAACCGTCATCTGCCAATCCAAAAATCTTTGGCATGTGTCGTGGCAGTTGGGACTGATCCGTTTCCCCAGCCACCATGTGCACCCCTTGCACGGCGCAATCTTGTGCATCTGTTACCTCCGCTCCTGGAATTTCTCCGGGTGCTGCACCATATATGCCACGAACTGCGCCTTCGTCGGAGCCTTGCCGTCCAATCGGAGTTCATCCAGGATTGCATCAACGATCCACCCTGCATTCCAGAGTGCGATGGCTTTTCCAGCATCCCATGTAGGTTTCGGTTCGTTCACAGCATCTTTCGATTTTTCTTTTTCTCCAGCCGTCTCGATCTCCCAGGTGATATAGACCCTCGCCTTCTGGAGATCCTCGGCTCCGCCTTTTTTGTCTGCCCGGATCAGATACTTCAGCGCGCAACCTCGGCAGAATTTCCGGAAGCCTTCCGGACCCAGCACGGCCTTAATAACGTCAATACTCTCAACCCCCAACCCCGGCAGCGTATAATGCGCCGGATGATTTACTCTATCCTCCATGTGATCCTCCATGTGATCCTCCTGTGCATAAGTCTGTTTTAATCGTTCTTTCTTCCGCTGTTTCCGTCACAGTGCGATTCTCCAAGATAGCATTCCTCCGCTGTGGCGTCCACGATGATCCGCCCGCCATGCCGCAGCCTAATGATACGCCCCGACTTAAAAGCCGTATTGTCCTTGCTGTAGTAAGTGCAACGCACGAACACCTCGTCTCCGTCTCGCAGATCTTCTCTTTTCATGTTTCCTCCCTTCACGCCTAACACATTAAATGCGTATATTCTTGCATTGGCCTCACGTCGGCATGATGTTAACCAATGCTCCTCTCCCTGATTTTCTTTATCCGTGCCTTGAGGCTTTCCATCACATACCGCTGCACATCATCCTTCCGCTGTAGTGCTTCCATCACGTCTTCGTCCCGCGTTCCTTCACACACCAAGTGGTGGATGATCACCTTCTCCTTCTGGCCTTGCCGGTGAAGTCTCTTATTCGCCTGCGTGTACAGCTCGTAGTTCCAGCTTAGGCCAAACCAGATGACATGATTCCCTCCCTGCTGCAGGTTCAGTCCGTAGGCACTGGACGCCGGATGTGTAAGCAATATATCGATCTCACCAGCATTCCAGTCGTCCTCATCCTGCGTGGTCTTCAGCTCCCTGACTCTCAAGTCAGTCTTCGCCAACTCTTTCAGGATCCTCGTCCTGTCGTGCTGGTAATTATAAAACAGCAGCACACTCTTCCCCTGCAGACTCTCGATCAGCTCCATAAGCGCCTCGATCTTGCACCGGTGGATCTCATGAATCTCATGGCCGTCGTCGTAGATAGCTCCGTTCGCAAGCTGCAGAAGCTTATTGGACAGTGCCGCCGCAGAGGTGACGCTAATGTCCTCATCATCTTCCGGCATCTGCAGCACCATATCCCGCTCCATCTCCTGATAGGCTTTCGCCCCCTTAGGATCAAGCACCACCGGAATCTCGTCCATGACGATATCAGGAAGCTGCAGGTAGTCATCCGCCTTCATGCTGACACAGATGTCGGAAATGGCCGACAGGATCGCAGGTTCTGCGCCGTCTTTTGCCGTGTACTTATAGACCACGCCATTATGCCTCGGCCCAGCGTCAAAATACCTCTCACGGAAGCCGGAGTATCTCTCCCCCAGACGTTTCCCCCCATCCAGCAGGTAAATCTGTGACCAAAGATCCGCAAGGCCATTCGGCGATGGCGTTCCGGTCAGTTCCACCAGCCGCTTGATATGCGGAAGCTCTGCAGACAGCGCCCTGAACCGCTTCGCCCTGTGGCTCTTAAAACTCGATGACTCGTCTATGACCACCATGTCAAACGGCCAGTCATTCTTGAAAAAATCTACCAGCCACACCGTGTTCTCCCGGTTGATGATATAAACATCGGCTGTCTCCAGAAGGGCCATAATGCGTTTTTTTTCGCTTCCGAGTACCCTCGAGATCCTCAGGCACTTCGTGTGATCCCATTTATCCTTCTCCTTCGTCCAGGTACCTTCGGCCACCTTCTTCGGTGCGATGACAAGGACCTTCCGGACGGCGAACCGCTCGTACTTGAGTTCCTTCACAGCGGAGAGAACTATGGCTGTTTTGCCCAAGCCCATATCCAGGAAGAGACCCAGCTTCGGGGTATCCACTATCCGACTGATGCAATAACGCTGGTACTCATGAGGCTTAAACTCCAAGACCTCATCACCTCCTCTCCGCCTTATCGGCTCGCTTGCGGATTCTTTCGGAGGCATCGGTCAGCTCAAATTCCTGGAAGAAGTCCGCTACCTCATCCAGCCCGTGCAGTACTCTGACCTTCTGGCCGAGATCTCTGATCCGCTCGCACTGGATCCGTTGCAGCCGGGTAAGTCGGCCGACCTCGGTCTTAAGTTCCACGAAGATGACCAGCCCACTCGGTAAAAGCACTATCCGATCCGGCACGCCGTCGTTGCCTGGTGATGTGAATTTATAGGCCCTGCCTCCGGCCTTCCTGACCTCGTCCACAAGGACTTTTTCTATATCTCGTTCTTTCATGTGCACCCTCCAAAGTAAACCGCAAACCTCGCGCACGCGTATAGAGTTATAAATTAAGGCGCATTAAGGATTTAAGACGTATATGGGCCTTATTTTTTCTTATTTTTTTTACTCTATATAGTATTGGTTTACAGTTTACATAATTACTATACCTATTGATTTTTCAACGTTTTGCGGTGTAAACCGAATATGTAAACCGATTTTTTGCGGTTTACACCTGTTGTAAACCGGTTTTTTTGCGGTTTACACTTTTGTAAACCACATTCAGGCTTTCCTCTGGTACCCTTTTTGAACCCCAAAGGGGCCGCATCGCATCGTAGAATTCGTTCGTTCCCAGCCCGGAAGCTGCTTTAAAGCAGCACTGATTTCATTCCTGTTTTGCGGCTTTATATACTTAAGATCACCACCAAGCGCTACAGTCCAGATCTCCGCTATGCAGATGCGGTCCATAGGCACAAGCGGCCCATCTACAGGCATATTCCCGTGCATGAAAAGTCTCCGCTGCTGGATATCCATCTGCTGCCAGTTCTCCGGCACGGGGGTATCCACATACTGCTGAACAATGCCCAAGAGTACACCGCCCTCGCTGTGATCATTCTGTGCGCACTCAGCCATTGCCTCGATATCCTTGGGGAGATACAGGGCTTCGCCCATCGCATAATAGAAGTATGCCTCCGCCCATATCTGGTCGACCTCCTGCGGAAGATCATTCCAGACATTCTTTACCGGATCATTGACTGCCACATCGACCGGCCAAAAACGCCGGTTTCCGGTCATATCCCGCAGGAATTCTGACTCATTAGATGTCCCGAAGAAAACGCATCGCCGGGGATATCTTGCAGTCCTCCGTCCGTATGGTGCCCTATAGATATCATCAACCTTCGACAGGAACTGCTTGACTGCTGACGTTTCCTGCTTATTCATCGCAGTCAACTCCCCGATCTCGTTGATCCAGACGCCTTGTATCATTTCAGCCGCGTCTTTCCCCTCAAAGGTGGTCAGGGAATCGCTGAACCAATCTTTGCCGAGAATCCTGAGGAAGGTACTCTTACCAATGCCCTGCGGCCCGGTGAGGATCGGCATATAATCGTACTTGACGTAGTCTTCCATCGCCCGGGTTACTGCCGCACAAAGTGACTTCCGCATGACCGCCCGTGTGTATGGATTGTCTTCCGCACCGAGATAGTCGACGAGAAGCAATTCGAGTCGTTTCTTTCCGTCCCATTTGAGTCCACGCAGATAGTCCCTCACGTGGTTGAAACGATGTCTGCCCGAAACAATCGTGAGCGCCTGGCTCAGCAGGTCACGGCCTTTTATCCCATAGTAGGATTCCATGTAGTTAGCATAATTGGCGTCGTCCTCATCACTCCATGGGCGCTGGCTCTCGCATGGATTCCATGGGAGCGGACCAGTAGCCACGCCTTGGTTGGCGAAATCATCGACGGCGATCCTGCCCTTTATGAGCGGGTCATTTTCCAGCACCAGAACGGCGTTGTTTATGGTCTTTTTTATGGCGCCGTTGCCGTCTACTGCTAACTTGGATACCCAGGATAACTCTTCCTTCGATACCTCCTGTGGGATGTCCTCTAAAAAGGCCTTATTAGCCTCTTCAATGCGCTCTTTGGCTAAAAGGTCAGTTACACTTTTATCAGTTGCCGCAAGCTCTTTCATGGCTAAAAAAGATGGCATACGACTAACCGGAGTACCTTCCCTTGCCGTGTCGTCTCTGTCTCCGAACTTGTGCAGTCTGACCATGTCGAAAGCGTTAACCAATTGCCCGCTGCACGGATCCGTTGCGTGATGAGAGTATAGGAAGAGATCATTGTCGTAGACAATAGCTCCTCCAGCGGTGGATCCTCCGGAATAGGTGTACCTTCCCCGAGAGGTTGTTGCTTCGTAGATCCCGGGGATAAATGCTTCCATTGCTTCTGTGATCGAGTAGGTCCGGCAGAAGGCTCCCACAAGGCCTTTCTTGGTCAGCGGGTCCTCCTGCTTCGCCAAACGTTTTTTTTGCAGCGCCTCAGCGCCCGGAACCTGCGGCCAGGAAGCAATATTAGTCCAGTCGTCATATAGTCCCAGGATGCCGTCAGCATCGCAGAATGGGTTGTCATAGATCTCATAGACATATTCACTGTCAGATGAGCAGGACGGCCAGTACATAAGCCGAACAGCCTCAAAGGTAGTCGGATCGGCGAATTCTATGCCGATCATCTCCGCCAGTTTGCGGGCGATCGGTTCATACTCGTCCGGTGTGACCGTCCTGTTAAGCGGCAGAACAATTCTGAGTCTCGGCGCATATTCGGAATGCTTGCGCGTGCTGTAGACAGCTGCAGCGCATCCGAGAGATCCGACACGCTTCAGGATGTCGGTCGTTCCGGCGCGAGGTATTGTGTCGAGGTCGATGGTGACGAGGTCTCTTCCCGTCACCGCATCGGCTTTCCTCCGGCGGCCAGAGAGACTTCCACCCACGAAGCCTCCCACATCCTTCAGATCATCCTGCCGTGCCTTTTTATAGCCCAGGTACTCCTGCAATGTCTCCGTGGATCTCACTGGCGTCTTGAGGCGTTCACAGAGTTCAGACCACATGATGGTAGAGCGCTCCCAATTGACGGATCTGCGGCTGCTGGCGGTTGTAATTGTAAGCTGTCTGTCATTTAGCATAACTTAATCCTTCTTGTAATACTCCGCTTCGAAGCCGTCACCCTTAAGCGGGAGTCCCGGTGCCCAGTCAATCGGCTGAGAGAATATCGCATTCACGTCGTCCAGATGTTGATCCTGCGCAGCGTCTATGACGATCTCGTCATGGATATGCATTACCGGCTTATACCCGGCCGCAATGACTCTCTCAAGAGTAACCGCCAGGCAGTCCCTTGCAATGGCCTGCACGATGTTCTCCGTGAGCTTCCCACCGTAAGTTTCGTGGTCTTCCCACTTGCGCGTTGTCTGGTTAACTCCTTTGTAATGGAGCGCATCATGCCCGAAACGATTCTTTCCGAGATACGGTGCCTGATAGAAAAGCTTCCTTCCGGAAGGCAGCTCTATCGTGAGCGCCCTCTGATCGTTCGCGGCACCTTCAAGCCGGAAGGTAACACGTCCGAGATAGGTGGGCTGTGCGGTCTCTACTGTGTGCTTCACCAGCTTGTCAACCCGGCCCCAGAGGCTGACGATGTTCGGGTTAGCTGTGCGCCATTTGTCTACAATCCCCGGCAACTCATCTTCCGTGATGCCCATTTTTAAGGCGCCCATCGAGATGAGAGCCTGCGGGCCTCCCTGGTATCCGAGGGCCAGCGTTGCCACCTTACCCTTCTGCCTAAGATCCCCATTGACTCCATGTTTTTCGACGGGGACGCCGAACATTTGACTGGCTGTAGCGCAGTAGATATCACCACCTTCTTTGAATACGTCCAGCACCCAATCCTCTCCCGCCAACCAAGCGATCACTCTCGCCTCGATTGCGGAAAAGTCAGACACAATAAACTTATTCCCCGGAGCCGGCACAAAGGCCGTCCGGATCAGCTGTGAGAGCGTATCAGGGATATTTCCATAGATGGCCTGTATGCAGGTATAATTCCGCTTCTTCACCATTTCCCTTGCGCTGTCAAGTGTAGGCAGATAGTTTCGCGGCAGATTCTGTACCTGCACCAGCCTTCCGGCCCATCTTCCGGATCGGTTCGCTCCGTAGAACTGCAGCAGACCGCGGATTCTCCCATCATCGCAGACAGCTCTGTCCATTGCCTCGTACTTCGAAACCGATGTCTTGCCGAGCTGCTGCTTTATCTCCAGTAACTCCCTGACATCCCCAGGGAGATCCTTTTCCAGAAGATCACTGACTGTGGCCTTCTGCATGTTATTGATCCCAATACCCCGCTCCTGCATCCAACGAAGGGCTTGTGCATTGGAATTAGGATTATCCAGCCCTGTTATCTCCCTCGCTCTTCCCATCAGCTCAGCTGTTCTTCTTGAGCTCAGGTAAAGCGCGCCAGAGATGAGATCTTTGTCAACCGCTACTCCACGGGCATTGAGTTCGATATCATGCCTCCACTGTGTCCAGATCTGATCCGGTACAGGCCAGTCATCAAGCCTCTGAGAGATTGCATACTCCGTCTCTACGTCCTGCCGGTTGTAGGTGATGAAGAGTTGCCACTTTTCTGGATCATGCATAGGGAGGTTCCTCGTACGGCCCCCGTTCGACTTCGTGGCTTTGCAAGGGACGCAGAAATATCTGATCAGTGCCTTACCCGTAGCAAGTTTCTTCTTGTCCTCCGGCAGACCTAACGCTTCGCCGATTGCTTCCAAACCTGCTGGATACCCGCAGTACATGCCATGGATCATGGTGCACTGCCACTGGTCTATAGGTGTGTCATAGCCGGCGTGGTTAAGGCACCACCACTCAAACGCCGCATTATATGCGTGCTTGATAACCTCCGGATCCCTGAGTGCCTGTACTATCGCATCCGGCACAGCCTCACCGGATGCGAGGTCAATGACTTCCGTTGGTGCGTCATCCATCTTATATGCGAAGAGGAGGACTTCAAAGTCCTCGCCCTCCGCATATCTGTATGCGCCAGCCTTCCCAATGTCAACACTGCTGTAGGTTTCTATGTCGATACTTAAATGCTTCATGGCGCACCGCCTTAGAACGGGGTATTACCAACAGGAAGGCCTGTGATAGGGTCAACTGCTACGCTCGGCGCAGGAGTTCCGAAGGCCTGAGCCGCTGTCGGCGCGGCTCCGCCGAGGGCTTCTCCGTCTCTCAGTTTCTGGACCGGGCCCAGTGAGCAACCGACGCCCTTTTTACCGTTGAAGTTGTATGGGTAAAACTCGACATTGACCCGCGCATAGCAGCCGCTGTAGACATCGGTTTGATTGATGATAGGATTCCCCACCTTGTCCACGACCTCCGGAGGATAGCTCTCGGAAGATCTTGCCGTGAATACCCAGTGTCCTTTGCACTCAGGCCCGAACGGCGTTCCGTCCTGCTTTACTCCATCACCATCCCAGATAGGATCTGCACACACCGGCGGGACCACGCCGTTCCAGTTCCCGTTCGCACCTTTCTGCTTAGCGGCATTAATGGCGGCGTCGATACGCTGCTTGGTAGATATATCTGTCTTCGGGAGCAGGACCGTTGTACTGTACTTTTCTTCCTGCCCCGCCTGGAAGGCATAAGGCTTAAAAAGATGCACGAAGCTGAGTCTTACTTCACCAGTTGTAACATTTGTGATATCTCCGATTGACATAATTAGTCCTCCTTGATTAGTTCTTAAAAGCCTCTGCGGCTGTTGTAACGTTAGTTATTGCGGTTCTCTTATCCGATTCGGGTACAAGTGTCGGCTTGCCAGGCTTCTTGACTACCAGGTCGCCTACGGTGTCAGCAAAGTCTTTTTTTCCTACGAGTTTCTCAGTCTGCGCCAGGCTGAGTGGCTTCCTCTCGTAGAGCATCGCCTCATCGATGCCATGCTCCTCGAGACGTCTGAAAGCCTTTTCCTGGTCGGTCCAGTCTCTGGATCCTCTTCCCTCGACGGCTTTCCAGCCGGCCACCTCATGACCTGCAAGGCACTGACTGAGAGCGTACTCCTGCAGGTCCTTAAGCCATCTGGCCACGTCCTCGCCTCTTTCCAGGTATCCGCCTATCTCATCAAGCGTCATGAGCTCCGGGGAGTCGTGCGACTTAAAGGCAAACGCCACGTTTTTCTCCGCCCTTGCCCTGCACTGAGCCCTTGCCCTGCAGAAGCGACACCAATTCCCAGGGGTTGCATCTCCTTTGCCCTTGATGGCGAGCGCCGCCCTTTCCCTGACAACACCTCCGAAGTCAAGGAGGGTGCTAAGGTGCATTTTCCAGCTCGATGTGTTGTCAATCCTTGGCTGGAAGATGGAGATTTCCACCTCCTGGATGTCGTAGAGCATTTTGTAGTGCTCATATGCACCCAGAGCATAGAGCATGAGCTGCGGATTTGCTTCTGCCTCCACGGGAACTCCTTTGCCATACTTAAGATCGATAACCCTTAGTTTCTGGTCGCCGATCATGATGCAGTCGGCCGTCCCAAAGCCTCCTGGGACGAATGTCGAAAGATCCAGTTTCTGCTCCACACCTACATGCGGTGCATTCTCCCACTCGAGAGCTGACGCCCGGCAGTAGTCCCTGTACGCATCAGTGAAACCATCCATCTCCGGTGAATAAAGTTCCCCCACCTTCAGTTCAGCAAGGCGTTTGTTAAGCCATTCCTTGTTGTATTCCTCAGGGTTGAAGTAGTTAAGTGTTTTAGCTTCGGCGATCTCATGTGCCAGTGTGCCTTCCTTCGCAGCTTCTGATGATGAATCTGGAAACTGTGCTTCAAGCCTTGCCGATGGAGTGCAGTGCATCCATCTATGCGCCCCGGAGGCCGACAGCAAGGCATGGGCTCTATCCTGATGCTCTACTGTTTTCATATCCTTGCCCCCAGTTTTCTCAGCCCCAGTGCGAATCTGCCGTACTGCTCCTGTGGCAGGGCTGGTAGTGACGGGACCCCGAACTGCTGCAGCAGGTTAAGCAGATCCTCCTGCCTTCCCTGATCCATCAGACTGACAGCAGCTTTCTGCAGGTCAGCTGCTGTGTAAGTTACCGTCGAGGTTGGCACAGCCTGAGCGGGTGACTGTTCTGTCGTCGGCACCGCCGGGTCCTCCAGGGCCTGAGTTACTGGTGCCGACTCCGGTGCTCTCTCCGATTTTTCTGTGTTCTTAGCAGTGTGCTGCCGGACCGTTTCCCTGGAAGAAAACGGGTATACCAGAGCTTGAATTAAATTCTGGCTCATGGCTTCATCCGCTTCAGCCGCAGTCATTTCAATAATTAATTTCATGGTGCACCTCCTTTGTGCTTATTTGATTCCATTGATAGCCTTAGCAGTTGCCCATTATTTCTCGGGAATATATCCTCGAGCGTCGTGGGTAATCACTTGTCTTACCGTCTCCATGCAGATAGCGGATAGCGAGTTGCAAGTCACATTAATTCGGTCCTCATGTCCACCAAAGTAGTGAATGATCACCACTTCGGATTTTGTTTTTTCATCCCTGTCATACACGAGGAATGCGACATCCATGCCCAGCGGGATCAATGCGAATAAAAGATTACGTTCTACGTAGTTTCGTTTCTCCTGGTACATTTCTTCGAGGTTTATGGTTTCCATGATCTTTCTCCTTTAATTTGAAATTGGTGCAGCAGTAATTCCTTGACCGCTCGGGGCAGGTGTTTTTGTAGATGCAATCAACACAAGTCATTGCGTCCCTCACTTTCTCTTTCCTGCCAGGCCTTAGTCCCCAGCAGCCAGCCATTTCCCCAGGCGACCACCAGTAGCCACCCACCCGACACAAGCAAGATCATTACCACTGCCAGTGGATCGCTTCTCTCCGGATCTGCACACAAACAGCAGAATAAAGCAGCCCCAGCAAGGTAGGTTATGGCTTTTACTACGAGGCGTCGTATTTTGTTAAGCATTTTCATCACCTCATGTGGTACAATAATAGTGATAGGTTTTTGGCCTTATTGGGGCACCGCAGCCTGCGGGCTCTGACAGGGCCTTTTTTGTGCTCTCAATTCGCATTCCTCCTTTCCTCCTTTTCTAAATCTGTGCGCAACACATAGCCCTCTACCTCCTTATTCTGATGATCTCTTCAGCCAGCTCTGAGATCAGGTACTTCTTTCCGACTACCGGCGTGAGATGTCGGATGTATTTATCGATTCTGTGCGGATCCTCATAACCGAGCGCCCTGGCAAGCTGGCTACGGGTCATCACGACTGCGCCAGCCTCCTGCCGCAGCATATTCGTCAGTGTACTTTTCCTGCTCATACGCCCTCCTTCCTTCGTACTACAGTCACCTCGAATAGCGGTGATGGCTTCAGTCCTTCTTTTCTGGCTTGTTTGTCAGGCCTACTGATCATTCCGCTATCTCCTCCTCTTCTGCTTCCTGCATGGCCAGGAACTTGTTGACGAAGTACTTCTGACCTTTTCCGGTTACTTTCGGTGTCTTCGTGATGTGGTTCACGCCGTCTCCGGAAATGTAGGACGATTCCTTGATCTCGAACAGACCCATGTCCATCGAACGCTGCGTCGGCATGTTCCGGTCGGACCGCTGCCCTTTGATGAGATATCCGTGCTCCCGCATCCAGTTGAACAGGCGCTTCTGTCCGATATCCACGCCATTCCCTTTCAGGATCTTCGCCAGATCGCCTACCAGGATGGATGTGTTGGATGCGGTGATGGCATCACTGAAGATCTCCTTCGGCCGCATCCTTTCGATCTCGATATCCTTCTCCCTCAGCTGCTCCGCCGCCTGTTGCAGCAGATCCGCCAGCCCGTCCGGGTTATGCACAACCTCGAACGCCTTTTCATCGGTCATGTACACCCCGTCTCTCCGGATGGCCGGCAGGACCTCCGACGTCACCCAGTGCTTGAACTCCTTCGCCGACGGCAGCTTGCTGGAGAGCACCAGGCTGTAAAGGCCGGATTCGTTGATGACAAGGGAGCCCTTGTTCTGCTTCCCGTCGAAGATCATTAGTTTTCTTCTATCGGATTCCGCACAATGCCGTTTGATATCTCGACTACCGTTTCGGTACCCGAGCCTATCGGTGATGTCCTTTCCCACAAACCACGGTTCCCCATTAATCACGGTCGTCCGGATCTTTCCAAACTTTTCATTGGTAAATGTTTTGATGTTGTTCATGCTTTCCTCCTTCCCAAGATGATTTTTAATCATCTTTTTCCTTAAAAAAAATAGCTTCTTTATCCTGGAGAGACTGTATGCCAAGCAGTTTGCAAAGCTTATTAATTTCAGATGTCTTGAATTCGTTGACATTATTCAATTTCAACGAAAGACCATACCCAGAAAGCCCTAAATATGCGGCAACATACTTGAGTTTATAGCCTTTTTCTTCGATGTATTTGCGAAGCAGATTCGTGTCCGTCATACTATTCCACCTCCTTCCTTTTTATTGATGATTATAAATCATCCACCGATAGGTTATCACCCTAGTGATTTTGCGTCAACTATTATTTTTCTTTTTTTCAATAATAATTGATTTTTAATCTACAGAAAGATATACTTTAACTACACTTATATTGATATTTCATTCGATAGAAAGCAGGTTGTACTATGACAGAAATTGGGGATCGTATAAGAGAGCGCCGTTTAGCTCAGCATCTTACCCAATCCGACTTAGCTGAAAGACTAGGATACAAAAGCAAAACAACCATCGCTAAAATTGAGGCCGGCGTAAATGATATACCACAAAGTAAGGTGGTTTCATTCGCAAACGCTTTGGATACAACGCCGGCGTATTTAATGGGGTGGACTGACGACCCTTATGAAGAAGAATACGATTATGAAAATGACCCGCAGCATCGACTTGATGAATATTGCGGCGCTCAATGGGATGCTTTAGTGGAGGCAAATAACGGGGATCTTGCTGCAGCGAAAGAGGCTTATGATCATTTATGGGATGAAGACCCTCATATAGAACCACATAAGAATTTGTATGGTCTTCAAGACGTGTACCTTAACTTTGCGAAGGAAGCCCAGGCAAACGGCATCGATCCGGATGATATCCGGGACGTGATCAATATCCTGAAGAAGAACAGAAAATGACGACGAAGAAAGAATTATACGATGACATTGACCGCTTCCGGCGGGAACACGATATTACAGGCCATGATATTCTCACACATCCGATCTGTTTCGCCCAGTCTCTGGGCTATCTTGTGGAATACTCCCCTTTCCGGACCCCTGGGCTCCGGGGCATGGCAGCCCCACTGGAAGGCTGGGCCGGCGCTATCATCCTGAACAGCCGAAGAGGTGAAACAGAGAACGGCTTCGTCGCAATTCATGAAATGACACACTGCATCCGACATATCGGAAAACACCACACTGCTCTTTCCTGTTACGATGATCCGAGCCAGTGCCAGAACGCCTTCTACGAGTGGGAGGCGAACGAATCGGCGGCAGAGCTGCTAATGCCTTACCGGATTTTCATCCCGGACTATGTGTCTGCCTTCCAGCGCTGCCAGGGGTGCGAAGACCTTGTCCTCCACACCCTGGCAAAGAGATATGCTGCCACGACGACACAGATCAGCTTCCGGGTCCACAGCCTGAAGTTTGAGATCGCAATGTACTGTTCCACTGGCCAGATCAGCAGCAAGTACCTCCAGTCACGGACGGCACTGCAGAGACGCGGGATCGACATGGACCGGGTGCAGATGTCTGACCTGATCGCACTGGTCAGCACTGATAGATAGAGAATCGCACGATATGAACTGGATTCATTAAATGACATTTATCAATTTCGTGACCAACTAATAAAAGCTGTACATAATTATTTGTAATCGCCGACTATCTGGACGTTGACGAGCAGTTCCTCCGGGATGCGCTGCAGGCGTACGGGCTGATGTGATGGTGGCTTTATCCTGTTGAAAATCCATTTATTCGAGAAGAAAAATCAACTAACTTGCAACCTTATAGAAATTTAGTTGCAACCTGGTCGCAAGTTTTTGAAACTTAATTAATTCGAACAGAAAGCATTTCTCAGAATAACTTATAGTTCATATTTCTTAACGGATAGAAAAATATAATATAATAAAAATATTCCTAGGGTTTACAATCTGCCCTATTTAGGGTAAATTAAAGATACCGCTAGTGCGGTTAAATTGAAAGCGTATCCCAAGGAGTACTCCCCCCACCATAAGGGGTGTGACGAAACTTGGGATATTTTTTATGGAGGAAACATATGCTAAGAACAGCAATCCTTGTTGACGGGGCCTTTTACAGAAAAAGGGCATTCCACTTTTATGGAGATGTCTCACCGGACAAAAGAGCCAAAGAACTCTCAGATTATTGTCGCAGACACATCGTGGAAGAACGAAAATACAATTCATATCTCTATCGTGTTTTCTACTATGACTGCCCGCCGTCCACAAAACGGGTATTCCATCCACTCTTAAAACGCACCGTTAATTTGAAGAATACACCTGATTATACTTGGGCGTTGAAATTCTTCGAAGAACTGAAACACCAGCGCAAATTCGCACTTCGATTAGGGAGACTTGCGGAAGAACAGGCCGTTTACAACCTAAAACCTGACTCCACGAAAAAACTCCTTGATGGCCGGATTTCGGTTAATGAATTAACTGAAAATGACTTCTTTCTTTCGATACGTCAAAAGGGCGTCGATATGAGAATCGCCTGCGATATTTCCTCTCTCGCATTCAAGAAGCAGGTCGACCGGATCATCCTTATATCTGGAGATAGTGATTTCGTTCCAGCTGCTAAACAGGCAAGAAGAGAGGGTGTCGATTTCATTCTTGACCCGATGCGAATGGCAATCAAAGACGATTTATTCGAACATATCGATGGTGTGCGAACGAAGGTTCCAAAACAACTAACAACACAATCTGATTGACATGGTCAAAATTCTCTTTAATCATTTCGAACAGATTCGAGCAGAATATTATTCTCTGACCGAGCAATAGCATCTTGCAACCAGGCCGGGAATATAGTCTCCGACCATTTTCGTGACCTCGCGGAAATGGTCCCTATCGGGTCCGGGGCAGAACGAAGCGTGACCGAGTATCAGCTTTCCCGCTATGCCTGCTACCTGATCGTCATGAATGGCGACCCACGGAAAGAGGTCATCGCTCTGGGACAGACCTATTTCGCAGTGAAGACCCGCCAGCAGGAACTGATCGATGACTACGATAACCTGTCGGAGAACCAGAAGCGGCTGGCGATCCGGCAGGAGATGAAGGAACATAACAAATCTCTCGCGGATGCCGCCCGCGGCGCCGGCGTGGAGACTCCGAAGGAGTATGCCGTATTCCAATTTATTAGGATATGATAATTAGATAGTCAGGGCAGTCCGCCCCTGCGGTGTACCTAGACAACTGAACAATAGAAAGCAGCCTTGTCTTATTTTCAGTGCAGTTGGATTTCGGTTTTCCATAGTGCTATAATTACATGGAGTGAAGGAGATTTACCGATGTTGTACGTAGATAAGAATATCAAGGAACGCGCCAGCGAAATTTTCGTCAGCGGTTATGACCCGGAGATGACTGGCCCCGTCTCACACGATCTCACTATACAGAATATCATAGCGGGGGATGGCAAGACAGTTGATGACTACACGCTACAGCCCGGCGAAATGGCAATGGTCAACACCAACCAGGTGATTCAGATGCCCGTAGATCTTCTCGGCCGAATCGGAGAGAAAAATTCACGGATCCGGCAGGGCCTTCTGGTTAGTGGCCCTCATTATTTCCCAGGGCATAAGACCCGCATTATCCTGCGGGTTTTCAACTGCTCCTCGTACGCCATCGAAATCGAATCTGGCGATTCCATTGCTCAAATCTTCTTTGAAGAGCTCAAGGATCGGCCAGAAAAGGATTACAGTCAACGCGCAGATGCGTCCTTTAATAACGAAACGAATTACTCAGGATTTGGGAAATATAAGTCCGCATACGAAAAGCGGATGAAGAAAATGAAAGATATGGAGGAGGACTTAAACGAAAAGGAAAATCGAATTTATGCTAATATCATTACTTTGATGGGCATATTCGTATCAATTTTTTCACTGATTATGGTGAACTTTTCCAGTAAACGGCTGGCGACGGGAAGCAGCCTTGTTCATCTGAACCTGTCTCTTGGCTTCGCCATAACACTGATGCTTGGTGCAATACTTCTATTCATCAATCATCGTGAAGTGAAGAGTAAAGCCGCCATATTTATTTATATAACGTTACTGATTGCGCTACTTATTGCGCTGGTAATCGTTTGATTGGAGATCCCCCTCCACTAAGCGGGGATGAAAAAAGAATCGTCCGCGGTGGACGGCGAAGAATATCCGCCAGATAAGAAAGGACTGCCAGAAATGGCGGTCCTTTTTCTATGCAAAGTAAAGGAGGTGTTTCCATGCCGAAGAAATACAAGTACAGAAAAACCTTTACCTTCGACGGCAGCCGGTACAGCGTCTATGGCGACACCGAGGCCGAAGTGATCGAGAAGGCCACACTGAAGCGCCGGGACCTGGAAGAAGGAAGAATTATTCTGAACGGAAGCACGAAGGTGTCCGATTGGACGAAGGAATGCATCGAGACTTACAAGGCGCCACATCTCAGCGACATCGCCATGGAGAATACGTGGATCCGGGCGAAAAAGTATATCATTGAGCCGATCGGAAATATGCGAGTGCGGGATGTGAAACCGTTGCACCTTCAGAAGATTTTGAACTCGATGGAGGGAATGAGCGCCGATTACATCGGCAAGATACGCGGTCTGATGCGGTTCGTCTTCTCACGGGCAGAAGCCAACGAACTCATCATCAAGGATCCGTCAGAGCATCTGACAGTGCCGAAGGGCACGACCGGTCACCGCCGGGCTGTCACAGAGGAAGAACGGCACTACATCCTCGAGACCGCGGACACGGATCCGCGCTGGGTCTACTTTTTGTTCCAGCTGCTCTGCGGCCTGCGCCCGTCCGAAGCGGCGGAGCTGAAAGGAATGGATATCCAGGGCGACCGGCTGCACGTCCGGGGCACGAAGACCGCGGCGGCGGACCGCATCGTGCCGATACCCGAATATTTGATTTCCAGAATCCCGGATGCTGGACCATTCGACTACCTTTTCACGGTTTCCGGTCACAAGCTCACCACCAGCAACCGCCGGAGATGGTGGACGGCCTTCCTCAGGCAGCTGAACATCACGGCCGGATGCAGGGTGTACCGGAACCAGCTGATCCCGCCGTACCCGATCGCAGACGACCTGACACCCTACTGCCTGCGGCACACATACTGCTCAGACCTGTGCCGTGCCGGCGTGGACATCCGGACCGCCCAGAAACTGATGGGGCACGCCAACATCTCGATCACGGCGAATATTTATACACACATCGATTCTTCCCAGATCGACGATGCCGCAGAGAAGATGAAAGTATACCAGAGCAAACGGGTAGCGGAATAAACCGCCTGTGCGTACCCCTGTGCTACCATCCTCTGTAACCCTTGAAATCAAGCCGTTCGGCTCGCTCCTCTCACGGCTGAATCTCGGGTTCGAGTCCCGGTGGCGGTACCAACGTTTGAAACCCCGCAAGGCATTGAAATTCAGTGCTTTGCGGGGTTTCT
>NZ_FNBF01000019.1 GCF_900102225.1 Eubacterium pyruvativorans
ATCAGATCGATAAGGCTCCGGAAGAGAAGGAAAGAGGTATCACCATTTCCTCCGCTCACGTAGAGTATGAAACACCGAACAGACACTACGCACACGTAGACTGCCCGGGGCACGCTGACTACGTTAAGAACATGATCACCGGTGCTGCGCAGATGGACGGTGCAATCCTGGTTGTTGCTGCAACAGACGGACCGATGCCGCAGACGAGAGAGCACATCCTGCTGGCGAGACAGGTAGGCGTACCTTACATCATCGTTTTCCTGAACAAGTGCGACATGGTAGACGACGAAGAGCTGCTGGACCTGGTAGAGATGGAAGTCAGAGAGCTGCTGACAGAGTATGACTTCCCGGGTGATGACACACCGATTATCAGAGGTTCTGCACTGAAGGCGCTGGAAGATCCGGCATCTAAGTGGGGAGATGCAGTTGTTGAGCTGATGGAAGCAGTAGACAGCTACATTCCGGAACCGGAAAGAGACAACGACAAGCCGTTCCTGATGCCGATCGAGGACATCTTCTCCATCACAGGCCGTGGTACAGTAGCGACAGGCCGTGTAGAGAGAGGTATGCTGAAGGTTGGCGACGAGGTTGAGCTGGTCGGACTGACAGACGAGAAGAGAAAGGTAGTTGTAACCGGTCTGGAAATGTTCAGAAAGACACTGGACTTCGCAGAGACAGGAGACAACGTCGGTGCGCTGCTGAGAGGTGTGCAGAGAGATGAGATCGAGAGAGGTCAGGTACTGGCAGCTCCGGGAACAATTCACCCGCACACACATTTCAAGGGCCAGGTATACGTACTGAAGAAGGAAGAAGGCGGCCGTCACACACCGTTCTTCAACGGATACAGACCGCAGTTCTACTTCAGAACAACAGACGTAACAGGAGATCTGAAGCTGCCGGAAGGCACAGAGATGTGCATGCCGGGAGACAACGTCATCATGGAAGTATCTCTGATCACACCGATCGCGATCGAAGAAGGTCTGAGATTCGCTATTCGTGAAGGCGGCAGAACAGTAGGTTCCGGCGTTGTAACAGAGATCATCGAGTAATCGAAAGATCGAAACAGCACCGCATCACAGAAACGTATGCGAGCGGGAGCTGCTGCACGAGGCATGATTTCATGCGGAGGCAGCAGCCCCGCTTTTTCTGTTCTCCAGAGGAATGAATCGAGGAAAACGAAGAGAATGAACGAGAAGAATCTGAAAACCGAGAATCACAGGAAGCGCCGGGATCTGGATATGCTCCACGGGTCTCTGTGGGACAAGCTTCTGATGTTTGCCCTCCCGCTGGCGGCGGGGTCTATGCTGCAGCAGCTGTTCAATTCGGCGGATATCGCCGTCATCGGCCGCTTCGTGGGGAAACACGCCATGGCGGCCGTGGGCAGTAACGGGCCGATCATCAGCCTGCTGGTCAATTTTTTTGTGGGTCTGTCCATCGGCGCCAATGCGGTCATTGCCCAGAGTATCGGCCGGAATGACCGGAAGAGGGTCACCGAGGCGGTGCACACATCCATCGTTATTGCGGTGCTGGGCGGCGTGATCACCGGAAGCGTCGGCTTCATTTTCGTTCGCCCGATTCTGGAGCTCATGGCGGTTCCGGGTTCTGTGGCGCCTCTGGCGGCGGTTTATCTCCGGATCTATTTCGCCGGCATGCCGTTCATCATGCTGTATAATTTCGAGGCATCCATTTTCCGGAGCCGGGGAGACACCAGAACCCCTCTCATCGTTCTGATTCTGGCCGGTTCGATGAACGTGGCGCTGAACCTGGTCTTTGTCGTGGGACTTCACCGCAGCGTGGACGGTGTCGCCATCGCCACGGTGATCTCCAATATTTTCAGCTCCATGACGCTTCTGGTGCTGCTGGTGCGGGACAAAACCTGGATTCACGTGGACATCCGCCGCCTTCGGATCTACCGGTCTGTCATGGGACGGATCCTGAAGATCGGGATGCCGGCGGGGGTGCAGGGCATTGTGTTTTCCATCTCCAACACGATCGTGCAGGCGGCGGTCAACAGTCTGGGGGCAGACATTATGGCCGGTTCCTCTGCGGGGTACAATCTGGAGATTTTCGAGTATTTCATGCTGAATGCCTTCGGTCAGGCGGCGGTGACGTTCATTGGACAAAACTACGGAGCAGGCGATCTGGACCGGTGCCGGCGGGTCACCCGGGACGCCATGACGGAGATCATGATTCTGACCGTCATCGTGTCTTTCCTGATGGTTCACTTCAGCGCCGATCTGCTGGGGATTTTTTCGAAGGATCCGGCGGTCATCCGGTACGGACAGATCCGGGTGCGTGCCATTCTGACGATATATATTCTGGACGCCTTCATCGAAGTCATGAGCGGGATTATGCGCGGATACGGATATTCTGTCATCCCGGCAGCTATATCCGTCATCGGGATCTGCGGTGTCCGGATCAGCTGGGTGTTCCTGGTTTTCCCGCATTTCAGGACGCTGGGCAATCTGCTGTCGGTGTATCCGATCAGCTGGGCGGTGACCTCGGCTGTTCTGGTTATCGCGTACTTCCGGATGATGGTTCATCTCAGGAGGTCCCACTCACTTCGCCGGGAAACGTGCGCAACCTGTGAAGTTTCCGTGAAAGACGACTGATTCTGGGGATTATCCTGTTTCGTTATGTTATTATTGTCAAATAATATACGTAGCAGTCATTTGGGAATGGCCGGGCCGGGCCCGGCAGGCACATGGAGGATTGGGAATGAAAGAGGTCAGAAATCCGCGCAAGCCCATGCTTGTGTACTACATAATCATAATCGTAGCGCTGCTGCTGATCGATCTGTTTGCGGTACCGTATTTCAACGGAACGAAGCTGAAAGAGGTGGACTACAGCACCTTTATGAAATGGACGGAACAGAAGAAGATCAACCGGGTGGAGGTACAGTCCAACCGAATCCTGTTCACCCTGAAGAAGGATGCGGGCGGCAGCAGTGCGGCCACCACATCGGATCTCATGGGAAATGAGAAGCAGCAGGTTTACAAGACGGGGAAGATGGAGGACCAGAATCTCACAGACCGTCTGTATTCCTCCGGCGCCAGGTTCACCAACGACATTCAGGAGAACAGCGGAATCACCAATGTCATTGTGAATCTGCTGATGTTCTTCCTTCCGTTCCTGATCTTCGCCTGGCTGGGCCGGCGGATGTCCCAGAAAATGATGGACCGGGCCGGCGGCGGACCGGGATCCATGATGTTCGGCATGGGGAAATCCAATGCGAAGCTGTATGTGGCCTCCACGGAAGGCATTCACTTCAGTGATGTGGCCGGAGAGGATGAGGCGAAGGAAAATCTGGAGGAAATCGTGGAATACCTGCACGATCCCCAGCGGTATGCGGCCATCGGCGCTTCCATGCCGAAGGGCGTTCTGCTGGTGGGGCCTCCGGGAACCGGAAAGACGATGCTGGCGAAGGCGGTGGCCGGGGAGGCCAATGTGCCGTTCTTCTCCATTTCCGGATCCGAGTTCGTGGAAATGTTCGTGGGCATGGGTGCCTCTAAGGTCCGGGATCTGTTCAAACAGGCGAAGGAGAAGGCCCCTTGTATCGTGTTCATCGACGAAATCGACGCAGTGGGAAAGAAACGGGACAATCAGTTGTCTACGAACGACGAGCGGGAACAGACTCTGAACCAGCTTCTGACAGAGATGGACGGGTTCGAAAATAATAACGGCGTCATGATTCTGGCAGCCACCAACCGGCCGGAATCCCTGGATCCGGCGCTGCTTCGTCCGGGCCGGTTTGACCGCCGGGTACCGGTGGAGCTTCCGGATCTGAAGGGAAGAGAGGAAATTCTCAAGGTCCATGCCAGGAAGGTACGTATGGGCAACGATGTAAATTTCCACACGATCGCCCGGATGGCGGCCGGAGCGTCCGGCGCCGAACTGGCGAACATTGTCAATGAGGCGGCACTTCGGGCGGTGCGCAATAACCGCAGGGTGGTCACGGAAGAAGATATGGAAGAGAGCATCGAAGTGGTCATCGCCGGTTACCAGAGAAAGAACGCCATTCTTTCCACCCAGGAGAAACTGGTGGTGTCCTACCACGAAACCGGACATGCCCTGGTGGCGGCGCTCCAGAGTCACTCTGCTCCGGTGCAGAAGATCACCATCATCCCGCGCACTTCCGGTGCGCTGGGCTACACCATGCAGGTGGAGGAGGATCAGAAGAACCTCCTGACGAAGGAAGAACTGCTGGCGAAGATCGCCACATTTACCGGCGGCCGGGCAGCAGAAGAGGTGGAGTTCGGTTCCATCACCACCGGTGCGTCCAATGATATCGAGCAGGCCACCAAGCTGGCCCGGTCCATGATTACCCGTTTCGGCATGACCGATGAATTCGACATGGTGGCCATGGAGACGGCCACGAACCAGTACCTGGGAGGAGACACCCAGCTGACCTGTTCTGCCGAAACACAGAAAGCGATTGACGAAAAAGTGGTGGAGATCGTCCGTCAGCAGCATGAACTGGCGAAGAAGCTGCTTACCGAAAACAAGCGGAAACTGGATGGAATCTCCCAGTTCCTCTACGAGCATGAAACCATCACTGGTGACGAGTTCATGGATATTCTGAACCGTCCGTCGGCGTAACCGGCCGGATTCCGGCCGATCCCCCGTCCCCTTGGTTGCGGCGGCGGGGGTTTTTTAGTATAATGGAATCCGTGTATTATTCTGCCGGCGGGTCCGGCGGAACGGGGAGGAAAATCGTGAGTATCATCGACATCGAAAACCTGAGATACGACTATGTCCGCGCCGCAGAAGAAGGAAACGTAACCGTCAGCGCAATCCGGGGCATCGATCTGTCCGTGGAGCCGGGGAGCTTCACGGCTGTCATTGGCCGGAATGGTTCCGGAAAGTCCACACTGGCGAAGAACCTGAACGGACTCCTGCTGCCGACGGAGGGCGTGGTCCGGGTGGATGGATGGGATACGAAGGATGACGAACATATCTGGGACGTGCGGCAGGCCGCCGGCATGGTGTTCCAGAATCCGGACAACCAGCTGGTGGCCTCCATTGTGGAGGACGATGTGGCTTTCGGACCGGAGAATTTAGGGGTGGAGCCGGAGAAAATCCGGGAAATTGTGGATCAGTCCCTCACCGCAGTGAATATGTATGAATTCCGGGAGAAGAGCCCTCACTTTTTGTCCGGAGGACAGAAACAGCGGGTGGCCATCGCCAGTGTCATTGCCATGAAGCCGAAGTGCATCATCTTCGATGAACCCACGGCGATGCTGGACCCCCAGGGACGGAAGGAAATCATGAAGATCATCGAGCACCTCCACGAACAAGGCACCACCATCGTGCTGATCACCCATTTCATGGATGAAGCGGTCCGGGCGGACCGCATCGTGATTATGAACGACGGAGATGTGCTGATGGACGGAACGCCGGAAGAGGTCTTCTCGGAGCCGGCGAAAATCCGGTCGGTGGATCTGGATGTGCCCATGGCAGTGGAGCTGGCGGACCGGCTCCGGGACCAGGGCGTGAAGGTGCCGAAGAACGTTATCACCCAGGAGGATCTGGTGGATTTCATATGTCAATTCAAGTAAGGAATCTTACACATATATATAATCAGGGGATGCCGGATGAGGAAAGGGCGCTGTCGAATATTAATTTTGATATTTATGACGGGGAAGTCGCTTCCATCATCGGTCATACAGGCTCCGGAAAGTCCACGCTGGTGCAGCATCTGAACGGGCTGCTGAAGCCCACGGAAGGGAGCATCATCGTGGGGGGAACGGACATCACGAAGCCGGGGGTATCCATGCTGGACGTGCGGCGCCGGGTAGGGCTGGTGTTCCAGTATCCGGAGTATCAGCTGTTCGAGGAAACCGTGGCGAAGGATGTGGCCTTCGGCCCGAAGAATCTGGGACTTTCGGAGAAGGAAATCGAACGGCGGGTGGAGCAGGCCCTGCGCATGGTGGGGCTGGATTACGGCGATGTGAAGGACCGTTCCCCTTTCGATCTGTCCGGTGGCCAGCGCCGCCGGGTGGCCATCGCCGGCGTCATTGCCATGAAACCCCAGGTGCTGATCCTGGATGAGCCGACGGCGGGACTGGATCCCGGCGCCCACCGGGATATTATGAACATGATTCATGATGTCCATCAGGCAGAGAAGAACATTATTATTTTCGTGACACACAACATGGACGATGTCGTCCGGGTCAGTGACAAGGTGCTGGTCATGGACCGGGGAAAACTGGTCACCGTGGGAACACCGGCGGAGGTGTTCTCCCGGAAGCTGCATCTGGAACGGTTCGGACTGGATGTGCCGCCGGTGACGGCGTTCATCCGGGAGCTGTACCGGAAAGGGATTCCGGTGGATCCGGAAACGCTGACCATGCAGCAGGCCGCCGACGAGATCGTCGCATTCCTCAGAAAGAAGGCGTCCCAATGATCAGAGATATTACACTCGGGCAGTATTATCCGGGATCTTCCCTGATCCACAACGTGGATCCCCGGGTGAAGATCATCGCCACACTGCTCTTCATCATCGAACTGTTCATCGTGAATGCCTTCTTCGGTTTCGCCGTCTGTGCGGCGGCTCTGGCGCTGGTGGTGATCGTTTCCCGGGTTCCCCTCAGTTTCATTCTGCGGGGGCTGAAACCGATTCTGATCATCCTCCTGTTCACATTCCTGCTGAACATGTTCATGATCGACGGCCATACGCTGCTCCGGATCGGCGTGCTCCGGGTCACGGATCAGGGGGTCTACGTGGCCGTATTCATGGCCATCCGGCTGATCCTGCTGATCATCGGATCTTCCATGCTGACCCTGACCACCACGCCACTGAGTCTGACCGACGGCATGGAGAAACTTTTGTCCCCCCTGGCTAAGCTTCATGTGCCGACCCATGACATCGCCATGATGATGTCCATCGCCCTTCGCTTCATTCCGACGCTGCTGGACGAGACGGACAAGATCATGAAGGCGCAGCAGGCCCGGGGCGCCGACTTCGAAACCGGCAGTCTGATCCGCCGGGCCAAGGCGCTGATCCCGATTCTGGTGCCTCTGTTCGTCAGTGCATTTCGGATCGCCCAGGACCTGGCCATGGCCATGGAAGCCCGCTGCTACCGGGGCGGCGTGGGGCGCACCCGGCTGCACCAGATGAAATTTCGTAAATTCGACTATGTGGCGCTGCTTCTGGTCCTGGCATTCCTGGGTTGGATCATCGCAGAAAGGATTCTCCTGTGAGACAGCGGAAAATCAAGAATCTTGAAGAAAAACTGGAGGCCTACGCCGGTCTGGTGGAAAATGATCCGGTGTCCCGAAAGGGCCGGTGGCGGGAGCTCTTCCGGGAGACGGAGATTCCGGGGAAGACTGGGAAACCGGGGATACCGGGGGAACGCCGGGTTTTTTGTGCGGAAATCGGCTGCGGAAAGGGACAGTTCATCGCCGGCATGGGGAAGGCGCACCCGGAGGTCTGCTACCTGGCGGTGGAAGGGCACCGGAGCGTGGCTTACCACGCTCTTCAGAAAGCGGAGCGGGCAGGGGTCACCAATGTGCGGTTTATGCTGTCCTATATCGATGACGCCACTCTGGTGTTCGGTCCGGGGGAGCTGGACGGGATCTATCTGAATTTCAGTGATCCGTGGCCGAAATCCCGGCACGAGAAGCGCCGGCTCACTTCCGGAAATTACCTTTCGGAGTATGCCAGTGTGCTGCGCTCCGGGGGATTCATTGAGTTTCGGACCGACAACGACGGACTGTTTGATTTCTCCCTGGAGCAGATCGAACTGCAGCCGAAGATGGAGATTGAGGAAATGACCCGGGATCTGCACCGGGATCGGGATCCGGAAACTCTGATCACCACGGAATATGAGGACAAGTTTGCGGCGGCAGGGAAGAATATCAATTTCGTCCGGATCCGGGTACGATGAAGCGGAGCTTGACCTTTGAAATTGCTTATATATCGTCCAATAACGTTATGAAATAGAGGAGGAATAATTATGGCAGAGTATATTCTTGCATCCCAGAACGGCAGAACGATTCCGACGGAGGATGCCATCTTCGGTGTGAACACCAGAGCGAGTCAGTGCATCCGGGAATACGGCAAGGAAAATGTCATCGATGCGACGATCGGAAAACTGCTGGATGACCAGGGGAACCTGCTGGTTCTGGCCTCGGTGGACGAGGTGTACCGTTCACTGAAGCCGGAGGAGTATGCTAACTATGCACCGATCGCCGGCACGCCGGGATTCCGGAAGGCGGCGATTCAGGCGGCACTGAAGAATAATACTCTGAAGCGGATCCCCCGGGCCTGCGCCGCACCGGGAGGAACCGGCGCACTCCGCCTGGCAGTGGGCAACTACAGTTCCATCGGTGACACGATCCTGACCACGGACTGGCACTGGGGCCCGTACGGGAAGATCGCCGGTGAGATCGGCCGCTCTGTGGAGACGTTCCGGCTGTTTGACAACGACCGGAATTTCGATGTGGAGGAGTTCCGCAGTCATGTGAACGGGCTGGCAGAGAAGCAGGATACTCTGCTGATCATTCTGAACTCGCCGGGCCAGAACCCGACCGGATACCGGCTGACCGATGATGAGTGGAAGTCTGTGATCGCCGTTCTTTCGGCGCTGCCTTCTTCAAAGAAGATTGCCCTGGTGGCGGATACGGCCTATATTGACTTCGCCGGGGATGAAGATGACGTCCGCACATTCCTGCCGCTGTTCGACACACTGCCGGACAATGTCATGGCGCTGCTGGCGTACAGCTTCTCCAAGACCTTCACCCTCTACGGCATGCGCTGCGGGGCGCTGATCGGACTGGCACCGGACGAACGCACGGCAGAAGAGTTCTCCCGGGTCACCGAGTACTCCGGACGTGCTTCCTGGTCCAATTGTGCCAGAGCGGGACAGGCTATCATCGAGCACATCTACGAGGATCCGGCGCTGCTGGAGCGTGTGACGGCGGAACGGACGGAGATCCGCAACATGCTTTTGGCCCGGGGTGCTGCGTTCGGGGAGGAAGCATCGAAGTGCGGCCTGGATATGCTGCCGTACAACGGCGGATTCTTCGCAGTGGTACCGTGCGAAAATGCGAAAGAGGTCGGACTGAAGCTGGAGAAAGAAGCACACGCCTTCACGATTCCGTTCGGTGACGGGCTCCGGGTTTCCCTGGCGGCCATGCCGATGACCCAGTGCCGGATTCTGCCGCAGAAAATGAAGGATGTGCTCAGCAGCATGGAATAAGGCTTGAAGAGGCAAGCATTTTCCTGTATAATAATCAAGTAAGTTCATCGGGCCGGCGGAAACCGGCCCGGAATAAGCGGGTATATTTTAATGGTAGAAAGCGGGCTTCCCAAGCCTGTAGTGAGGGTTCGATTCCCTTTGCCCGCTCCACAGGAGACGCAGAATGCGTCTCTTTTTTTATATGTGCGGGCCTGGAATCCCCCGGATGACCGGGTACCGGCGGCGTGCACAATTAATAGTCTGAAAATTGTAATCTATTAATACTTGACATTTAATTATCAGAGGCTATACTAAAGATACGATATGTTGGCACTAAAGAGTTGCCACTATGAACGCGAAGTATGTTCGTTATTGTCCCAGAATCGTTGACGAAACTTGTCGCTACAGAGATTCCGTTACTCCCGGGCGCCGGAAGAATCGGCCGGACATATGAATCAGCACCTGTCCCGGGTGCTGGGGTGGGAGATCAGAGAACGGACACCAGGTTAGGAAGGTGAGATTATGAATTGGGAGCTTATAGTATTTTTCGCGTATTTCATAGCACTGATGGGCGTCGCCCTGATTTTCTATTTTAACGGATCGAACAAGAACGAGGAGGACTTCTTCCTGGGAGGCCGTTCCATGGGACCGTGGGTCACGGCGCTGTCCGCCCAGGCATCGGATATGTCGGCCTGGCTGCTGATGGGTCTTCCGGGTTCTATTCTGGCATTCGGTTTCGGACAGATGTGGATTGGCATCGGTCTGGCGCTGGGCACCGCACTGAACTGGATTCTCTGTGCGAAGCGGCTCAGAACCTTCTCGAAGGCAGCGAAGGATTCCATTACACTGCCGCAGTACCTGGCGAACCGGTTTGACTCCACATCGAAGGCGCTGCAGGTGATCTGTGCTCTGATTTTCCTGTTCGCCTACACAATCTACGTTGCTTCTGCATTCGTTGCCGGTACCTCTGTATTCCAGCAGCTGTTCCCGGGGGCTTCTGCCAGAAGCGTGATGATCATCTTCGCACTGATCATCATCGGGTACACTTTCCTGGGCGGATTCAAGGCTGTATGCTGGACCGACTTCTTCCAGGGACTTCTGATGATGGGCGCACTGATGGCGGTACCGATTGTCATCATTGCCACCAAGCAGACCCTGGACACGGGGCTTCTGGCGAAGATGTATCAGTACACCGACGCATCCGGCGCCGTGGTGAAGTGTTCCTTCGGATCCGGACTCTTCGATGCCAGCTGGCAGGACATTGTCACCGGCTTCGGCTGGGGACTCGGTTACTTCGGTATGCCGCACATCCTGGTCCGGTTCATGTCCATTGAGAAACCGTCTATGATCAAGAAATCATCCATCGTAGCGATCATCTGGGTCATCATCTCTCTGGGAGCTGCCTGCCTGATCGCATATATGGGCAGGATGCTGGTGGCAGACGAGCTGCTGCCGAGCGGCCTCCAGAAGATGGTGTTCATCGTCATGGCCCGGAAGTACTTCCCGCCGGCCATTGCGGGACTGCTTCTGGCAGCCATCATCGCAGCATCCGTATCCACAGCTGACTCCCAGCTGCTGGTGGCATCCAGTTCCTTTACGGCGGACCTGTATAAGCCGTTCTTCCGTAAGAACGCTTCAGACAAGGAGACACTGACGGTGGGACGGATCGTTGTCATCGTCATCGCCGTGATCGCCTTCCTGATTGCTTCCTCCAAAGGAGCCGGCGCACAGGCCATCATGGATCTGGTGGGTAATGCGTGGGGCGCATTCGGTGCGGCCTTCGGACCGACAATCCTGCTGTCCCTGTTCTGGAGAGGTTTCAACTACAAGGGTGCTGTTGCAGGCGTCATCACCGGATTCGCTGTGGATATCGCATGGTTCCTGACCCTGACCGCTTCCACCGGTGTGTATGAAATCGTTCCTGGATTCATCGCCAGCCTGATCGTTGCCGTCATCGTCACGAAGGCGACCGGCGGTGCGGAAGAGAAGGAATCCGCCGTCTACGACCTGGCCATGAAGGAAGCGGAAATGGATGAGTAGCATCCGGTACAATTCCAAGGCAAACGGAAGAGAATTACACAACACAGCATTTCAGTCGAAGCATGAAAGCATGCGTACTGAACAGAGCGAAGAACGAGCCGGCATAAGCAGTAAGCAGAATCCGATTTCGGATCTGTGATAAGTTCTTCAACGATAGGCGCCGCGGGTGCCGGAGAAATCCGGTGCCCGCGGTGCCTTGCTGCGGCGGAATCCGGATCATCCCGCCGCTGCGGGGCGGTTTCCTGCCGGAGCAGCAGGAAATTCCTGGAGCCGGAATATTCGGAAATACAGGGTAGCGTTATGAATTTCACAATTGGGTGTTGACGGGACAGGATTAAGTGCCTATACTGTTAATGCAAGCGAATGTCACTTTCGTGTTGGCACTTGTTAAGCTGGGTACACGCAGGCCGGTGGCCGCGGGGAGCGCAGCAGGACCGGGTGCCATTCTTTTTTTCTGATTTGTGACATTGCAGGAAGAGAAATTGTGTTAACAGAAAGGAATTATTATTTATGTCTATCATCCTCGAGGTGCTCACGATTGCTGTCTACATGCTCAGCATGATCGCAATCGGCGCACACGTATCGAAGAAGAACAAATCCACAGATGTATATTATCTGGGCGGCCGCCAGCTGGGACCGATGGTCACCGCCATGAGTGCGGAGGCCTCCGATATGAGCTCCTGGCTGCTGATGGGGCTGCCGGGGGTTGCGCTGTTCGGCATCATCGGCGGCAACGGCAGCTTCGCAGAAGCTTTCTGGACGGCGGCGGGCCTGGTGGCAGGTACTTACCTGAACTGGCTGATCGTTGCCAAGCCGCTCCGGATCTATTCCGAGCACATCGAAGCGAATACGATCCCGGATTTCTTCTCCAACCGGTTCGGTGAGAAGAAGGGGGTGCTGCTGTTCATCAGCGCAGTCATTATCGTCATTTTCTTTGTTCCGTACACGGCCTCCGGTTTCGCTTCCGTGGGCAAGCTGTTCAACACTCTGTTCGGCGTGAATTACCACACGGTCATGATTGTGGGCGCCCTGGTCATTGCCTGCTACACGATCATGGGCGGTTTCCTGGCTTCTTCCTTCACGGATTTCGTCCAGTCCATCATCATGTCCATCGCACTGATCGTGGTACTGTGGTTCTGTGTTCACACTGCCGGAAGCTGGGGCGCTGCAGTGAACGCTCCGGATTCTGTGGTTCCGGGATACTTCCGGTTGAATGCCCCGGACGGATCCTACACACCGCTTCGGATCGTATCGAACTTCGCCTGGGGTCTGGGGTACTTCGGAATGCCCCATATTCTGCTGCGTTTCATGGCAATTGCGGATGACAAGAAGATCAAGACGTCCCGCCGCATTGCCAGCAGCTGGGTGGTGATTTCCATGGGCATTGCCGTGATGATCGGCGTCCTGGGATATACCGTTGCCGCGAAGCAGGGCCTGCTGAACCGGTCCGACTTCGATGCAGAAAGGATCATTGTATACATTGCCGATACCATCAGCCGGATTAACCCGCTGGCAGCCATTGTGGGCGGACTGATCCTCTCCGGTATTCTGGCCTCCACCATGTCCACTGCCAGCGGACAGATGCTGGCGGCGGCCTCCAGTGTTTCGGAAAACATCATCCGCCGCTTCATTGTGAAGAACATGGAACACAAGAAGAGCATCACCATTGCCCGTCTGACGGTTCTGGGCATCACGATTCTGGGGCTGATCTTCGCATGGAATCCGAACAGCTCCATTTTCCGGATTGTTTCCTTCGCATGGGCGGGATTCGGTGCGTCCTTCGGACCGCTGATGCTGTGCGCCCTGTTCTGGAGACGGACGAATGTATACGGCGCAGTGGCCGGCGTGCTGTCCGGCGGCGCCATGATCTTCATCTGGAAGTTCGGCATTTCCACCCTGGGCGGTGTGTTCGGCATCTACGAGCTGCTGCCTTCCTTCCTGATCAGCCTTCTGTGCATCGTTGTGGTGAGCCTCCTGACGCCGGCGCCGGCGGAGCAGGTTCTCCGGGACTTCGATGAGGTGAAGGCAATGAAGAAAACCGGAAAGGACATCTCCGAACTGACAGATCAGAAGACGGCTTAATACAGACGGCCCGATCTGATCGGACTGTGACGGAAAATCAGAAATTGATCTCCCATTTTCAACAGGGCTCTGATCCCCGCATTTGCGGGGCGGGGCCCTGTTTTCATGCGGACAGGGCCGTACATGGACAAGACCGCTGGATGGTGCTATTCTGTTAGTCAGCGAAAGTGAAACTGCAGTGAAATGCTGCGGGAAGGGAGAAGAAGGTAAATGTTCCTGAAGCATTATCAATTGAAAAACCTCCGGTACGACATTCCGGCGGGCATCATCGTCGCACTGGTATCTATTCCGATTTCCATGGGATATGCCCAGGTCAGCGGACTGCCTGCGGTTTACGGACTGTACGGTTCCCTGCTGCCGATCCTGGTGTACGGACTGATCACCTCGTCCCCCCGCTTCGTTTTCGGCGTGGATGCCGCTCCGGCAGCCCTGACCGGCGGCATGCTGGCATCCATGGGAATCGCCGCAGAGTCCGATGAAGCCCTGCGCATCGTACCGGTGATCGCTCTGGTCACCGCCGGATGGCTGTTCCTGTTCTGGATCATGAAGGCGGGAAAACTGGCGAAGTATATTTCCAAGCCGGTGCTGGGCGGATTCGTCACAGGAATCTGCTGCGAAATCATCATCATGCAGATTCCGAAGCTGTTCGGCGGGAAACCGGGACACGGGGAACTCATCGAACTGATTCTCTGGATCCATCAGCAGGCCCGGGCACACTTCAGTCTTCTCAGCCTGATTCTGGGACTGGCCACTGTGGCCATCATCCTGATTTTCGGCAGAGTGGCGCCCCGGATCCCCATGTCCGTGATCATGATGGGGGCAGGGGCGCTTCTGACCCTGGTCTTTCATGTGGACGACCGGGGCGTTCTCCTTTTGCCGGCGGTGAAGCCCGGACTTCCGGTTTTCCTGATCCCCCAGGTGCATGTGCTCAGCGGCCACTTCCGGCAGGTGCTGGTGTCCGGCGTATCCATCGCCGCCGTTATCGTGGCGGAGACCCTGCTGTCCACCGGAAACTACGCTCAGCGCTACGGGGACCGGATCGACAACAGCCGGGAACTTCTGGCTTATGCTGCGGCGAATCTGGTTTCTGCCCTGTCCGGCTCCTGTCCGGTGAACGGCTCCGTGTCCCGCACCGGCATCGCCGATGGTCTGGGGGTGAAATCCCAGATGATGTCCGTGACAGCCGCACTGACCATGCTGGGAATTCTGCTGTTTGCCACCGGGTTCATCGGATATCTGCCGGTGCCGGTGCTCACCGCCATCGTCATTGCCGCCCTGATCCGGTCCACGGAGTTCCACATCGCCAGACAGCTGATGAAGGTGGACCGGACGGAGTTCGTTATCTTCTGGATCGTGTTTTTCACTGTCCTGTTTCTGGGAACGATCTACGGCGTGGTGATGGGCGTGATTCTGTCCTTCTTCACCGTGGTGGTCAGAGCCTCCCGGCCCCAGACCGCCTTCTTGGGCTGCATTCCGGGGAAAGACGAATTCCGGCCCCTTCAGCGCATGCGGGAAGCCCTGCCGATCCGGGGGGTGGTGCTGTACCAGTTCACCGGGCAGCTGTTTTTCGCCAACATCGATCTGTTCCAGCAGGAGCTGGAAGCGGCGGTGGACGGGGACACCCGGGGGGTGATCGTGGACGCCCGGGCGGTCAGCTCCATCGACATCACCGCCACGGAGCGGCTGGTGGGCATCGAAAAACGTCTGAAAAAGCAGGGAATCCGCTTCTTCCTCACCGGCCACGACGGCACCCTGAACGATCTGCTCCGGGCCTACCGTGCGGCACCTTTGTTCCGGGACGGGTGCCTGGTGCCGGCCATGAGCAATGCGCTGGATCTCCTGGGCATTCATGCTCCGTACGACCGGTACCTGGCGGTTCCGGAGATGGCAGCCGGTCCGGAGCGGGAGGACAAAGGGAAAAATCTGGTATTCGTTCGGGATAATGAGCCGGACCGGGATGCTGTCTCCGGGGAGGCGGGGGAGTTCGGGCGCCGGACCGTGCGGTCCGGCAGCCGGCCGCTGCTTCCGGAACAGATCACCTTCCGTCCGGTGGGCGTGACGAAACTGGTGTCAGAATACGAATGGCTTTTCGGCGAAGGGGCCGATGCGAAAATGCAGGAATTCACCCGGACATTTGCCCAGCATCTGCTGGAGGGCGGATCCTTTTCCAGAGAAGAACTGGCCCGGGTGGAAGAGGAAGTCTTCGGCACAGCCTGGAGCGGAGAAGATGAAGAGGGACTGCTGGATATACTGGAAATGCAGTTCGCATCGCTGATTGCCGATAAGCATCTCTCCGAGGATCAGGTATGCTGTATTCGTGAAGAAATCTCCCGCTACCATGCCTCTCTGGATGCGGAGATCGGGAATGTGGACCACGAACTGTTCCGGCGGATCGTCCAGCGGCGTATCCGGCGGGAAGAACGGTTCCGCCGCCGGGATCCGGAACTGTTCCGGATTTATATGAAGGAACGGGAACTGCATCAGCAGGAACTCATGCGGAAGCACCCGGAGGTGATGAAGTGGATCCGGGAGCTTCGCTCCGGGCAGGGCGGCGTCCCGGACGACCGGAAAGGGGGCAGGTCCTGAGGCCGGAGGGCCGGCTTCCGGGGCAGATTTTCTGCGGAAACCTATGACAATCGCAGCGAAACCAGTTATACTATAAAGTAGTATTTAGGGGAACGGCGGGGCGGCCGGCGGGAGCCGGAGCCCGGGCCTTCCCGATACCGGGCTCCGCGGCAGGGCGGACCAGTTACAGAAAGGCGGTAATACAATGGCATTAGTTACATCCACAGAAATGTTCCGTAAGGCGTATCACGGCGGATATGCAGTGGGCGCATTCAATGTAAATAATATGGAGATCGTCCAGGGTATTGTGGAAGCGGCGGATGAACTCCGTTCACCACTGATTCTGCAGGCCTCTGCCGGGGCACGGAAGTATGCCACCAGCGAGTATCTGATGCACCTGGTACAGGCGGCGGTGGAATCCACGGACATTCCGATCGTCATGCATCTGGATCACGGTGCGGACTTCGACATCTGCAAGGCCTGTGTGGACAGCGGCTTCACTTCTGTTATGATCGATGCTTCCGGTCTGCCGTTTGAAGAGAACATCGCCACATCGAAGAAGGTGGCGGAGTACGCTCATGACCACGGATGCGTTGTGGAAGCGGAGCTGGGAACCCTGGCCGGTATCGAGGATGATGTGAACGTGGCCCATGACAAGGCGATGTACACGGATCCGGATCAGGTTCAGGAATTTGTGGAGAAAACCGGGGTGGATTCCCTGGCCATCGCCATCGGCACCAGCCACGGCGCTTATAAGTTCAAGCTGGGCACGAACCCGAAGCTGCGTCTGGACATTCTGGACGAAGTGGCGAAGCGTCTGCCGGAATTCCCGATTGTCCTTCACGGATCCTCTTCGGTTCCGCAGGAATACGTGAAGATCATCAACGAAAACGGCGGTGCGCTGCAGGATGCCATAGGTATTCCGGAAGATCAGCTCCGGGAAGCGGCGAAGGGTGCTGTCTGCAAGATCAACATTGACACCGACCTGCGTCTGGGTATGACCGCCGGTGTCCGCAAGCACCTGAGGGAGCATCCGGACCACTTCGACCCGCGTCAGTATATCGGCGACGGCAGAGCGTTTGTGAAGGAAATTGTGAAACACAAGATCCTGGACGTTCTGGGTTCCGACGGAAAAGCAGACGCATAATTGTTCCCGCCTCCGAAGACAGACAGAAAGGATTTCATGAGCAGCCATTCCTCCATCGAAAATATCTACCGCCTGGACGGACGGGTACCGGTCGGGAAAGCCATTCCCTTCGGTCTGCAGCATGTGCTGGCCATGTTCGTGGCGAACCTGACCCCGATCACCATGATTGCCGCCTCCGCCCGGCCGGCCCTGTCTCCGGCAGAAATCGGCATGCTGCTGCAGAACGCCATGTTCGTGGCGGGCATTGCGACCCTGATCCAGCTCTACCCCCTGTGGAGAGTCGGTTCGGGACTGCCTATCGTCATGGGAATCAGTTTCACCTTCGTGGCCGTGCTGGGATCCGTGGCAGCGAATTACGGCTATCCTGCCGTGGTCGGAGCGGTGCTCGCGGGAGGCATCTTCGAAGGAACACTGGGACTGTTTGCGAAATACTGGCGCCGGCTGATCTCTCCCATTGTGGCGGCCACGGTGGTGACGTCCATCGGCTATTCCTTGTTCAGCGTGGGGGCCCGCTCCTTCGGCGGGGGCTACGGGAAGGACTTCGGTTCCCCGAAGAATCTGATCATCGCTACGGTCACCCTGCTGGTCTGCCTGCTGTGGACCAGCCTCATGAAGGGATACAAGAAGCAGCTGTCCATTCTGGCAGGGCTGATCGTGGGATACATCCTGGCGGTTATTCTGGGGAAGGTGGACCTGTCCCAGATTCTGTCCGGCGGAATCGTGGCTTTCCCTCATCTGATGCCGTACAAGCCGGAATTCCACGGCAGTGCGATCTTCTCCACCTGCATCATTTTCCTGGTGTCTGCGGCGGAGACCATCGGGGATACCACGGCGCTGGTGAATGCCGGACTGAAGCGGGATATTCGGACAAAGGAAATCGCCGGGTCGATCGCCTGTGACGGATACGCCTCGGCCATCTCTTCCCTGTTCGGCACCCCGCCGGTGACTTCCTTCTCCCAGAACGTGGGGCTGATCAATATGACCGGGGTAGTGAACCGGTTCACGCTGATGACGGGAGCCTGTGTGATGATCGTCGCCGGACTGCTGCCTCCGGTGGGCAATTTCTTCGCCTCTCTGCCCCAGGCAGTGCTGGGGGGATGCACCATCATGATGTTCGGAACGATTCTGACTTCCGGCATTCAGATGATCGCCAAGTGCGGATTCAGTCAGCGGAACATCACCATCGCATCCTTGTCCCTGGCGGTGGGCATCGGTTTCACCACTTCCGGAGAGACCGGGATCTGGCATGCGTTTCCGGAGCTGGCCCGATCCGTATTCGCCAATAATGTGGTGGCGGTGGTATTCCTGATTGCCATTTTCCTGAATCTGGTTCTGCCGAAGGACATGGATATCCGGCGGGAGGAAGTCTCCGGCAGCCGGGATGAGAAGCCGGAGCAGTAGGAGCCCCTGCCTGTGGACGAACGGGCGTGAGGAGCCGCGGGGAGACCCGCGGCTGTTTTTTTTGTCGAAATATGTTACAATAATAATTCAATTGACGATGTGCCGCAGTGCGGGAGAAAGGGGGCCGAATGGCAGGAAAAACAGAACGGCAGCTGGCGGATTCATTGAAGAAGCTGCTGACGAGGAAGACCCTCGACCGAATCACGGTGCGGGACATCACGGATGACTGCGGTGTGAACCGGCAGACGTTCTACTATCATTTCCACGATGTATACGATCTGGTGGAATGGATGTTCCGGCAGGCGGCGGAAATGTATATGACGGAGGGGCCGGAGGATATGAACTGGCAGGAACTGACTGAGCGGATCATACGGTCTTTCCTGGAGGAGAAGTCTTTCATAATGAATACCTATTACTCCCTGGACCGCAGGCAGCTGGACCGCTTCCTGGGGCAGTTTCTGACCCCGGCGGTCTCCACCATGGCGGTGAATCTGCGGGACAGTCTGGAGATCGACATCAGTGAAGAGGACCAGGATATGGTGGTGCGGGTCATCACATACTCCGTGATCGGCAATTTGGCGGAGTGGATCGGCTCCGGTATGCCGGAACTGTCCCAGGAGAAGCGGGGGAAGCTGTTCCGGATCATGGACGGCACGCTGGAATATTCTTTGATGAAATTCGACCGGAGTAAGGTATGGCTGCCGGAAAACGTGAAGGCGGAAGAGAGAAGCCGGCGTGAGGGAGCCGAACAGGGCGGGAAATCCGCCCCATGCGGAAGCAACGAAGAGAAAGAGCAGGAAGAGTAAGACATGAGCAGTGTGGGGAATGAAATCAAGAAACTGGGACTGATGTCCATGTACCATTTTCTGGAAACGGATCCGGAGAAGCATCTTCCGGAATTGCTGGACTGGCTGGATACTTATATGAGCCCGGACGTTCTGACGGAGCAGCGGAAAGTGTTCCGGAAGATTATTGAGGACAAGGATAACAACTGGTATCAGCTGCTGACCAGCCTGTGGACCGATATCGACGATGAAGTGCGGAAGACGCTGTTCGAGAATCTGATCATCAACGCCAATGCGCTGGCGGCCAGCAAGGCGAAGGAGAACCGGTTCCGGTTCGACTGTAATATTCCCTGGTCCATCGCCATTGATCTGGATAACGGGAAGGACAGTCTGGGATTCGACCTGTGGGATGATGTGATTGAACAGGCGAAGGAGCTGGGAACATTTGCCTTCCTGTTCCGGGGCGGTGAGCCGCTGGAGTCGAAGATGGAGATCATCGCACTCTGTAATAAGCATCAGGACTGCGAATTCACGGTCATCACAGACGGGGAAGGGATTGATGAGGACTTCTGCCGTCAGATTCTGCGGGTGAAGAATCTGTTCGTCACCCTGAAAGTGAAGGACACTGTGATGGGTGAACGGCTGTCCGGGAAGACGGATCTGATGCGCAGAATGAAGATTCCGTATGCGGTGTCCTGTCTCTATTCCGGAGAGAACCAGGACCGTTTCGATACGGATGAATTCTTCCGGGACCTGGTGCGGCACGGGGTCCGGCTTGCCTTCCTGATCTCCTGCCTGCCGGATGAGGCGGACCGGGTCTACCGCCGCTCGGTGGAGGTCCGTCAGACGATGCCGATTATGACGGTGCATTTCTGCAAGGACCGGAAACTGATCGGCGGCTGTGTGGCCGGCGGCCGGTACTTCTGCCAGATTGCGGCGAACGGCGACGTGGAGCCTTGTTTCTTTGTAAACAGCTCAGATCGGAATATCTGCACATCTTCTCTGCTGGAAGCCTACCGGGGCCCGTGCTTCATGAAGTATCACGGAGAAACTGCGCCTCCGTGCCCTGCGGTGAAATAGTTGTTTTTTTGCGAAACAATACCTTTGATCCGTTGCTTTTTTACGAGACAATACGCTTGATCCCATGGTAAAATAGGCGTGCCTGTGAGGGCGAAAGTGAAATCAATGACGGATGGGCATGGAGGGAAACACGTTAGATGGATATTTTTTCTTTTTTCACACTGTTCGGCGGACTGGCGTTCTTCCTGTACGGCATGACGATCATGTCGTCCAGTCTGGAGAAGGTTGCCGGCGGTAAGATGGAGGTTATTCTGAATAAGATGACCTCCAATAAATATATGGGGCTTCTGCTGGGAGCGGTTATCACCATTGCGATTCAGAGTTCTTCGGCGGTTACCGTCATGCTGGTGGGTCTGGTCAACTCGGGGATTATGGATATCTCCAATACCATCGGCGTGATTATGGGTTCGAACATCGGAACCACCGTCACGGCATGGATCATGAGTATGATCGGCATCTCCAGCAGCAACGTATTCGTCCGGATGCTGAAGCCGGAATCCTTCAGTCCGATCATGGCGCTGGTCGGCATCATCATGGTGATGACGGGGAAGACGAACAAGAAACGGGATATCGGAACAATTCTGATCGGTTTCGCAATCCTGATGTACGGAATGAAATTCATGAGTGATTCCGTGTCGCCGCTGGCAGATGACCCGCGGTTTGAGACGATGATGGCCCATTTCACGAACCCGCTTCTGGGCATTCTGGTGGGTCTGGGTGTCACGGCGGTGATTCAGAGTTCCGCCGCATCGGTGGGTATGCTGCAGGCTCTGGCCATGACGGGCCAGATCACCTGGGGGATGGCCATTCCGATCATCATGGGACAGAACATCGGTACCTGCGCCACTGCGCTGATTTCCAGTATCGGCGTCAACCGCAATGCGAAGCGGGTGACGGTGCTGCATATCCTGTTCAATGTCATCGGTACGGTGCTCTTCATGGCGGCATATTTCATCGGGTACGGATTCCTGAACCGGGTGCTGCTGGACAAGACCATCAATCCGGTGGAAATCGCATTGTTCCACAGTATCTTCAACATCACCACCACGGTGATCCTGCTGCCGTTCACCGGGAAACTGGTGGCGATTTCCAAGCGGGTGATCAAGACCGAGGACCGCAGTGTGGCCTTCCTGGACGAGAGACTGCTGAACACGCCGACCGTTGCGGTGGCGGAATGTAACCGCCAGACCGACGAAATGGGACGGATGGCGCTTCGTTCCCTTCATATGGCGCTGGAACTGCTGAGTGCCTGGGATGAACAGAAGGCTCAGACCGTCCGGGATCTGGAACGGGAAGTGGATGAATATGAAGACCATATCGGCACCTTCCTGGTGAAGGTTTCCGCACTGGACCTGACGGAAGCCGATTCGGCGGAAGTGTCGAAGATGCTGCATTCCATCACGGAATTCGAACGGATCAGCGACCACGCTCTGAATATTGTGGAAACTGCAGTGGAGATTCACGAGAAGGACGTCCGGTTCTCCGAAGAGGGGGACACAGAAGTTCGGGTCCTGGTCCGGGCGCTGATGGAAATCTCGAGTATTGCTTTCCAGGCTTACTTCGATTCTGATGTGGAGGGCGCCAAGGCGGTGGAACCGCTGGAGGAAGTCATCGACAAGCTGACCGAGAAGATTAAGGTGCATCACGTGGACCGTCTCCAGAAGGGCGTCTGCACCATCGCCAACGGGTTCGTGCTGACGGATCTGATGAACGATGTGGAGCGTGTGTCGGACCACTGTTCCAACCTGGCGCTGGGGGTCATCGAACTGGCGGACGATGCCTTCGATGTGCATGAGTACCAGGAAGAGAATCTGAACATGTCGAATCCGGAATTCCGGGCGAAGTACCAGGAATACAAGAAGAAATACGAACTTCCTCACCGGAATCGGAAGCAGCATTCCGGCAGAAGTGCGGAGGAGAAGGCGAAATAATGAAAGCGTACGGGGGCAGCTGCCCCCGTTTTTCTCGCCTGCGCTGGATCTGCATACCGCATCGCAGCGGTTCCCCGGAAGCGGTGCGATGCGGTTGTCAGAAATCGCCGGAACGCTTGAAAACCGCCCATAATATGTATATAATTATGTGGTATATTTTTTCGGACACGAAACACTAAGGAGATAGAAACATGGCGACTAAAGTTGGAATCGATCTTGGTACAGCCAATGTGCTGGTTTATATCAAGGGGAAGGGAATCGTACTGAATGAGCCTTCCGTAGTCGCGGTCAACCGTGATACGGATGAGATCCTGGCAATCGGGGAAGAGGCCCGTCAGATGCTGGGCAGAACGCCGGCGAATATCACGGCGGCGAAGCCGCTGAAGGACGGCGTGATCTCGGATTACGACATCACGGAGAGAATGCTGAAGTATTTCATCCGGAAGACCTGCGGTTCGTCCCGGTTCTTCAAACCGGTGATCATGGTTTGTGTGCCGAGCGGTGTCACAGAGGTAGAGAAGCGGGCCGTCCGGGAAGCCGCCATCATGGCCGGAGGCAAGGAAGTGTATCTGATGGAAGAGCCTCTGGCTGCTGCCATCGGTGCCGGCATGGATGTCACAGAGCCTTCCGGGAAGATGGTTATCGACATCGGCGGCGGCACGACAGATATCGCCGTCATTGCGCTGGGAGGCATCGTCACCAGCGCTTCCGTCAAGATGGCAGGGGACAAATTCGACGAGTACATCGTCCGCTACATGCGGAAGGTGCATAAGCTGTACATCGGTGAGCGTACCGGTGAGGATATCAAGAAAGCGATCGGCACGGCTTATCCGCGGGAAGAGGAAGTCTCCATGGAATGCCGGGGCCGTGACCTGGTGACCGGCCTGCCGAAAACTGTCACCATCACTTCGGAAGAAATGATGGAAGCAATCGAGGAGCCGGTGAATACCATCTGCGAATCAATCCACGGAGTTCTGGAACAGACGCCGCCGGAACTGGCTGCGGACATCAGCAACGAAGGAATCATGCTCACCGGCGGCGGTGCGCTGCTCTACGGCATGGACCAGAAAGTGAAGGAGCGCACGGGCATGGAAGTGAAAGTTGCGGAGGATCCGAAGTCCTGTGTGGCGATCGGCACCGGCAAGGCGCTGGACGAGCTGGACCGTCTCCAGGAGCTGAGCATGAATCAACGGGGGCCGCGTTATTCCAAGCGGGGCCGCCGGTAGTATTCGGCACGGCGGCGCTCGCCGCCGGGTGCGCCCGGTACCGACGAACGGAAGAGGACGATAGCGTATCACAGACAGGACAGACAGGATTAATATGGAATTTATGGAACGGCGCATCCTCGAAGAAGGGGAAGTGCGCGAGGGAAATGTATTGAAAGTCGGATCCTTCCTGAATCATCAGCTGGACATCGGTCTGCTGGAAGAGGTGGGAGAAGCGTTCTACGAGAAGTACCGGGGTGCCGGTATCACGAAGGTACTGACCATCGAGGCCTCCGGCATTGCGATTGCCTGCCTCACCGCCCAGAAGTTCGGCGTGCCGGTGGTTTTCGCGAAGAAATCAAAAAGCCGCAATCTGGATGACGATGTCTACACGGCGGAAGTCTACTCCTACACCCATCAGACGACGAACCGGGTGACCCTGTCGAAGCGTTTTCTGACTTCGGCAGATAACGTTCTGATTGTAGATGATTTCCTGGCCAACGGAAAGGCCATGGAGGGACTGCTGGATGTCTGCAGTCAGGCGGGTGCATCTGTGGCCGGCATCGGCATCTGCATCGAGAAGGGATTCCAGCCCGGCGGAGCGAGACTCCGGTCCAAGGGCTACAACGTCACCAGTCTGGCCATTGTGGAGTCCATGGAAAATGGAAATATTGTATTTCGCAAATAGGCGATGAGAAGCTTGATAAGCGGATTGGAGCAGCTGTACGAGGCGGAGCCTTCGTGCGGCTGCTTTTTTCGTGCGGCGGGGCGGTGCGGTGGATCAATGAGTATGCGGTCGACGTCAGGCAATGAGTATGCGGTCGACCAAGGCGGGGTCGGTCGACCAAGGCGAGGCGGTCGTCCGGGCGGGTGCGAGATGAACAAAAAACATGATTATCGCACCCGCTGGAGAGGCGTTCAGCCGGAAATCCCGGGCGACACGATTCGGAGGGGTGCGGAAATGGGAAAAACACTTATTTCGCATTCGGCTCTTGAAAGAAGTAGTTTGGAAACCGGAGAAATTATACTCATCCCATCAGTCTTGTAAGACGTTCGTCGTTTTATCTTCCGGTGATCTGAGAAATAAAAATGTGTCTGGGCTGATCGGCAAATTGTTGGGAGAATATTTGGATAACTCATGAACGGTGCATGCGATTTTTGCCGGAAGATGCCGGCGGCCAGGGTGCGAAAACTCCAGTTTCTGTGATATCGCACCATCGAGGCCGGCAGAAATAAATTAATCAAGTCAAAATTTAATTTTCGCACCCTGGAAATCCGGATTATGGTGCGAAAACAGCCCGAATGACCGATTCCGCACCTTTTCCATACAGTATACATTCCAGCCGTGAACAATCTCCTGTGTGAAGGCAGATCATCATGATGATTGTATACAATCACCCGGCGTATTACCCGACCGCTGTGCCTTTTCCGACCGCCCGACCGCCGCGCCTTTTCTGACCGTCCGGCGCATCGCCCGACCGCTGTGCCTTTTCCGACCGTCCGACCGCCCGGCGCATCGCCCGACCGCGAGCATCCCTACAGGGACATCAGGATGTTGTTGATCATCAGCATGACGATGACCATGATCAGAAGCGGCACCATCAGGAGCCAGTAGCCCAGCTGGACATTCACCATGGAATAGGACACGCAGCACAGGATGCCGATGAATGCGGAGCCGATGATCAGATGGGAGGTCTTGCTGGTCTGGCGGATGCGGAATCCGCCGATCTCGTAAAATTTCTGGACCACGGATGTTTCCAGCATGCCCCACCCGATGATAACCGGCAGGGAAATCATGGTCGGGGTGAATCCCTGGTGCAGTGCCAGCTGGGAGATGGCCAGTGCCATGATCAGGGAAAGGAGGCCGGCGGCCAGGATTTTCCGGTTGGACAGGGACGGTTCGTGATACTCGCTGAATTTCGTCCGGATGCCCACAAGGGAGGCATAGACGCTGTAGATTCCCAGCAGGATACCTGCCCCCAGGGCGACCGGGGCCACCTTCGGCCACACGCCGGTCATGGCAGGGTTGTGGTAATGGATCAGATTGTAGACGGTGTATCCCAGTACCGCGAAAGTCATCCAGGCGGTGCCGTTGATGAGGTTTTTCAGACCTCTTTCTTCTGTTGAAGACATAAGTGGTTACTCTCTTTCTCTTTATTGCTTCGGCAACGTTTCATTCTGTATTGCCGGCGGCGGACGCCGGTCATGATAAGGATTATATCACAAATCCCGGAATGTGAATATGAACATGGAAAAAAGCGGAAAAATGATTTCGAATGCCGAAATTGAACGGAATTTTGTGCAATGTGTAGAAAGTGTGATGAAAAGATGATCTGAACTTGAAATTCCTGACAAAAAGTAGTATGGTAACTTATGAGAATCGATATCCGAATATACTTCGGATATCCGGCTATTACAATCTGTTATTTTTATTATTCTTAAACAATTTAAGTTAGGAGTTGGTTTTTTGGCTACATTCTTAATCGGACTCGTGATCCTGATCGGTGGCGGCGCTCTCTACGGCACACTGTGTGAGCGCGTCTTCGGACCGGATGACCGCGAAACCCCTGCTTATTCCAAGCAGGACGGTGTTGACTTCGTACCGATGGCAACATGGAAAAACTGCCTGATCAACCTGCTGAACATCGCAGGTACAGGCCCGATCCTGGGACCTATCCAGGGTATTCTGTTCGGACCGATCGCACTGCTGACGATTCCAATCGGAAACGTTCTGGGCGGATCCTTCCACGACTATTTCTGCGGCATGATCTGCACCCGTGAGGGCGGACTGCAGATGCCGGACATGATCAGAAAGTTCACGAACAAGGGCGTTTACACTGTTTACAACGTATTCGTCTCCGTGCTGCTGCTACTGGTTGGCGCTGTATTCGTATACACACCGGGAGACATCGCCGCAACACAGTTGTTCGGATTCTCCGGTCTGGCGACAGACCCGAAGACATGGGTAATTTATGCGGTAATCTTCATTTACTACCTGATCGCTACCATATTCCCGATCGACAAGATCATCGGTCGTGTATACCCGATCTTCGGTATCATCCTGGTATTCTCCGCTATCGGCATTTTCGTTGCGATTATCTTCAAGGGTTTGCCGATCGTGAACATCTGGGATAACTGGACAACGTCCCAGTTCGACTACGCTGCTTACTTCAAGGCAGGTCACTTCGTACCTATCTTCTTCGTAACAGTTGCCTGCGGTATTCTGTCCGGATTCCATTCCACACAGACCGCACTGATCGGACGTACGATCAAGACGGAGCACGAAGGACACATGACCTTCTACAACATGATGATGTGCGAAGGTTTCATCGCTATGTGCTGGGCTGCCGGCACCATGGCAATGATCCAGGTCACAGCAGCCAAGGGCGGCATCGACTTCAAGATGAACCCGGCTACCGGCGTTATGAGCTACTTCCAGATGGTAGGCGGCAAGGAAGTCGCTATCACAGCGACATCCGTTGTCGGTGTTATCTGTAAGTACTGCCTGGGCCCTGTAGGCGGCATGATCGCTCTGATCGGTGTAATCATCCTGCCGATCACATCCGGCGACACTGCGCTGCGTGCGCTGCGTCTGTCCCTGGCGGATACCTTCAAGATGGACCAGTCCACGAACGGTAAGCGTTTCGCCCTGGCGATTCCAATCTACGCTCTGACACTGGGTATCCTGGTATGGGCGAAGTTCGATGCGAACGGATTCGCTATTCTGTGGAGATACTTCGCATGGTCCAACCAGACCATGGCTCTGTTCGCTCTGTGCTCCATCACTGTATGGATGATCGCCAACGGAAAGAAAGCATTCGTCTGGATGCCGATCATTCCGCTGGTTTGGTACACGATTGTTTGTGTATCCTACATCTGCAACGCACAGATCGGTTTCAACCTGCCGTGGAACGTTTCCTACATCATTTCCGGTGTAGCTGCAGTCCTGCTGGTTGTTCTGTCCATCCGTGGCGGCAACAAGCGTCTGGCTGCTTCCCACGAGCTGAATAAGTAATCCTGCTGAACGGGAGTGCATCGGGCCGCCGAATTTTCGGCGGCCCGTTTTCTACATATAGAAAGAAACAGGTGAATGATATGGAAAACAACACAATGCTGGATTTTCTCCGGGAAGAAGGGGTCAGCGACCGGATTCTCCGGGAGGTGGAATCCTTCCGGGATTTCTATCAGCTGGATCCGAAGCTGGAAGACCGGGTCCCGGTGCCCCAGTATAAGTACTACGGAAAGGAAGTCTGGGAGGAAGCCATCACGGCGATTCTGGCCGGGGAGAATATTCTGCTGGACGGCCCGAAGGCCACCGGAAAGAACGTGCTGGCCCAGGGCCTGTCCAACATTTTCCACCGGCCGGAGTGGGATATTTCTTTTTACATCAACACGGACTCCGCATCGCTGATCGGCACCGACACCTTCGAGGACGGGAAGGTGACGCTGCGGAAGGGGCCGATCTACAAGGTAGCGGAGAACGGGGGCTTCGGGGTTCTGGACGAGATCAACATGGCGAAGAACGAATCTCTGGCGGTGCTCCATGCGACCCTGGATTTCCGCCGCTTCATCGATGTGCCGGGATATGACAAAATCAGGCTGCAGGAATCCACCCGGTTCATCGGCACCATGAATTACGGGTACGCCGGTACCCGGGAAGTGAATGAGGCGCTGGCTTCCCGGTTCGTGGTCATCCATATGCCAGTGATCAGCAAGGAAGGACTGAAGAAGCTGATCCGGGACAAATTCCCGGCTCTGAAGGACAGCTATCTGGAGCAGTTCGCCGATCTGTTCATGGAAATCCGCCGGAAGTGTGAAAGCGGCGAGATCTCCACGAAGCCGCTGGACCTTCGTGGACTGCTGGCCTCCATCCACATGATGGACCGGGGGCTGATGCCGGTCCGTGCCCTGGAACTGGGCATGGTGAACAAGTGCTTCGACGATTACGAGCGGCAGCTGGTGGACGATATGGTGTCCGTCCGTCTGCCGGGGGACCTGACCAGAGACCAGATTTTTGCGGATTAATGAGGGGTGCCTATGCAGGTAAGTGATTTTGAAAAAAAACGGGCACTGAACCTCATCTGGAATGCCGCAGAGGATTATGAAGCGGATCCCGGTTTCCGGGTCTACGATGCGGAAGGAAAGGCGGATCTCTACTGGAACTGCATCATCGGGGCGATCTGGAAACACTATGACTGGCAGAAGATGCATGAGTTTTACATTACCTTCAACGGAACGGTGGATCAGGGATTGTACGAGAATCTTTTCTGGATCATGTTCGAGAACGGCGCTTATGAGAAGGAGAAGGACCAGCGCCCGGTATTCCCGTACCTCAGGAAGGAGTACGCCCGGAAAACCATCCCGACCCTGTACGCTCACATCACGGAAAGCCGGGCGGACTGGCTGTTGGAAGGGCATCTGAAACGGTCCCTGGGCCAGGACTGCGGTCTGCCGGACCTGGTGGACCGGAAGCTGCTGGATGCCATCGAGATTTCCGGGGACCTGGATACGGATCAGGCGATCGATCACCTGGCGGAGACTTTGTCGAAATTCTTCACCTACCGCCGGCCTAAGCCCGGGGAGAAGCCGAAAAAGTTCGAGATCAACCCGGTGTTTCACCCGATTCTGTTCCTGCGGGCCAGGAAGGCCCGGGAGGAAATGGGGCCGATGCGGAAAATGGCATTCGGTTTCGGGGAGCACCGTTCCGAATACAGCGGGGCGTATGTGGACCAGAGCCATGTGAAGGTTTCTTTTGCGAAATATACGGCCCAGACCGATGAGGGCCTCCGGGAGTACATCCGGAATTATTTCGGAAAGCCGGTTATGAATGAACAGGATCTTCGTCAGATGGAAAAGGATTACTGTGTGGGAAACCACAGGGATGTGCACCTGTATTTCACCAACGGAGATTACGACGAGGGCATGCTGAACGACAGTTTTGCCGGGAAGCAGCTGGCCCAGGCGGTGGCCCAGCGGGATGAGAATGTGAAGAAATACCGGGAGGAAGAAGCCCGGCACCGGGTCACCATCGACCGGCTTACTAGCCGCATCCGGAACTCGGTGCTGATGCACATGGAGACCCAGCGGGTTCATGCGCCGACGGGGCAGCTGCAGCCGAACCGGATCTGGCGGGGCCTCTATCTGAATGACGACACGATCTTCCGGAAGGAGATACGGGGGGACGAGGGCAATCTGTCGGTGGATATCCTGATGGACGCCTCCACCTCCCAGGTGCATCGGGCGGAGATGGTGGCCGGTCAGGCCTATATCATCGCAGAGAGCCTGACCCGCTGCGGGATACCGACCCGGGTGATGGGGTTCAGCGCCATGAACGGATACACGATCATGAATGTGTACCGCAAGTACAACGAGCCCCGGGAGGCGAACCGGCGGATTTTCCGTTTCAACACCGCCGGAGCGAACCGGGACGGCCTGGCGGTGCGGCTGGCCGCCGGCATGATTCTGGAAAACCATGCGGAGCACCGGATTCTGATTATTCTCTCCGATGCGAAACCGAACGATATGATCCGGATGCAGCAGGACGCAGGGGATCTTCGGGATTACGCAGGACAAAACGCGATTGAGGACACGGCCGCCGAAGTCCATGCGGCCCGGATGGCGGGCATACACGTACTGGGGATTTTCTACGGTGCGGACGATGACCTGCCGGGGGTCCGGCGGATCTACAACCGGGACTTCGTCCGGATTCGTTCCTACGACCGGTTTGCGGATGTGGTAGGGGGGCTGATTCAGACCCAGATCACCGCAGTATAATGAAACGAAGCCGCTGTCCGAACGATAATTCGTTCGGACAGCGGCTCCGTTTTTTTTGAGAGATGTGTGTATTGAATGGATGTAATACGATATGGTTTACAGGGATTCTCCGTGGCGGCTATTCCACGAAGTCGCCCTTCAGGATTTTCTTTCCCAGCTTCTTCTGAGCTTCCGGTACCCCTTCCAGACTCTGCTTCTGGATCGCACGGATCTTCAGCGGCAGAGCGAACAGGTGGATGAATCCTTCCGCATCGTGCTGGTCATAAACTTCGTCAGCACCGAAGGTGGCGAACTCTTCACTGTACAGGGAGTACGGGGACTTGCTGGCCACCGGGTAGGCGGTGCCCTTGTAGAGTTTCATCTTCACATCGCCGGTGACATACTTCTGGGTCTCGTCCACGAAAGCACTGATGGCCTGACGCAGCGGTGTGAACCACAGTCCGTCGTAGACCAGTTCGGAGAACTTCTGGGAGACGATCTTCTTGTACTGCATTGTGTCCCGGTCCAGAATCAGCTTCTCCAGATCCCTGTGGGCGTTATAGAGGATGGTGCCTCCCGGCGTTTCGTACACGCCCCTGGATTTCATACCCACCAGACGGTTTTCAATGATATCGATGGTGCCGACACCGTTTTCCGATCCCAGCTGATTCAGCTTTGTCAGCAGCGAAATCGGGTCCATCTTCTCCCCGTCCAGTGCAACCGGCACGCCCTGCTCGAAAGAGACGGTCACATAAGTAGCCTTGTCCGGGGCGTCCTCCGGTGTCTTGGACAGAACATGGATGGAAGGCAGATGTTCATTCCACGGGCTTTCCAGCTCGCCGCCCTCGTGGCTGATGTGCCAGATGTTCTCGTCCCGGGAATAGATTTTCTTCGTGGTCTGGCTGATCGGAATGTTATTCTCGTGGGCGTACTCGATCAGATCCTCACGGGACTGGAATGTCCACTTGTCCGTCATTCTCCAAGGTGCGATGACCTTGATGGCCGGATTCAGGGCGTTGATGGTGGTCTCGAACCGGACCTGGTCGTTGCCCTTGCCGGTGCAGCCGTGGGCGATGATGAAGGCGCCTTCCTGTTCGGCAACTTCCACCAGTTTCTTGGCCATCAGCGGACGGGCCATGGAGGTGCCCAGCAGGTAGTCGTCTTCGTAAATCGCACCGGCCTTCAGGGTCGGGTAGATATAATCGGTAATGAACTCTTCCTTGATGTCCAGCACAATTGCCTTGGAAGCGCCGGTGGCCAGGGCCTTCTCCTTCACTGCATCGAAATCTTCTTTCTGACCGGCATCGCAGCATACTGCGATCACCTCATAATCGAATTCGTTCTGCAGCCACTTCAGAATTGTGGATGTGTCCAGTCCGCCGGAATAGGCGAGAATAACTTTTTCCTTAGCCATGTTGTATTTCTCCTTCGTCGTATGCGGCGGGCTCTGCAGCGAAGCTGCGGCCGGCCGGCTAATATTTATAAGCAAAAGTGAATAATTAAAACGTTGTATTGAATATAGCATGGGAGTGCATAAAAATCAAGGGAAATTTGAAAATATACAAAAAATGCTTTTGCAGTTTGTAATGGTGAAGGGGCAGGGCACAGGGGACTATATATTGTAATAATCGGGATTCCGGCGATTTTTCGAAAAACAGGGGCCGAGAAATTTTTCTATTTCGTGTTGAATATAGTTGCACGCTATAGTATACTTTCTGCAGTGCGAGCGAAAGGAGAAGAGTCTATGAAAGGAACAGTATACTTCGAAGACGGCACGGTTTTCAGAGGTAAGGGCTTCGGTTATGAAGGCACGAAGGTGGGAGAGATCGTGTTCAATACTGCGATGACCGGCTATCAGAAGACGTTGACAGATCCTTCTTACAGCGGTCAGATCATTACCATGACATACCCGTTAATCGGAAACTACGGTATTAATGATACAGACTACGAGTCAGAGAAGATCCACGCATTCGGCCTGGTGGCGAAGGATGTGTGTTTCAAGCCTTCCAACTGGAGATGTGTGAAGACCATCGATCAGTGGCTGAAGGAGCAGGAAGTTCCGGGGGTCTATGACGTGGATACTCGGGAGATCACGATGAAGATCCGGGAGAAGGGATGCATGAAGGTCGTGATCACCACGGAGAACATTCCGCTGGCTAAACTGAAGGAAATGTGCGATGCCGCAGAACTTCCGACGGATCAGATGAAGTACGCCGGAACCCGGGAAGTCGTGAAGATGAAGGCGGAGAATCCGAAGTTCAACGTGGCAGTTCTGGATATGGGCGTGAAGCGGAGCATTCTGAAGGAACTCGTCAAGCGAGGCTGTAACCTGACTATCTTCCCTTATGGCACGAAAGCGAAGACCATACTCGCGATGAAGCCGGACGGCGTGTTCCTGACGAACGGGCCGGGAGATCCGGAATCCGCAGAGGAGAATATCATCGTGATCGAGAAGCTGGTGACCAACAGCAACTACGGACCGGACCAGATGCCGATCTTCGGGATCTGCATGGGCCATCAGCTGCTGGCCCTGGCCGCCGGCGGACATACCTATAAGTTGAAATACGGTCACAGAGGCGTGAACCACGGCGTGTTCGACAAGGTGACGGGCAGAAGCTACATCACTTCCCAGAACCACAGCTACTGTGTGGATGCCGGCAGCGTCATTCTGAAGGGTATGGACATTACCCATCTGAATCTGAATGACGGATCGGTGGAAGGCATGCAGAGCATCGACAAGCCGGTCTTCTCCGTTCAGTTCCATCCGGAATCCAACCCGGGACCGAACGATACCGGTTATCTGTTCGATAAGTTCATCGATCTGATGGAAGGAGGGAGACTGTAATGCCAAGAGATTTCAGACTGAAGAAGGTAATGATCATCGGATCCGGTCCGATCGTCATCGGCCAGGCTGCTGAGTTCGACTACGCCGGCACCCAGGCCTGCAAGGCCATCGCCGAAGAAGGGATCGAGACCATCCTGGTGAACAGTAATCCTGCCACCATCATGACAGACCACGGGATTGCGGACCGGGTTTACCTGGAGCCGATCACGGAAGAGGCGGTGACGCAGATCATCGAGAAGGAACGTCCGGACGGCGTTTTGGCAGGTTTCGGCGGACAGACGGGCCTGAATATCGGCATGTCCCTGGATGAGAAGGGCGTATTCGAGAAATACGGCGTGAAACTTCTGGGAGTGAACAAGGAAAGTATCTACAAGGCCGAGGACCGGGAAGCCTTCAAGACGCTGATGGAAGAGATCCATGAGCCGATCCCGGCCAGTGACATCGCCACCAGTGTGGAAGAATGTCTGAAGATCGTGGACAGAATCGGCTACCCGGTGATCATCCGCCCGGCATACACCCTGGGGGGCACCGGCGGCGGCATTGCCACCAATGAAGAGGAACTGGTGAAGCACTGCCAGATGGGCATCGAGAAGAGTGCCATCGGACAGGTTCTGGTGGAGAAGTCCATCGCAGGCTGGAAGGAAATCGAGCTGGAAGTCATCCGGGATCACAAGGATAACTGCATCATTATCTGTTCCATGGAGAATCTGGACCCGGTCGGCGTGCACACCGGAGATTCCATCGTCGTGGCACCGACCCAGACACTGAACGATACCCAGTATCAGATGATGCGGGACGCTTCCCTGAAGATTGTCCGCGCCCTCCAGATCGAAGGCGGCTGCAACGTGCAGCTGGCTTTGAATCCGGAGAAGGATGAATACTGCATCATCGAGGTTAACCCGAGAGTGAGCCGTTCTTCCGCCCTGGCTTCCAAGGCGGCTGGATACCCGATTGCGAAGATCGCAGCGAAGATCGCCATCGGATACACACTGGATGAACTGCAGAACTACGTTACGAAAGAATCCAGTGCCTGCTTCGAGCCGACCCTGGATTACTGCGTTGTGAAATTCCCGAAATGGCCGTTTGACAAGTTCCGCACGGCGTCCCGCCGTCTCGGGACCCAGATGAAGGCCACCGGCGAGATCATGGCCATCGACCGGAACTTCGAGTCGGCACTGATGAAGGGAATCGCTTCCCTGGAAATTGAAGGGAACGGCCTCCGGATTCCGTATGTCACCGGACTTTCGGATGACCGCCTGATTCAGAAGATGATGGCCCAGGATGACGAGCGTCTGTTCTGCATCGCAGAGATCCTCCGGAGGAGCCTGCTGACAGTGGACGAAATTCACGATATGACGAAGATCGACCTCTGGTTCCTGTACAAGATCGAAGGACTGATCACCATGGAGCGCCGCCTCCGCACGGAGGAGCCGACGGCGGAACTGATCCGGGAAGCGGAGAGCCGGGGCATGACCGACGAGGATATTCTGGACCTGACCGGCATGCCGCGGGAAGTGCTGCAGGACATCCGTCTGTACCATGACATCTATCCGGTTTACAAGATCGTGGATACCTGCGCCGGGGAATTCGAAGCGGCCACGCCGTATTACTATCAGAGCTACGGCGGCCAGAACGAGAGCGTCCGCTCCGACCGGGAGAAGATCCTGGTGGTGGGCTCCGGTCCGATCCGGATCGGCCAGGGAATCGAGTTCGACTACTGCTGTGTCCAGGGTGTCTGGGCGCTCAGAGACCTGGGATATGAATCCATCATTATCAACAATAACCCGGAGACGGTCAGCACCGACTTCGACACGTCGGACAAGCTGTACTTCGACCCGCTGCACACCGATGACGTGATGAATGTGATCAAGCAGGAGCGGCCGGTGGGTGTCATTCTGCAGTTCGGCGGACAGACTTCCCTGAATCTGGCGGCGAAGCTGGCTGCCCGGAGCATTAACATTCTGGGAACGAAGAACAAGTACATCGACCTGGCGGAGGACCGGGAGAAATTCTCCGACCTGCTCCACATGCTGGACATCGAAACCCCGAAGGGCTGCGCCGTCCGTACGGAAGAGGAAGCCTACGAGGCAGTGGGTCAGCTGGGCTACCCGGTGATGGTCCGTCCTTCCTTCGTCATCGGCGGCCGGGCGATGCAGGTTGTGTATAACGACGAGGAACTGGACAAGTACCTGAAGGAAGCCGTGAAGATGTCCCATGAACATCCGGTGCTGATCGATCAGTATGTGGAAGGCCGGGAAATGGATGTGGATGCCATCGCCGACGGTGAGGATGTGCTGATCCCGGGCATTATGGAACACTTCGAACGCACAGGCGTTCACTCCGGCGACAGCTGCACCAGCTATCCGCCGTACGACTTCCCGCAGGAAGTAATCGATGAACTGGTGGCCACCACGAAGAAGGTGGTGAAGGCTCTGCACATTGTGGGTCTGGTGAACATCCAGTACGCATGGGACGGAAAGAAGATTTATATCATCGAAGTCAACCCGAGAGCTTCCCGGACGGTGCCGATCCTGAGCAAGGTGACGAAGGTTCCGATGGTGAAGATTGCGGTGGCGGTCATGACTGGTCAGAAGCTGAAGGATATGGAGTGGGGCACCGGGCTGTACCCGGATCAGGGATACTACGCCGTGAAGGTGCCGGTCTTCTCCGATTCGAAGCTGACCGATGTGGACGTGGCCATCGGGCCGGAGATGAAGTCCACCGGCGAAGTGCTGGGCGTCGATCCGGATCTCCGGAAGGCGATTTACAAGGGCTTCATTGCCGCTGGCGGCGAAATCCCGACGGAGGGCAAGGTCTTCGTCAGTCTGCGTCCGTCGGACAAGCGTCCGGAAAGTGCGGAAATCGTGAAGAAGTACGCAGAACTGGGCTTCGAGATTTTCGCATCGAAGGGTACGAAGGCGTTCCTGGAAGAGAACGGTGTGGAAGCCGGATTCATGTCTTTCGAGGATGTGAAGAAAGAAATCGAAGAGAAGGAAGACCTCTTCCTGATCAACACCCCGAAGGCGATGAATATGGTCAACACCGACAGTTTCCCGCTGCGCCGTGCGGCCATCGAACGGAACCTGCCGGTCCTGACCTGTCTGGACACAGCGAAGATCTTCGCCATTGCCATCGAAGAGAAACAGAAGGGCACAGCGCTGGATTACAATCCGCTGTAAGCTGTGCAGTGTGAATAAGTAACGTTGCGGCGGTCCGTCCCGGCATCATGCCGGGGCGGGCTTTCCGCTTATGAAAGGGAGCAGAATGACCCATACAGAAACGACAAAAAATCACCGGGCAGCCGTTCGTCCGGTCCGCAGCCCGGAACTGCTGATGCCGGCGGGGGGAACCGCCCAGTTTATTGCGGCGGTGGAGAACGGGGCGGATGCCGTCTACGTGGGCGGAAGCGACTATAACGCCCGGGCGGGCGCCCATAATTTCGACCGGGAAGAACTCCGGGAGGCGGTGGACTATGCCCACAAGCGTGGGGTCCAGGTTCATGTGACCATGAATACTCTGCTCCGCCAGGAAGAGCTGGAGGGAGCGCTGGAATATGCAGCCTTCCTCTACGAACTGGGCATCGACGCTCTCATCGTTCAGGACTACGGCCTGGCGGCGGTGATCCGGGAAGCCATGCCGGATTTCCCCCTGCACATGTCCACCCAGGCTACAGCCCAGGACCTCAGGACAGTGGAGGCTGCGGCAGAACTGGGCTATCAGCGGGTGGTGCTTTCCCGGGAGCTGAGTCTGGAGGAGATCCGGTCCATCTGCGGTGCTTCGGACATGGAAATTGAGGTTTTCGTCCACGGCGCCATCTGTATCTGTTATTCCGGTCAATGTCAGCTCAGCCGCTTCATCGGCGGCCGGAGCGGGAACCGGGGAGCCTGTGCCCAGCCGTGCCGGCTCCCGTACCGGACCCTGGGGGAGGACGGGAAGCCTGAACGGCAGCCCCGGTGCCCTTTGTCCCCGAAGGATCTGGACTATCTGGATCACCTGGGGGAACTCATCGACGCAGGGGTCTGTTCCTTCAAGATCGAGGGCCGGATGAAATCCCCGGAATATGTGGCCGTGGTGACCCGGATCTACCGGAAGTATATCGACCGGTACATGGAGGAGGGCCGTTACACTGTGGAAGATTTGGACCGGGAGGCGCTGGAGCAGATTTTCAGCCGGGGCGGCTTCACAGATGCCTACCTCCGGGGGGAACCGGACCGGCGGATGATGTCGGGAGATATTCCGAAGCACCAGGGAATTCGCATCGGGAAAGTGGTAAAGCGTGTGGGAAACAGCACACTGGTGGATGTGAAGCTTTATGATCATCTGGCCATCGGCGACGGGGTGGAAATCCAGGGGAAGAAGCTGGTGGGAAACGTGGTGACCTATTACAAGGAACTGAAGGGGGGACTGACCCGGATCGGGGACCTGAAGGGGCCGGTTTCCCACGGGGATCCCCTGTTCCGGATTTCTTCCGGCGATCAGCTGGAGGAGGCCCGGCGTTCGTTCCGGGGGCTGACCTACCGGGAGGGGAAGTATCAGAGAAAGCGGGGGATCGTGATTTCCCTGCGCCTCTCCCCGGAGGGAACGCTTCAGGCGGAGGCAGAGCCGGCCCGAGAGGAACGGAGCGCCCACCCGCTGCCGGTGGTCCGTGTTTCGGTCACTGCCGGCCCGTTTGATCCGGTTTCGGAGGAGGTTCGGGGAACCTCGAAAGAACGGATCCGGGAGGCGATGGGAAAAACCGGCGGGACGCCGTTCCGGTGCGAGGAGGTTCGGTTCGGCACCGGATTCGAGGGCGAGCATGCGCCGGTTTCTATTCGCACTGCTTCTCTGAATGAGGTGAGGCGCAGGCTGCTGGCGTCACTGGAGGAGGCGCTGATCATCCGGCGTTCTCCTGCGGCTGCGCCGGGGGGTCCGGCAGGAATGAATTCCGGGTGCGCCGGGAGCGAAGCCGGATCGTTTTCACGGCTGATTTCCCGAACGATATCCGGGGCAGCAGCCGGGGGAAATTCACTGCACCGGGTGGAATTCTGGTTCTATGACCTGGAAACGGCCCTGACATTCCGGATTCCCCGGGAAGTCCGGAATGCGGGATTGATGGTCCGGGGGCTGGTGCCGGCAGCCGGACTGGAGCGTCTCCGGCAGGAAAGCGGCGTGCGGGACTACTGCGAACTGGCGGCACGTACAGAATTCGACGAACTGGTTCCGTATGTGACGAATGTGACCCGGGGGCGGGAGAGTGCATTCCTGGAAACCCATTTCGAAGACATATGCGAAGCGGCCGGGGAAACCGGCATCAGCTGCGGCCAGCTGGGATGGCTCCGGTCCTTTGCCCGGGCCGGCGTACGGGTGTACGGGGATTTCGGGCTGAATGTATACAACCGGAAAAGTGCGGAAGTGATCCGGTCTATGGGAGCGGAGTGGTCCGCCCCTAGTCTGGAGGCCATGGACCGGGTCAACGGCGCCTGGCCGCTCATGACCACGGCGTACCGGCCGGCCGGCACGTATCTGATCAGCCCGAAGAAGGATCGGCTCCGTATCCGGCGGGCGAAGGATCGCAGTGAAACGATCCTGCTGCCGGCGGAGGGGAATATGAACCTGGACTTTTCGGCGGCTGTCCGCCGGGCGAAGGCGGAAACAGCGGCGTACAGTCCGGTGGTACGATTTTATTATGTATAATCTTTCAATTTCCTTGACAGATATACATTATCGTGGTATCTTTATTAGAGTTGATGAATAATTATTGAATGTGATGTATATGAAACAGCTTAACTGGAGGAGAGACAAGATGAAAAAATCATTGATGAAAGTACTTACCGTCGGACTTTGTCTGACGATTGCCGTGGCATTCACAGCCTGCGGTTCCAAGAAGAGTGCGGATAAGTCCGGGGCGAAGAAGGATTCCGGAAAGACCTACACCGTGGCCATGGAGCCGACCTTCCCGCCGTTCAACACGACGAACAAGGACGGGGATCTGGACGGATTCGACGTGGATATGCTGAAGGCGATTGCGAAGGATCAGGGCTTCAAGGTGGAATTCAAGAACATGGCGTTCGCCTCTCTGGTTCCGGCCCTGAAGGCAGGCAGTGCAGATATCGTCGCTTCCGGAATGTCCATTACGGACGACCGGAAGAAGAGCGTCGATTTCTCGGATCCGTACTATGAATCCGGACTGATCGTCATGGTGAAGAAGTCCAACAACACCGTGAAGGGAGAATCCTCTCTGACGAAGGACATGAAGGTCGCCAGCCAGACGGGAACCACCGGTGCGGATGAAGCGACGAAGCTGGAGAAGGCCGGAAAGATTAAGAAGGCAGTCATTCTGGACGGTTTCGACACCTGCGTGCAGCAGCTGAAGAACGAAGACGTGGCAGCGGTCATCATTGACAAGCCGGTGGGTGAGAACTACATGGCGAAGCAGAAGGGTCAGTTCAAGGCAGTGGGCAAGACCATGAGTGCCGAAAATTTCGGCATCGCCGTGAAGAAGGGAAACAAGGAACTGCTGAAGCAGCTGAATGATGGTCTGAAGGACATCGTGAAGAGCGGTGAGTTCAAGAAGATCTGCGATAAGTGGAACGTGGCGTCCATTTACTAGTAGAGTATCGGAGATGAAGACTGCCGCAGAAGCGGCGGATGGAGCAGCGCAGCCGTCAGGCGGTGCTGCTTCCTTCTGTTTTCATAAGGTTTCATGGAGGAGATATGCTGACTTTTCTAAGTGACACATGGACCGGTGTGCTGACGGCCTTTCGCGGTGCGCCGACCACTTTATATGTAAGTTTCGTGGCGGTGATCGGCGGGCTGATTCTCGGGTTCGTCCTGGCTTTCATGCGGCGTTCCCGGGCGAAGGTACTGCGGGGTGTTTCTACATTATATATCGATATTGTCCGGGGCACGCCCCTGCTGGTGCAGGTGCTGATCGTCGCTTACGGCATTCCGGCACTGGTGAATAACAACGGCGGTGATTTCAAGTGGGCCCAGGACGTGATTCCGGCCATGCTCTGCTGCGGCCTGAACTCCGCCGCCTACATGGGGGAGATCGTGCGTTCCGGTCTGAATGCAGTGGAGAAGGGTCAGCTGGAAGCAGCGGCTTCCCTGGGAATGACCCATGGCCAGGCCATGCGGCTGATCGTGATTCCCCAGGCCCTGCGCATTATTCTGCCGCCGCTGGGCAATGAATTCGTCACCATGATCAAGGAAACCGCCATTCTGTCCTATGTGGGCGTCGTGGAAATCACCAGAGAAGGCACACTCCTCTCCTCCCGGACTTATAAGATGTTCGAGGCGTACATCGGCGTGGCCATTGTCTACATTATATTCACGATTCCTCTGTCGAAGCTGATACTGCACTTCGAGAAGAAAATGAAGATGGATTAGGAGGAAACCGGGATGATAGAAATCAAAGGCTTGAAAAAATCCTACGGGACCAACGAAGTTCTGAAGGGAATTGATCAGAAAATCAACGACGGTGAGGTGCTGTGCATCATCGGGCCGTCCGGCGGCGGGAAATCCACCATGCTGCGCTGTCTGAACCGGCTGGAGGAGCCGACAGAAGGAGAAATCCGTATCGACGGCGAGCTGATCACAGCGGAGAATATCACGAAGATCCGGGAGCGGATGGGAATGGTGTTCCAGAGCTTCAATCTGTTTCCTCACCTTTCTGTGCTTGGAAACATCACCGTCGGCCCGGTGAACGTGAAGGGCATTTCGAAGGAGGATGCGGAGCAGAAGGGCATGGCGCTGCTGGACATGGTGGGACTGGCGGACAAGGCTCACGCCAAACCCCGTTCGTTGTCCGGCGGCCAGCAGCAGCGGGTGGCGATTGCCCGGGCCCTGGCCATGGAACCGGAGATCATGCTGTTCGATGAACCGACCTCCGCACTGGATCCGGAAATGGTGGGCGAAGTACTGGACGTTATGAAGAAGCTGGCGGCTGAGGGCATGACCATGGTGATCGTGACCCATGAGATGGGATTCGCCCGGGAAGTGGCAGACAAGGTCATCTTCATTGACGGCGGCGTCATCGGCGCCCAGGGGACGCCGGAGGAGGTATTCGAGAATCCGGACAACCCGAGAATGCGGGAGTTCCTGCGGAAGCTGTAGGCTCCGGGGAGGCCCGAGGAAGGACAAAAAACAGCAGGGAAGCCGTTCGGAAGAACCTGTAAAATTTATACTCCGAAAACGCATTTTTCCCTTGCAAAGCAGGATTATGTTGTGGTATTATACAGAGGACTCATCACGAGTCTTCTGTTTTTTTCTGTGAAAAAGACAGAAACAGAATATCCGGGAGGGACTGGAAACAACATCGATTCTTCTCTTCTTCTTGAAAATAATCGAAAATAGTTGTTGACAGAGGCCTCCGAAAGTGATATTCTATTATAGTCGCTTGAAGAGAGCGGCATGAACTTAGAAAACTCCATAGACGAGAAATTTAGTCAAATAAGCATACTAAGTATGCACGAACCTGAAAAGTACAAGGTTCACGACAATTTCCGAAAACAGTAATTCAGAAATGGATACTTACAGAACGTTAGCGTTCTGGTCAGGAAAAGATATGAACGGATGAAAGTCCGTTGATATACGATTTTTATCAAGAGTTTGATCCTGGCTCAGGATGAACGCTGGCGGCGTGCCTAACACATGCAAGTCGAGCGGGAAGCTCACAAATGATTCTTCGGATGAATGCGTGAGTGGACAGCGGCGGACGGGTGAGTAACGCGTGGGCAACCTGCCCCTTACT
>NZ_FNBF01000015.1 GCF_900102225.1 Eubacterium pyruvativorans
TTGCGATTGACACAGTTCTGAAGGCACTCAAGCGATCTGGCAATAAAACAGGAATGATCCTACACAGCGATCGCGGGAGCCAGTTCACGTCAAAAGAGTTTACAGACTTCTGCAAAGAACATGGGATCACTCAAAGTATGAGCAGACCAGGTTGTCCATATGACAACGCCCCAATGGAGAGATATTTTAATACACTAAAGTCAGAGCTGATCTATCTCAGGAAGTTTTCAACTGAAGAGAGCCTATTCGTTGAAGTGAATGCATATGCGTATGGCTGGTACAATAATCAAAGACCACACTCTCATAACGGCGGGATACCACCAGCACAAGTAGCATAAAATGAGTTGCTTTATTACAATTTTACTTGACCAGTACAGTTTTAGGTGCGAATCAGGAGAAAAAAGCGATTTCGCACCTTCCATCAATATACAACCGTGATTCGTATACAATACGCTGTTCTATATCCATTCATCAGGACTCAAATCGTGATTTGTATACAATCTTCCGACTCGCTGTCATCTGATCGTGTCAGGGGGAATCGGTCCTGCAGACATCAGTGAAACAGGATGCGCAGGAAAGTGCATAGAATTGTCATTTCGTGCCAGTTATTCTGCATTTCGTGCCACCGGCGATTTTTCTCCGTCATTCCTATTGCAAAATAGTCAGAAAATGGGTATCCTGAGTACAGGAAGAACGAATAGAATATGCGATATTGGAAGATGATGGGATTCGTGCCGAGTAGTCGAGTATTGGATAATCGGATTCGTTCGGAAATGTGAAAGGCAAACCAGCCGCGAGACTGGGACGCAAAACTACAGGGTCTCTGACCGTTGTGTTCTGACGAATTGCGATAGATCGGTCATACAGGGGAGAGAGACAGCCAGCTGCCATTCGTTATTACGATGGCGGTTTTTTGATTTTTGGAAACCGCTGAGCAGGAAGGAAGGACGAAATGAAAAGCAAGTCGAAGAAACTTATGATTGTGCTGCTCTGCATCGCACTTGCCATGACATTCAGCTTTACGGGATCCGTGTTTGCGGAGGAAGGACAGCCGGCGACGACGGAAAGCTTCACTGCAGTGGAAAATTCTGCACAGACGGAAAATGCCCCGGCAGCGGGAACTGATCAGGGACAGGTACAGGCGGGTGAGACCGGCGCCTCCAATAAGGGAGGGTCGGAATCCACATCAGCCGATACAGAGAAAACGGCAACTGTTGAAGAGAAAGCCGCTTCGGAAGGGAAGAATGGCGAGACTCCGAAAAGTGAAGAGTCTGCTTCGGAAACGACCAACACCGGCGAGAAGGGCGGAGTGTCCTCAGGAGAGGAATCGAATGAAAAAAACTCTAAAGAAACGTTGCCGAGAGAGTGGTCGAATATTGCAAACGTTGAGGGACGTGAGTATGGGTATTATCTAAACATGGATGAGTCCCGCAAACTGAATGTTACCTACTCTGTTCAGAACAATGTAAAAGAAAAGGGAAAACCGGTGGCCGATCCGTCGTCACATATTAAGGAACAGTACGTCGAGTTCAACGGAAAAAAGTATGATTCGTTGGAAAAATTTGAGGCGGATAGAGTCGGAAAGGGGAATTTGGTTACGACCTGGGATAATGGCTTTACGGAAAAAGACGGATTTTGTTTTTACACCGGCATAACAATCAACTATGTAGATGTGGATACGAAGATTTCTTTCTATACGCAGCAGGTTCCGTACGTTTACGAGGATAAAGATTTTAGCAACTACAATTATTCGGGATTCACGATCGGAGAAGTTGGTGTGCACAAAGATGCCGGGGTGTATCAACAAGTAAAAATAGATGGGAGTTTATCCGTAAAAGCCAGTGACCTTACAGGACATAAGAATGTGACCATTTACTACAAAAGATATGTCACTGTTTCCGGTGTGAAAACCTGGGATGATGAGAATAATAAGGCTAAGAGTCGTCCGGATAGTATAACGGTTTGTCTGACCGGCGGCGACAAAGTCGAAAGGCGGACGGTCACTTCCGGGGAGAATTGGAGATATTCCTTCGGAAATGTGCCATATTATGTAAATGGTGTGCCGGTCCATTACATCATTTCGGAAGAGCCTGTCCAGAACTACACAACACGAGTGGAAGGTTTTAATATCTGGAATAAGTATAATCCACCGGCGCCGTACATCCCGCCGGTGAAAACAATCCGCATCAGCAAGGTATGGGTCACCGATGACGGCGGAACGCCGGCAGAGTCTGTGGATGTGCAGATCCTGAAGAACGGCGAGGCGTACAAGGTTGTGACGCTGTCCGACGCAAACGGATGGAACTACTCGGAAGCCGTCATTGATGACGGAGCGAAGTATACCGCACAGGAAGTCACCTCTGTGGACGGGTTTGTTTCTTCAGTCACAGAGGATGGAGATACCATCACCATCACCAATGATGACGTGAAGAAACCGGATAAGCCGGTGAAGCCGGACAAGCCGACTAAACCGGACAAGCCGGTGAAGCCGACGAAGCCGGACAAACCGGTCAAACCGAGCAAGCCGGCCAAACCGAAGAAGCCGGCAGTTAGTGTGCCGGTGGAGCAGGTGAAGGCGAATGTGCCGAAAACCGGCGATGAGAACCATATGGGACTGTACGGCGGCATGCTGGTACTGGCCGCCGCAGGTGCTGCGGTTCTCCTTCGGCTGAGAAGAAAATCCGGTAAGTAGGGAACACAGTTTCGGGGAAATGGAATACGTGCTGTGCCCGGAGAATAAGTGATGCATCCGGAGGATGAGATGCTCCGGACGGGTGAAAAGAGGATCCTGCTGCCGCCTGTGGCAGCAGGATTTCCTGAATATGCCGCAGCTGGGAGGACAGAAAGGAGCGGGGTATGGCGGAGAAGAATTTCTGCAGAGAGAAACCGGGCCTAGGCAGGTCGATGAGCCGCTCCATGATTCTGATGGCACTGGTTACGGCGGTTTTTGTTCTCCTTATGGGGGAATATGTGAAGCTTTATACCCTGGAACGGGCGGAGCAGATCAACGCCCGGGCAGGATTCCGGCAGATTGAATCCTACCGGGAGGAGATGGGGGTCAGTTTCACCGAGGCGTTCCGCCTCATTGTGTCCGGCGAGGAAACCAGGTGGTATGCGCTGGACGGGAAGCGGGATGTGGTGACCGCTTCCCAGGAAACGAAGGAGATCGGTAAGACGCTGGGGGAGGCGGGGTTTTCCGAGAAGCAACTCCGGGAAGGGGTTTTCTTCACCCGCATTCATGGCAGAATGCACTACTGCGTGGCGAAACGGGAGGGGCGGTTCTGGCTGGTGCGAACGGTGCACGGGGTGTTTTTTGTCCGGGAAATGATGCGGAGCCTGCTGTATATCACGCTGACTGCGCTGCTGGTTATGGTGATGCAGGTGTGGCTGGTGCTTCGCATAACCCGCCGGCGGGTGCTGGCGCCCCTGGAGGAGATGAATGCCGGCATGGAAGAGATGGAGGGCGGGAATTACGGCGTAAGGATCCGGGAGCAGTCCTCCCGGGAACTGGATGATCTGGCGGCCCATATGAATCATCTGCTGGAGAGTATGGAATGCCACATGGATGCGCTGAAGTTCAACAATCGTCACGATCTGCTCACCCGGGTGTGGAACCGGAATGCGCTGGAGGAACGGATGGCGGAACTTCGGGAGAGGAGGGTTTCCTGCGGTGTGGTGTACGCCGATCTGAACGGTCTGAAGCGGATCAACGATCTTCTGGGCCACGGGGAGGGAGACCGGGCTCTCACGGATCTGGCGGATGCGCTGTCCCGCATTTTCGGGAAACAGAATGTATACCGGGCCGGCGGGGACGAGTTCGTGGTGATGGACGAGCTGATGACGGAGGAGGATCTTTCCCAGAAATGTGAGGCATTCCGGTCCGCTGCGGCATCGATTCATCTTTCGGTTGCGGCGGGATGTGCGTATTGCCCTGATACGGCTTTTCTGGAAGATTGTATGAAGCGGGCGGACGCACTGATGTACGAGGATAAGCGGCTGTACTATGCCTGCCACCGGGAAGAGGACCGCAGAACTCCGCAGTCTGCACCCCCGGCGGTTCCGGAAGCCTGCCTTTCGGGCGGGCAGCGGCCGGATGGGAAAGCCAGGGAGCTTCGGCAGTCTCTGGAGGAATATATCCGTGCCCGGTTCGAAGAGGCGCTGGACGCAGGAGAGATGCAGCTGTATTATCAGCCTGTGGTCCGGAGCGGAGAGGAGAAGCCGTTCTGTGAAGAGGCGCTGATCCGCTGGTTCCCGCAGGACCGGGGGATGATTTCGCCGGCTCAGATTCTGCCGGTGCTGCGGAAATATCATATGGGCCGGAAACTGGACACCTTCGTGCTCCGGCAGGTGGCGGAGGACCGGAGAAGGGAAGAGAAGGAAGGGATGGGATGCCTTCCGGTGTCGGTGAATCTGACCGGAGAAGAGTTTTCCGGTCGGGAGGCGGCTGACCGGATTCTGGAGACCTGCGCCGCCTGGGGGATCGGTCCGGAGCAGGTCCGATTCGAGGTTTCCGGGGCATCTCTCCCGGAAGGAAGCGGTGATCTGCTGGAAGGGCTTAACCGGCTCCGGGAAGCAGGGTTCCGGATCTGGCTGGATGACTTCGGAAGGGGCAGCGGGGCGCTACTGCTGCTGGAGATTTTCGACTTCGATGCCGTGAAAATTGACATGGGGATGTTCCGGCGTAATCCGGGGGAGAAGGCTACAGAGATTCTGAAAAGTCTGGTCCGGCTGGCGGATGTCCTGGGAACGGTGACAATCGCCAAGGGTGTGGAGACTGAAGAGGAGCGGAAGATGCTGCGGGAGGCCGGCTGCCGGAATTATCAGGGATATTTTTTCCGGAAGCCGATGTCCGTGGGAGAGATGATCGAGAAACGGGAAAGAGAGGGGGAAGAATGAATGAAAGAAGCATTCATCTCGGTATCCTGGATGACCGGCAGGAGGACCGGGAACGGCTGCATACGATTCTGACGGAATATGGAGCAGTCAACGGGATCCGGGTGCATGTCAGCTCCTTCGCCGCCGGGGAAGAACTGCTGAAAAATTATGAACCATATCTGTATACGGCGGTGTTTCTGGATATTTATCTGGAGCAGGGCACCGGAATTGAAGTGGCCCGGGAGATCCGGAAACGGGATCCGGACACGCTGCTGATTTTCATGACCATCAGTGAGGACCACCGGGCAGAGGGGTTCCGGGTGCATGCGTTCGATTATCTGGAGAAACCGCTGCTGCCGGAAGAGGTCTACCGGGTGATGGATGATATTCTCCGGTGTTCCACGGCGGTGATTCCCAGCCTGACGTTTTCCAGCAGCCGGACCGAGTACCGGATTCCGTACTCGGAAATTGTCGCGGTGTGCACGGCGGGACACTATCTGGACATTACAGACCGGTTCGGCGAAACCTACCATACCCGGATGACGTTTTCCGGTGTTTCGGAGCTGCTGCTGGAGGACCGGCGGTTTCTGCTGATTATCCGGGGTGTGGTGGTGAACATGGATTATGTTGAAGCGTTCGGTGACGGAACCTGTCACCTGACCGGTGATCTGCATATCCCGTGCAACCGGCGGAAGGAAAAACAGCTGGAACGGATCTGGCAGAACTATATGTTCGCGAAGATGCGCCGGGAGGCCATGGAGAAGGGAGGAAATGCATGATCTGGCAGGAGGTGTTCCAGGAATGGACTTCATATCTGATTTTCATTCCGGCATGTGTTCTGTGTTATCTTCCCATGCGGCATCAGCTGCGGAAGAGTGTCCGGTTCATTGTGAGTTCGTTCCTGTTGTTCTCCGTTGCCGTTGTGCTGCCGGCGGAATACCTTCAGGTCCGATTCGACTGGAATCCGGATATCTTCTACTTCGGGCTGCTTCTGGCAGCGGTTCTTTACTTCATCTGGAGTGTGAAAGCACCGGTCTGTAAGGCGCTGGCGGTGATCATGAATGTGATCGCCCTTCTGGCTATTTTGTCGAATTTTGCTGCAGTGTATGATGCCTGGCTTCATCCGAAGCTGGGGTTCACCAATTCGTCCATGGATTTCATTCTGTTTCAGAATGTGGCCGGTTTCGCCGCTCTTCTTCTGCTGGCATATCCCTGGGGGAAATACGGCGCCCGGATGGTGGACACGATTCATGTGGAACGGGCGTGGTTCATGGCAATTCCGTTTTCGGCGGTTCTTCTGGCTTTTAATCTGGTCATCCGGCCGCTTCGCTACTCTACTCTGCATTTCAACCGTGTGGGACAGATGTTCCGGCTGCTGCTGTTTCTCATGCTGGCGGCATGGGTGATCGCAGATCAAATGTTCTATGTGATCAGCATCGAGATCACCCGGAGCGGAGAGATCCGGGAGCGGAACCGAGTCTTCGAAATGCAGGAGAAGCAGTACCACGACCAGATGCGGTATCTGGAGGACAACGCCCGGGAGCGGCATGACTTCCGGCAGACAATTCTGGCACTGAAGGGAATGGCGGAGTCGGGGAATCTGGAGGATCTGAATGCGTATCTGGACCGGTACGTCCGGACGTTTCCCCGGAAGAACACTGTGCTGTACTGCCGGGACAGTGCGCTGAATGCCATTCTGAATTATTATGCCAATGAGGCCAGGGAGGCCGGCATCCGCCTGAACTGGAAGATAGATCCGGACGTTCTGGTGCCGGCCGGCTCCGGGAGCACGGGGAAGAGAGCACAGGGGACCGCCCAGGAAGACGGTGCGGGAGATGGGACGGCGGAGCACCCGGGTCTTTTGAATGTGGACCTCTCCCGGGTGATCGGCAATCTGCTGGATAATGCGCTGACCGCCGCCCGGGAAGGGCCGGAGAACCGGTTCATTCAGCTGACGGTACGGGTGCGGGGCAGAATCCTCTATATTGTCATGACGAACAGTTTCGACGGCCGGGTCCGCATGGAAAACGGAAAGTACGAATCCACCAAGGGGTACGGCAGAGGCGTCGGATTATCCTCGGTCCGGTACATTGTGGAACGCTACGGCGGCAGGGCATCCTTCTCCCATGAAGGAATGGAATTCTACAGTAATGTACTGATTCCTCTGCCCCGGAACCTGCCGGCCGGAAGCCCCGACGGGCAGGGAGGGAATTGAAAAGATCCCTGGATTGCAGTATACTGACGGGTATACGTTGTATACAGGACGGAGCACGGGCAGGGGGTCCGCCTCCGTCCCGAACGCAATCAGAAGGAGGGGTAACTTTGGATCAGAGATTGTGGCAGAAGGTTGGACGACCGGCTGCGGTGTTTTTTTTGTCCATCACGCTGACGGCAGGGGCCGGCACAGAGCCGGGGTATGTCTTCGCGGCGAAGAAGGCACCCCGGGCTTCCGGGACGAAAGTGACCCGGGTGGTGAAGGTGAAGACAAAGAAGAGCGGGGAAGCGCTCCATTGGAAGGACGCCCGCAGTTTCAGGATCATGGAGCCGGGGACGTCGGAGCAGCTTGTGCTGGCGGAAGGCATCGAAGAGATATCCTTCGTCAGCAGTGATCCGAATGTGGCGGAAGTCAGCCCGGAAGGAGTTGTGACGGCGAAGCAGGCAGGAACGGCCCGGATCACGGCGTCGGCAGCCGGCGCCTCTGTTTCCTGCGCGGTGTATGTGGGCCCCCGGATCACGGCGCTGGGATGGAAGAACACGGAGAAGCGCAGGACCATCGAGAAGAAGGAGAAGTTCCGGATGAAAGCGGCTGTCACACCGGCGGATGCGGCCTACCGGAAGCTGACGTTCCGGTCATCCAATCCGAAGGTGGCGCAGGTTGATGCCCGCGGCACAGTGTACGGCCGGAAGAACGGCCGGGCCACCATCACGGCCCGGACGCAGGACGGTTCGAATCTGGCTGTATCCTGCCGGGTGACGGTGGGGAAGAAGGTCCGGAAGATGACCTGGAAGAACGGGAAACCGAAGATGACGATGCGGTTCGGGGAGGAGAAGAAATTCCAGCTGACCTTCTCGCCGAAGAATGTTTCGGACCGACGGGTGCGCTTCTATTCCTCGGATCCGGGAACCGCCGCCGTGAACAGCAAGGGGGTTGTGACGGCGAAACGGCGGGGACTGGTGAAGATCACGGCAGCGGCCCGGGACGGCAGCGGCAGGAAGCTGAATATGTCCCTCACGGTCAAGAATCCGCTGAATCCCTTCCAGACCCATTTCCTGGGGCACCGGGGCATGCCGAAGTCCTATCCGGAGAATACGGTGGAATCCTTCCGGGGTGCTGCCGGACAGAAATACTGGGGCGTCGAGTGTGACATCTGGGAAACGAAGGAGCCGGACGGGACCACGGACCTCATGGTGTTTCACGACAGGTATCTGAACCGGCTGACCGGGTATTTCCTGCCTGTTCAGTGGGTGAATATGCAAAACCGGACGAACTATCCGATCGTCGGAGGCCGTAAGAACGACCGGTCGATCCGTTACCTGATCCCGAATCTGGAGGAATATATCGATGCAGTGGACCCGGTGCACACGGGGAAGCAGCTCATCATCGAGATGAAGGATCAGAACATTTCCCGGGCGGGAGCGGAGAAATTCTTTGAAACTCTTCGGCAGAAGGGAGTTCCCGGGAACAAGGTGACCATCATCGCTTTCGGGAAGGAAACCCTTCTGACGCTGCGGCAGGTGGGACAGGAATACACGGCGGGGATCCCGGATCCGTCGTCAGAAGGTCAGGGGAACGCAGGCGGCCGGCAGAGTGCGGACGGTCAGCAGAGCGCCGGAAATCAGCAGGGCGAAGCAGGTCAGCCGGGAGTGATCCGGTATGACGCCTCCGGGGCGGACTATTGGCTCCTGATGCGGAACGACCTGTCGGAGGAGAACACGCTGCAGGAGATCAGCTGGGCGAAAACGAACCACATGGCCGGCGTCTCCGTGGCCCAGGTCATGAAAGACAAGTCGGAACAGGGGCTGGCGCTTCGGGAACAGAAACTCCGCTGGATCATCTCCCGGCTGAAGAAAGAACAGCTGAAGATTTCCCTGGGGCCTCTGGACGATGCCCTGGAAGCGAAGAAATATGTGGATCTGGGGGTGACGGAGATCACCACGAACCAGAGAATCTGGGCAAAGAATGATTAGAACGGCCGGAAATCCCGATAATCCCTCATCCCGTTGATCGCGGATGCCCCCCGAGAACCTGAAAAGTTCTTAACAGGCTCTGAATACGCCCCGCATCTCTTGCGGGGTTTTCGTGATTTGATTATACTATTAACAAGAGGAAATGGTGTTGATGTGCGGCGGACAGCATCCTGCCGGAAATGATCTGTCCGGTGCGCTGAACCGGAAGGGGGCGTTTTCCGGCAGGCTTCCGCCGCACCGCATTTCAGGGGAGGGATGGATATGAGAGGAATGAGACAGGGCCGGACGGCAGAAAGAAAATGGGGGATTCTGATTCTGATCGTCATGCTGGCCGTTCTTCTGGCAGTGCCGCCGGCGGGAATCGTTCATGCGGCGAAGAAACCGAAGAAGAGCAGGCCGAAGCCGCCGGATGCGCCGGCGATCGCCGATGCATCCTGTTTTGTCAATCAGGATGCGCAGCCGTTCCGCCGGAAAGTGACCGTTCGTGTCCGCCTGAAGCAGAAGGAAGCTTCTGACCACGTGGTGCTTCGGGTCAGGAATCGGACGAACGGGAGAGACAGAACGCTGAAGTTCCGGTACCGGTCGGATGGAACGTACACTGTCCGGGCCAACGGGCGTTCCCGGATGGAAGTCCGGGCCATGGCGGTGACCGGAAAACGGGAGAGCCGCTGGTCCAGGGGCCTTCGTTTCCGGACGAAACCGATTTTCCGGGATGTGGAAAGCCGCAGCCTTTCGATGGGGTCCGGCGAGACCAGACGTCTCCATTTCGGCAGCGGGTACATCAGCCCGAACGGTCTGAAGACCACGGGAACCGGATGCCAGGTTACCTGGGATGCCGGACACCGTAGTTTCCTGGTGCGGGGTGTGGCGCACGGGGATGCGAAGATCATTGTGCAGTATCGTCACAGCGGAAAGACACACCGGTGCTATGTGATTCATGTGGAAATCAAGTAAGCGGGGGCAGAACGGAAGATTCTGTTTCCGGAAGGAACGATTCGAAAGAGGTTTATGAGAAAATTGAGGGATTTATTCGAGAGAAGTCATGGGAATACCAGCATGTATCGCGGTCGACAGGGGGTGGCCGCGATATTTGTTTTCCTGATTCTGGCGGTCATCGTGGCTGCCGTTGTGCTGCTGCCCCGGGCCTGCAGTGCCAACGAGTCCCCCGGATCCGAGGAAGCGGAAACCATGCCGGTTTCCGGCGCATCCCTCTCTGACCAGCCGGACGCATACTGGTATCAGCGTAGCATCGGCCTGAAGGATGCCTGGGATCTGATGCGGAAGCACCGGCACAGTCCGGTGAAGGTGGCGCTGCTGGACACGGCGGTGGATGTAAGTGACAAGGATCTGCAGAAGAACGTTCTGCCGGAGTACGCCGTGGATGCGACGAAGAATTTCCGGATTTACGCATACAGCAGCAAAAAAGTGGTGCACGGCACCAACATGGCGGGGGCCATCGGTGCCAGTTACGGCAACAAGGGGCAGATCGCCGGCGCAGCGGCGGGATATCACAACGACATCGTGCGCATCATGCCGATCAAGGTGGCCGCAGACGGTCAGATCAATGCTAGGAGCGCTTCCAATGAGGTGGTGGCGAAAGCGGTCCGGTACGCAGTGGACCACGGGGCGAAGGTGATCAACATGAGCTTCGGCCACGGGGCTCCCGACGGTGATGTCAGGGCGGATGACCGCGTTCTCCAGAAAGCCGTGGATTACGCTGCCTCCCATGATGTCACGGTGGTGGCGGCCGCCGGAAATTTCGCTTCCACCGCCCCCTGGTATCCCTCTGACCTGAAACATGTGATCAGTGTCATCGGTACGAAACATTACCGGGACGCATGGAGCAATCCCCGGGCCCTGTTCTCCAATTACGGAGAAAAGTTCATCTCGGCCCCGGGCCGCCGGGTGACGCCGATTCGGCCGGCCTATTACGGGCTGAAGGAGAACGGCACGTCCTATGCTGCGGCCACGGTGACATCGGTGGCTGCCATGCTCTATTCCATCGATCCTTCTATGACGCCGGACCTGGTGCGGTATATCCTGCAGGCGACGGCCACGGACCTCTACGAGAAGGGCTGGGATGATCAGACCGGCTACGGCAATGTCCATGCGGGCCGGGCGGTGCGCATGGCGCTGGGGCTTCCGGTTAAGACAAAGTTTACCTTCCCGAGGCTGTCGACGAAGGCGAAGCTCAGTCCCCGGAAACGGTCTGTCCGGATCAACTGGAGTGAACCGACTTCCGGCCGGGTCAACTATTACCAGATCCAGAAACGCCGGAAGAACGGAAACTGGAAAAATCTGAAATGCGTTCCCGGATACACCTGGAAATATACGGACCGGAAGGTGAAGCCGGGCTGCACGTATCTGTATCGTGTCCGGGCCGTCGGCACGCTGCATTACAGTAAATCCGTGGGAAAGTATTCCCGGCCGAGCAGAGTTCATTACACCCGCAGAGCGGGGAACATTCAGAAAGGATAAATTGTGCGGTTCACTCCGTCCGCATGACAGGAAATGTTCGGAAAGGACAGAAACAATGAAAGGAATCATCCTGGCAGCCGGTAAGGGCACCAGACTCTACCCCTGCACTCTTCCGGTCTGCAAACCGCTGCTGCCGGTGTACGACAAGCCTATGATCTACTACCCGCTGAGCATGCTGATGAAGGCGGGAATCCGGGAGATCCTCATCATCGTTCCGGAAGGCGAGACCGAAACCTTCGAACGGCTCTTCGGTCACGGCGAAAAGCTGGGACTGGAGATCCAGTATGCTGAGCAGCCGGTTCAGCGGGGCATCGCCGACGCATTCCTGATCGGGGAATCCTTCATCGGCAGCGACTGTGTGTGCCTGGCCCTGGGTGACAATATCTGCTACGGACCGGCGTTCCGCCGGACCCTCAGGCGGATGGGGAACCGGGTCCGGGAGAAAGGAGGCGCGGGCATCTTCGGATATTATGTGGCGGATCCCCGCCCCTTCGGCGTGGTGGAATTCGATCCCAACGGACGGGTGATCTCCCTGGAAGAAAAACCGCTGATTCCCAAATCCCATTATATCGTGCCGGGACTGTATTTCTATGATCCGCAGGTGGTGGCGTTTGCCAAAGCACTGGAACCGAGTTCCCGGGGCGAACTGGAAATCACAGCAGTGAATGAGCGGTATCTGGAGCAGGGACAGCTTCGTGTCCATGCTCTGGATGCGGATTATACCTGGTTCGATGCGGGAACCGCCGAGCGGCTCTACGAAGCGGCCGGCGCCATCAAGAGCGCCCAGCGAAGCGGCGTCATGATCGGCTGCATCGAAGAGATCGCCCTGGATAACCAGTGGATTACGTTGGAGCAGCTGGCGGCCGGCGCCGCCAGCCTCCACCAGACCCGCTACGGCCAGTATCTGGAGGCCCTGGCGGAGGACCGGGCGGAAGAACAATAAAAAAGAGGGGCGCTGCCCGAACGATGAATCTGTTTCGTTCGGGCAGCGCCCCTTTGCTATTTTTTGATTCTTGATTCAAAGATCAGCGTTCAAAGCTTAACAGCAGACCACCTTGGAATCATACTGGAAGCTGTAGCTGTACGCCTGATGCTGATAGCACGGAACGTCCACACCGTCCACTTCTGCATGCGGATAGCCGAAGTTGTTCAGGACGCCGTCCTTCTGCAGGCAGGAATACTGTGCAACCTTCGGATCGGAGGAAACCTTCGCGGTGATGGCCGGATTCAGTGTCAGGTCCCGGCCTTCGGAGAGTTCCACCCATTCCTGGTTGTTGCCCATCCAGTACTCTGCCTTCAGGGATTCTACCGTATCCTTGTCTGCCTTCTTGTCCAGCTTCTGGACCAGGACTGCCTTCAGAACGTCTGCCGGATCTGCCTCGACCCAGCCCAGCTTGGAATCATAGAACTGGGCTCTGCAGTGCTGTGCCGTTGTCTCGTCTTTGGCAGCAGCGGTGTCTGTACCCTGAATACGGATGCCGAAGATCTCTCTTGCCGGGATGCCCTGGGCACGGAGCAGGGAAACATATACGGAGCTCAGGTCTGTGCACTTGCCGCCGGCTTCCTTGCCAGCTGCCTGATCCTTCAGGATCTGTTCAACGTCGCCTCTGCCGCAGCCGATGGTGCTGTCGATACGAACCAGGTTGGCCACTTCCCAGTTGTAGATGGCCTTCGCCTTCTGAACTGTTGTCTTCGCATTCGCGGCCTTCACGATCTTGTCGGAAGTCTCCTTCACGATGCCGGACTTCAGGTTACCGCCCAGAGAGGATGTGCCCAGGTATTTCTTCAGCTGAGCCTGTGTCATTCCGTTTCTCTTCTCGCCCTTTGCAGCCGGAACGACGGCTTTACGGCATACATAGAAAGAAACCGTTGCGACACGCTTATCCTGCGGCGTGTTCGTGAAGTCAAGGAAAGCAATCTTGTTGCCCTCGGAATCCCTCGTGATTCTCTTCGTGGTTTCTTCCGGAACATCGATCTTCACATCCTGGATCTTCTGATCATTGTTGGACTTCGCCAGCGGAACCCATGCCTTCGCAGACTTGCCGTTCTGCTTCGTCAGGTCAACCTTCGTTGTCATTGTACCCTGCTGCGTCGGAACGACGTGGAGCTTTACAGAAGCCTTGACCTTCTTGTTCGCCTTGGATGTGGCGGTAATCGTAACCAGACCTTCTGCGTTGCCCTTCACCAGACCTGTCTTGGAAACGGAAGCAACCTTCGCATCGCTGGACTTCCATGTAACAGTCTTGCTTGCCTTCTGCGGCTTAACAGACTTCACCTTGATCTGGCAAAGCCCGTTGATTCCCACAGAATACTTACACTGGGACTGCAGCGTGATCTTCTTTGGCTTAACTGTCTTCTTCTTCGTTTTCTTCGCAGCGAAAGAAGTCGTCTGGGCAATGCCGGAGAAACATACCGTTACCACCAGAGCCAGCAGAACGACGATCGCCTTACGCAGTGATGCGTTCTTAGACATGAATCATTCTCCCTTCAATGTCATCACAATACTTTATTACGTCAACCTATTGTATGAGTTGTTAATGAATTCGTCCAATAGGAAGATACAATGATTCCCAGGTATTTATTGACTTTTTCAATGAAGGGGTCCAGGGTATATAGAAAAAATGGTTGGGAAGGTCGTCCGGCGGGGTGCGGATCTGCGAAAAACTTCATTTCCGCACTGGGCTGCTGAAAGCAATGATTTCGACATTGCAATTAATTTACTTAACGCACAAGTATTATGCTCAATAGCTGCTTTGTCTGTCTGCCTGCCCGCTGAAGCACAGTGTGTTCGGGAATGATCGATCGGCAGACGGGTTGTTTTTTGTCCAGCACATCCGGCACATATACAATCTGTCCGGCCGGCCAGGTGCGGAAATAGGAATTTTTCCGGAATCGCACCTTCAGAGGCCGCCGGAATAGATTAACCGGGATTTTCTTTTGGTTTCGCACCCTCGCATACCGTCATTCGGGTGCGGATCAGGACATTTTGGGTGATTTCGCACATTGGAGGCGAGAAGAACGAGCCGGTGGACGGGACCCCGGGCCGGTGCTAAAATATGGGGTGCGAAAGAGATGTCACGAGAAGGTTATTTAATAGAAAGGAATCGAAGAGGTAAGGATATGGATCATGTGGAAACAGCGATGAAGCTGCATCATCAGGGATATAACTGTGCTCAGGCTGTGCTCTGCGCATTTGCCGATGACGTGGGCATGGACCAGAAGACGATGTTCCGGGTGGGCGAAGGGCTGGGCCTGGGTATGGGATGTATGGACGGGACCTGCGGTGCGCTGAACGCTGCATGTGTGCTGGCGGGAATCACGAAGAGTACGGTGGATATGGAACGGGCCAGTTCGAAAGGGGCAACGTACCGGTTCACCCGGGAGATGGTGAAGCGGTTCCGTGAGAAGGCCGGCGCCACTGCCTGTGCAGATCTGAAGGGACGGGATACCGGCGTTGTCATGATGGCTTGTCCGGATTGTGTCAAAACGGCATGCGAACTGGCCGAGGATGTTCTGGGACTGAAGTAGATGGAGTATTCGCTGGAGGAATTGAAAAACCGGTACCGTGCGATTCGGCTTTTTGAGGAAGGATCTGCGGAAGAAGAGAAGAAGCGGGTCGGGCAGACGGTCTGCGGATTTGATTTTGATCCGGGGCACTGCCGGCTCTGCATGTATCATGACACCTGCGCCGGACGGATCCGAGGTGCCCGCTCCGCCGGATGGCAAAGGCGGATGCAGTCGTTCCGGGCGCTGAATGAACTGGAACTGGCTATACGGAATTCACTGAATGAGAAACAGTCCCGGCAGGAGCCGCCCGGCGCCGGCGGCTCCGAACTGCCCCGCCGGCGCCGGTACGGTCGTCCGGACCCGGAAGAGGAACAGCTTCTGGCGCTTCTGGCCAAGGTCCTCCGGACCCTGGCCAGAAGTCCGGTCGTACAGAATACCAATGATGCGAACCGGGCAGAAGAGGCGTGCAGGATCTTCGAAGATCTGTATTACAGTACCGGGGATCCCGAGTACCGGGAGCAGATGGAGAGCTGCAGGCTTCTGGTCAGCCGGATGCGGTAGAAGAGGCGGGACATGAAAAAGCCCGGCGTCTGTGGACGACGGGCTTTCTGCTCAACATGTTATCACTATTTGAGTTGTGTTTCGTCTTACGTTAGAAATCGTTTCGATCTCTCAGAGACATCTCGTAATCTATATGAAGTTCTCTTTCATATTTCGGAATCAGATCTTCGCTCCGTTTCCTGCTGCACATACATTCATCGGAGACACTTCGTATCTGTTCTCTGATCATCATTTCGGGACCCTCTCCGATATTCGTTATCGTTCCACTGAGGTATCCTGACAGCTACGACCATTCTCAATTCCGTTTTCAATTACGATAACCAACCTTTTCCGGCAGGGCCCCGCTTTCGAAAAACCATTGCAGGAGGTTGTCAATCATTCCGATCGATTCGAAGAGCTCGAATCTTCCGTCTCAGTCAAAATTCTGTTCGATTTGTGACCCTTCTATGCGATTTTCCGAAAGCCGGAGCCGTGCCCTGAGATGTCACCTGAACCATTCGTTCTGATTCCCATTGGTATCAGCTCCTTTCTTTCTTTTGTTGTCTTCATTATAGGGACAGAATGTTTTCATGTCAATACATTTTCGAAAAATTTTTCAATATTTTATGGATTCAGAATAAATAATCAAGATTCCGGTGACAGGTCGAACGGTGAGCAGCAGCCCGGGGGACGCTGTATACATTCCGGACGGGATATGCTATAATACTTTGCGTTTGCAGGTTGAGAGTTGATAATTGAAAGTTGATATATGTATGCGAATTTTGTAATTTGTCTCCGTGCCGTTCTGCCGGTTTTCATGATGATTCTGATCGGAATGGGTGTGAAGAAGATCGGCTGGCTCACTACCGAGGAAGTGAAGAAGTTTAATAAGTTCACGTTCAATATGTTTTTTCCGCCGATGATGTTCCGGAATGTGTGGGAATCAGACATGTCCAAAGGGATGAGCTGGGGATTCGTCTTTTTTTGTGTTTTCACGATTGTGGCCACGGCGCTGATTTCTTCGCTGGTTTTCCGGCGGATCGAGAAGGATCCCCGGACGGTGGCGGTGATGGTGCAGGCCTCTTTTCGGAGTAATTTCGTGCTGATGGGACTGCCGATCGTGACGAATCTGTTCGGACAGGCCCGCATGGGAGAGATTGCCGCCGTTCTGGTGGTGGTGGTGCCGGTGTTCAATGTGGCGGCGGTGGTGGTGCTGGAAACGTTCCGGGGCGGAACCATTGATATCCGCAGCATTCTGAAAGGCGTGCTGACCAACCCGATCATTGACGGAACGATTGCCGGGTTTCTTTTTGTCGCTCTCCACATCCCGCTGCACCCGATACTCCGGGGGGTGATCAACGATATGGCCGATGTGGCCTCGCCGCTGGCGCTGATTATTCTGGGGGCATCCATCAGTTTTCAGTCTGTCAGGGCGGAGAAGCGGCAGCTGGTGATCACGGTGCTGACCCGGCTCCTGATCGTACCGGCCATCTGGACCGCCATCGCCGTGCCGCTGGGGATCCGGGGCATTCACTTCGCCACGCTGACGGTGATGCTTTGCGGGCCGGCGGCGGTATCCTCTTTCACCATGGCCCAGGCGATGGACTGCGACGGAGAACTGGCGGGGAATACGGTGGTTTTCACTTCGGCGCTGTCGGTGGGGACCATTGTGCTGTGGTTGTTCTTTTACAAAAACCTTGGAATGTTCTAGGGTTTTGGTGTCCGGAGAGCGGGTAAGTAGATTCTGTATAGTCGGATGCCGGCGGTGTGCCGGTGAAGAAGAGTTTAGTTAGAAGGAGATTAATTATGGCTGAGTGCAATCATGATTGCGATCATTGCGGTTCCAACGGCAGCTGCGGGGACCAGGGTCCGAAGAAGGCGCCGATGAATAAGAGATCGAATGTCCGGAAGGTGATCGGTGTGGTGAGCGGCAAGGGCGGAGTGGGTAAATCCTCTGTCACTTCCATGCTGGCTGCGGCGACCCGCCGGGCAGGGAAGAACGTGGCTGTTCTGGATGCGGACCTGACCGGACCGTCCATTCCGAAGGCGTTCGGCATTACGGAGCGGCCGATGGGAACCAGCGACGAGCAGATTATTCCGGTGAAGTCCGAAACGGGGATCGAGATTATGTCCACGAATCTGCTGCTGGAGAATGAGACAGATCCGGTTATCTGGAGAGGCCCGGTGCTGATCGGGGTGGTTGAGCAGTTCTGGTCCGATGTAGTCTGGGGAGATGTGGATGTCATGTATGTGGATATGCCGCCGGGAACCGGTGACGTGCCGCTGACGGTCTATCAGTCCCTTCCGCTGGACGGGATTATCATTGTCACATCCCCGCAGCAGCTGGTGGAGATGATCGTGGAGAAGGCCTATAACATGGCGGCGATGATGAATGTTCCGGTGCTGGGCATCGTGGAGAATATGTCCTACTTCCAGTGCCCGGACTGCGGGAAGAAGCATCAGATCTTCGGAGAAAGCCGCATCGATGAGGTGGCGAAGGCCCACGGAATCCCGAATGTGGTGAAGCTGCCGATGGATCCGGCGGTGGCCAGAGCCTGTGACGACGGCGTCATCGAGACGTATGTCAGCCGGGATATGGACGAGCTGGCAGCGAAGCTGGCGGAGTAGAGGTTGACGGAGGTAATTCCCTGACTTATAATTAACGAAGAAAAGATCCCGCATTCATGCGGGTGAGCAAGTACGGTTCATGGCCCGGAAACGGGCCTGGGCCGATTTTTTTCGCCCGGATGCAGGGAAGCGGGCAGAAATCCGGATGCGCCGGAGAAATGGAGGGAGTATGAAGAAAATGAAAAACGGACCGTGGAAAGCGGTCATTACATTTCTGCTGCTGGTGCTGGGCAATGCACTGAATGCGGCGGCGATCGCATGTTTCGCACTGCCATACGGCATGGTGGTTTCCGGAGTGTCGGGTATTGCGAAGTTTTTTCAGTATTTCTTCGGTGCGAATCTGAATATGGTGGTGTATGCGGTCAATATTCTGATTTTCCTGGTAGGACTATTCATTATGGGAAAGCGATTCGCCGCCACCATCATCGTGGGCACTTTCGCATTCCCGATCTGTCTGCAGTTCTTCAATCATCTGACCATGCTTCATCATCTGGTGGATGATCCGCTGATCGCCGCCATCTGCGCCGGCCTGCTGGACGGTCTGGGTCTGGGTATCATCATCCGGGCGGGGGGATCCACCGGCGGCATTGATGTGCCGCCGATTATCCTGCATTCGAAATTCGGGCTGCCGGTGGCGCCGGTCATGTATGCCATCGATTTCACCATTTTCATCATCCAGATTCCGTTCACGAAATCCAACGGTGTCATTCTGGGCATTATCTATGCGCTGATCTACAGTGTGGTGATGAACAAGATTCTGGTGTTCGATCAGGGCGGCGTTCAGATGCTGATCTTCTCCAAGGCCAATCAGGAGATCAACGAGCGCCTGATGCAGATGGGACTGGGATCCACTTTCCTGCATTCGAAGACGGGATATCTGGGAGAGGAACAGGACACACTGGTCTGTGTGACTTCAGCTCGGAACATCAATGCGGTGAAGAACGCCGTGTTCCAGTTCGATGAAAAAGCGTTTCTCACCATCAGCAGTGTCAGTGAGGTGAACGGCAACGGCTACACCCTCTGGCTGGATGACGATATGTACCAGCCGGACCGGGGAGAACGCAGAGCCGGCCGGCTGGTGAAAAAGAAATAGATCAGATTAGTCCGCCGTAGAGGTGCATCAGAATCATGCTGACCACCGGCAGGGTTCCCAGGGAAATCAGTGTGGAGAGGGCGACGCCTTCCGACGCCAGGTGACCGTTCAGATGCTGCTGTTCGGCCACGGCGGCGGTCAGCACCGCACAAGGGAACGCTTCGGCGTAGATACAGGTCAGCTTCGCCTCCGGGGTGATCGGCAGCCAGTTGACCAGGAAGAAGGTGAGGAACGGCATCAGAATTTCCGCAGTCAGACAGACGATCACCAGCTTGTAGTTCCGGACGATCGTGAGCAGGGGACTTTTGCCCAGAAGCACCCCCACCAGCACCATGGACAGGGGAATTGTCATATCCCCCATGGTACCCACAAAGGAGGATACCGGTCCCGGCAGTTTGATGCCCGCAAACAGCAGGACACACCCCAGGATGGTGGCGAACATGGGCATGGTGGCCATGGCCCGCAGGATCTGCTTCGGGTGGACACCGCCCTTCCTGCCGTAGTTCATCTGCAGAACCTGAAGACTGTACATATAGATGTTCAGGTTGATGTTCTGAATGACGAAGAGGAAGAAAATATCATTGCCGAAGATGGCCTTCGCCACCGGAAATCCCAGGAACCCGGTGTTGATGGAGGTCATGACGGCCATGAGGATGCCCCGGTCCTCCTTCGGCTCGTACCGGAGCAGTTTGATGACGACCCAGGAGACGGCGCCGGTGATCAGCATGCAGGCCGCATTGACCACCAGCACCTCCAGGGTTTCGGTCAGTGTCTCCCGGGTCAGGGACATGGCGGTCATGGAACTGATGACGAGGCAGGGCGTGGAGATATTGATCAGAAGACTGGTCAGGTAGGGAGTGGATTGATCCGGCAGTATTTTCACCTTGTTTGCCAGATATCCTGCGCCGATCATCACGAAGATCGTCATCACTTTTGTAAATACAGTTAACATTCTGTTTCTTCTCCCTCTGCTTTCGATTCTTCGGTTTTCTCTATGTCGTCTGCCGGTGCCTTCCCTGTCTTCCCGGCGCACTGGGGCAGCGTCCCGGGAAATCCCTGGGCATCCCCGTGTCGGGCAAAAAACTACTTCCGCATCGGGCCGCTGTTTCGTTCCCAGAATACGCCGTCCTCGTAGCCCTGAATCCGGCGGTCCGTTTCCGCCCGTTCCAGGCGGACCTCCGCCCAGGCGCAGTACTGAGGGTCCCGCTCAATACCCAGATAGCGGCGCCCCAGCTTCTTCGCCGTCACGCTGGTGGTGCCGGAGCCCAGGAAAGGATCCAGCACCAGGTCCCCGGGCCGGGAACTGGCCAGAATCATCTTCGCCGCCAGTTTCTCGGGCTTCTGGGTCGGATGGCCGGTGTTTTCGGCCATGGACCAGAAGGGAACGGTGATATCGTCCCAGAAATTGGAGGGACAGGTGTCCCGCCATTTTCCGGATTTATCCTCCCGCCAGTCCCTGGGCCGGCCGTTCTCCCGGTAAGGGGCCAGAACCCGCCGGCGGAGACGCACGGCATCCAGGTTGAAATAATACTTTTCGCCGGCGGTGGCGAACCAGATGTCCTCCATGGAATTCTTCCAGTTGGACGCCGCACCCCGGCCTTTCTCCCGCTCCCAGGTGATGCGGTTTTGGAGGACAAAAAAGTCCGCCATGACCCGGCCGATCACCAGGCTGCTCCGCCAGTCGCAGCACACGTAGACAGAGCCGCCTGGCCTGAGCAGCCGCTTCGCCTCGCTCATCCAGCGGCGGGTGTACGTTTCGTAGGATCCGTCATCGGTGCGGCGGAATGTCGCATCGTTGAAATGCTTGGAAAGATTGTAGGGCGGATCGGCGATGATGAGATCTGCACATCCGGCCGGAAGGAGGGGCATCACCGCCAGGGTGTCCCCCAGAATCGTGTGATCCTTCAGGTCTGTGAGACTGTCCGCCGGGCCGGACAGGGTCACGGTCCGGTCCAGATAAGGACCGAGCTCCGAAACCGGACGATCCAGCGTCTTGTTTCTCGGGGCTTTTCCTGTATTCTGCTTTTTCGTTTCCGGTCTCTTCATATATCCCCCATTCTTCCGCTGCCGGAACGGTTTCCCGGTTCCGGTGAATAAACAACCAATATTATAGCATGATTCTTCGGGTCATGGAAACAGAAGCGGCGGGCTGGGGGGACCGGATGGAGGGGCCGGGGCGCATACTTATGCAGGGATATGATATAGAATACATTCGATTGTTCCACTGACCCTGACATGGTATAATCAATTGTTATTAGAAGAGGAGGCATATCGTAATGGCGAAGTATGTTATGGCGCTGGATGCCGGTACCACCAGCAACCGCTGTATTCTGTTCGACCGGTCCGGCAGCATGGTCAGTGTGGCACAGAAGGAATTCCGGCAGATCTTTCCTCACCCGGGCTGGGTGGAACACGATGCGAACGAGATCTGGTCCACCCAGGTGGGTGTGGCGGTGGAGGCGATGGCGAAGGTCGGCGCCACGGCAGAAGATATTGCGGCCATCGGCATCACCAATCAGCGGGAGACCACCATTGTCTGGGACCGGAAGACAGGAGAGCCGGTGTACAATGCCATTGTGTGGCAGTGCCGCAGAACATCCGAATACGCAGACAGTCTCCGGGAGAAGGGCCTGACAGAAGTCTACCGGCAGAAGACCGGTCTGGAGATCGACGCCTATTTCTCCGCCACGAAGCTCCGGTGGATTCTGGACCACGTGGAAGGGGCCCGGGAACGGGCGGAGAACGGGGAGCTGCTGTTCGGCACGGTGGAGACGTGGCTGATCTGGAATCTGACGAAAGGGAAAGTTCATGCCACAGATTATTCCAATGCTTCCCGGACGATGATGTTCAATATTCACACCCTGGAATGGGACCGGGAGATTCTCCGGGAACTGGATATTCCGGTATGTATGCTGCCGGAAGTCCGGTCCTCCAGTGAGGTGCTGGGATATACGGATCCCCGGCTTTTCGGGGCGCCCATCGCCATCGGCGGCGCAGCCGGAGACCAGCAGTGCGCCCTGTTCGGACAGACCTGTTTCGAGCCGGGGGATGTGAAGAATACATACGGAACCGGGGGATTTCTGCTGATGAACACCGGAGATCAGCCGGTTATGAGCCGGAATGGTCTGGTCACCACCATTGCGTGGGGCATCAGCGGCAGGGTCACCTATGCGCTGGAGGGTTCAATCTTCGTGGCCGGTGCGGCGATCCAGTGGCTGCGGGACGAACTCCGGCTGATTGATTCCGCTGCGGATTCGGAATATATGGCGGGGAAGGTGCCGGACACCAACGGCTGCTATGTGGTTCCGGCTTTCACGGGGCTGGGTGCCCCGTACTGGAATCAGTACGCCCGGGGCACCATTGTGGGGCTTTCCCGGGGGGTGAATAAGTCGCATATTATCCGTGCCACCCTGGAATCTCTGGCTTATCAGGTGAATGACGTGCTGGAGGCCATGAAGGCGGACTCCGGCATGCTGTCTGGACGGGTGAAGGTGGATGGAGGAGCCTCGAAGAACAATCTGCTGATGCAGCTTCAGGCCGATATCAGCGGGGCGGAAGTCGTCCGCCCGGCCTGTGTGGAGACCACGGCCCTGGGTGCCGCTTATCTGGCGGGGCTGGCGGTCGGGTTCTGGGCGAGCCGGGATGATGTGCTCCGGAACTGGACGGAGGACCGGTCCTTCGCCCCGGAAATCAGCGGGGCGGAGCGGCAGCGGAAGATCGGCGGCTGGAAACGGGCGGTGCGCTGTGCGCTGGCCTGGGCCGATGACAGCGAAGAAGAGGCCGGCCGGAAGGAACCGGAAGTTCATCCGGAAGCGGAACTTCCGGAAACCATCATTGCCGCTTCCAAGAACGAGAACAAGATCCGGGAGATGGAAGCGATCACCAGGGGATTCGGTATGCGGGTGATCTCCCGCCGGGATGCCGGGGTGCCGGAGGATTTCGATGTGGAAGAGGACGGAGAAACCTTCGAGGAGAATGCGCTGAAGAAGGCCCGGGCCATTGCGGAGCGGACCGGGAAACCGGCCATTGCCGATGATTCCGGGCTGGCGGTGGACCGGTTGGGAGGCCGGCCTGGGGTCTACTCGGCACGTTTTGCCGGCGAACCGTGTGATGATGAGAAGAATAATGACAAGCTGCTGGAGGAGATGAAGGGCGTTCCCCGGGCGCAGCGGACCTGCCGCTTCGTGTCGGTTATCGCACTGGTATGGCCGGACGGCCGGGAAATCACGGCCCGGGGAGAATGTGAGGGACATCTGCTGGAAGAACGGAGAGGCACCGGCGGTTTCGGTTACGATCCGCTGTTCCTGCCGGACGGACAGACGGAGACGTTCGCTCAGATTTCTCAGGAAGTGAAGAATCAGATCAGTCACCGCTCCCGGGCGCTGGCGGAACTTGCCCGGAAACTGAAAGCGATGAAAGAATAGAAAATTGTGCTGGAGCAGACGGAGAGGACTCGTATGAAAGAACGGATCCGGATAATGGTGAGAATGGGAATCAGGCAGTTTGCGGACCCGTATTATCAGGGGTTTGCGGCGCAGATCGCCTTCTATCTGCTGCTTTCCATTGTTCCGACGGTCATCATTCTCATGCAGATCCTCAATGTGCTGGGCATCACATCCCTGGATTTCCTGTTTATCTGGCTGGACCGGTATGTGACGCCGAACATGGCGGCGACGCTGAAGGCATTTCTGGAGAACCGGTCCTCCACGGGGAATAACATCATCCTGATCGCCATGGCGATGTGGTCCGCCTCCCGGGCCCAGTTCGCTCTGATGCGGATCGCCAATTACACGTACAGCAGCGGCCGCACAACAGGGAACTTCTTCAAGGAACGGTGGCGGTCCCTGGGAACCATGTCCCTGACTGTGCTCACACTGGTCTTCGTGGTGGTGATTCTGGTATACGGCCAGATGATTCTCCGGCTGGTCTTCGGCCGGGTGATTCAGACGTCCATGATCTCCCGGCTGTGGTCCTGGCTCCGGTGGCCTCTGGCACTGGTGCTGTACTTCCTGGTCATTGTGTTCGACTATTATCTGCTCCCGCTGAAGAAGATGAACGTGCGGGATCTGCTGCCGGGGAGTATTATGGCTTCGGTGGGCATGCTGGTGGTGACGGTGTTCTACTCGATCTACACTAATTATGTGGTGGATTACGGTCTGATCTACGGCTCCCTGTCATCGGTGGCAGCGGTGCTGTTCTGGCTTTATCTGCTGTCCTGGGTGCTGGTGCTGGGCATATTGTTCAATAAGCTCTGGCGGGATACCAGGGATATGAAGGCGAGAAAAGAAAACGAATGAAGAATAAGGTGAATTTATGAAGAGACTGCTGCTGATCACGAATCTGTACTCGGGGACCCGGCAGGGTGCGAAGTATCTGGGAGATATTGTGGAAATATTTTGCCGTGCGGACTATGAAGTGGTGGTGGCAGCCACCACCGGGCCGGGGGACGGCACGAAGATCGCCCGGGAGCGGGCGAAGGATGCGGACGTCGTCGTGGCCTCCGGGGGAGACGGCACCTTCAATGAAGTGGTGGCCGGCGTCATGGAGTCCGGGGTGAAAGTGCCCATCGGTTATCTGCCGGCGGGAACGACCAACGACTTCGCTTCCAGTCTGAAACTTTCCACGGATCTGCTGCAGGCAGCCTATGATGTGGTGGAGGGGAAGCCGGAGACCATCGATATCGGCAGTTTCAACGGCCGGTATTTCTCCTATGTAGCTTCCTTCGGCGCATTCACGAACACTTCCTATGACGTGCCCCAGGGTCTGAAGAATTCGCTGGGCCACCTGGCGTATATTCTGGGGGGCATCCGGGACGTGCTGACCATCCGCTCCGTGGAAATGAAGTTCATGAATGAGGACGGACATATCTATGCCGGAAAGTACCTTTTCGGTGCGATCTGCAATTCCACCTCCATGGGCGGGGTGCTGACCCTCAGAGCGGATCTGGTGAACATGAATGACGGGGTGTTCGAAGTACTGCTGATCAAGAGCCCGTCCAACATCATTGAGCTGCAGCAGATTCTGATGGCGCTGACCAGCCAGAATTACGACAATTGTCCGCTGATTGATTTCTTCAGCACCAGCCATCTGGAGATCACGGCGGACCCGGATATGCCGTGGACGCTGGACGGGGAGTACCAGGCCGGCGCCCGGGATATCGACATTGTGAACCACTTCAGTGCGGTGTCGATTCTGGTGAATGATCATGAGAAACCCGGTGCGCCGGTTCACCGCCTGATGGATCCGTTCAACCAGGTCGTTTAAAGAAAGTTTCTTAAGAAAATCAAGAGAGTCTAAAGAATTATAAACGTTGAAAATTCAATGTCTGAACGGGAGTAACGGATGCACGGCACCGTCCAATTCTTAAGAAATGCGTTGACATCTTAAGAATTAACTGCTACTATGGGTAACAGTTAAACGAGTTATTTCCGGACGAAAGGATATTGAATTTATGATGGGCAGCAGTCAGAAACATCTGAAACAGCATGCGGCAGGGCGGCGGATTGCAGTTGTGATCATCGCAGTGGCGATGGCAGCGGCAGCGCTGGGCCTGACGGGCTATTCCCGCGTGAAGGCGCAGGAGAGCATGGGCTATCAGGTGCAGATCACTGATCCGTCCACCGGTAAGACAGTGTCTTTATATACCGATACCGCGAAGACACCGGCGGAGATCAGAACCGATCTGGCATCCTATGTGAAGGAGACAGGATCCGGCGTAGAGTCAGTCGATGTTTCTTCCCGGGAGGGAATCCGCACCGATTCCGAGAAGACGGAAGCGGGCAACGGAACGGTGTATTCCTACACGGAATTCCTGAAGCAGATTGTAGATAATCATTATATTGACATTACCACCGTGGAGAACTACCAGAAGACGGATCTTCTGCAGTACCGGAAGAGAACTGTGAAGACCGACTCTCTTCGGAAGACCACGAAGAAGGTGAAGGGCGGTGTCTACGGCAAGCGGGTTACTTCCTACCGGCTGGTGAAGAAAAACGGCGCCACCGCTTCTTCTGAGAAGCTTTCCACAGAGCTGGTGCAGAAGCCGAAGACGAAGGTGACCTATGTGGGAACCGGTTCGGTTCGTTCCCGGAGAGGGTACCTGGTTCGGGGCACTTCCGGACACAAGGTTGTGGATTTTGCAACCAACTGGATCGGCAATCCGTACCGCTGGGGCGGCACCAGTCTGAAGCACGGTGCGGACTGCAGCGGATTCGTGTACTCGGTATACCGTCACTTCGGCGTCAACCTGCCGCGGGTCGGACAGAGTGCTGTGGGAAAGAGAGTTTCCCTGCGTAATCTGAAGCCGGGAGACGAGCTGCATTATCCGGGCCATGTGGCCATCTACGCCGGAAACGGCATGGTGGTTCATGCGGTGAATCCGAGAATCGGCATCCGGATGACGTCCATGTACTACACAGGTCGTCCGTACAGCGCCACGAGATTTGTAACGAAGTAGAACGGAGGACCGTCCTCTGACAGATAACAGACATGTCGATCGTCCCCGGGGGCTGCGCAGAAGAGCGCGGCCCCCGGGCTTTTTCTTGCATTTTCAACGGAATTGCTATAGGATGTATGAGGCTTCCGGTCGAAGCCGGTGAACTGAATTCACAGCCGAAATATTCGGATACACAGGAGGAACAGAACAATGGATTATGCGAAGGAATCGCTCAGACTGCATGGCGAATGGAATGGAAAGATCGAGGTGATCTCCCGGGTTCCGGTGAAGGACAAGGATGATCTGTCTCTGGCTTATACGCCGGGGGTTGCGCAGCCTTGCCTGGAGATTCAGAAGGACCCGGATAAGAGCTACGAACTGACCAGAAGATGGAATATGTGTGCAGTGATCACGGACGGTTCCGCCGTTCTGGGCCTCGGCAATATCGGTCCGGTGGCAGGGATGCCGGTTATGGAAGGGAAATGCGTGCTGTTCAAGGAGTTTGCCGATGTGGACGCCTTCCCGCTCTGCATCCGGTCCAACGATGTGGACGAAATCGTGAATACAATCTACATGATTTCCGGTTCCTTCGGCGGTGTGAATCTGGAGGATATCTCCGCTCCCCGCTGCTTTGAAATCGAGCGGAAATTGAAGGAGAAGTGTGACATTCCGATTTTCCATGACGACCAGCACGGCACGGCGGTCATCACCCTGGCGGGGCTCACCAATGCCCTGAAGGTGGTAGGCAAGAAAATGGATGAAATCAAGGTGGTGACTTCCGGCGCCGGCGCAGCGGCGATTTCCATCACGAAGCTGCTGCTCTCTGCCGGTGTGAAGAATATCGTTATGACGGACCGGCACGGTGCCATCTACCGGGGCCGGAAGGAAGGTATGAACTGGATCAAGGAAGAGATGGCGGAAGTGACCAATCTGCAGGGAGAGAAGGGATCTCTGGCCGATGTGATGAAGGGGGCGGACGTCTTCATCGGTGTCTCCGCTCCGGGGCTGGTGACCCAGGAAATGGTCAGAAGCATGAACCGGGATGCGATTATTTTCGCCTGTGCCAACCCGACACCGGAAATCTTCCCGGATGAGGCGAAGGCCGCCGGCGCGGTGGTGATCTCCACCGGCCGTTCTGATTTCCCGAATCAGATTAACAACGTGCTGGCTTTCCCGGGCATCTTCCGGGGCGCCTTCGATGTCCGGGCGAAGGACATCAATGAGGAGATGAAGATGGCTGCGGCGAAGGCGCTGGCGGACCTGATCCCGGCGGAAGAACTGAATGCGGACAACATCATTCCGAAGGCCTTCGATCCGGCGGTGGGACCGGCGGTGGCGAAGGCCGTGGCGGAAGCGGCCCGGCAGTCCGGTGTGGCGAGAATCTAAGACGTTAATTGTTTACAGTGATGAAGAAGCGTGCTATACTTTCCATAAAAATTGTTTTTTCTGACAGAGGGGAGTAAGTCATGAGTAAGTATGATCGTGTGTACAATTTCTCTGCGGGGCCGTCCATGCTGCCGGTTCCGGTTCTGGAGAAAGCCAGAGATGAACTGCTGAACTATCACGGCACCGGAGAGTCCGTCATGGAGATGAGTCACCGATCTGCGGAATACCAGGAAATCATCGACCGGGCGGAGGCGGATCTCAGAGATCTGCTGAAGATTCCGGACAATTACAAGGTTCTGTTCCTCCAGGGCGGCGGCACGCTGCAGTTTTCCATGGTACCGATGAATCTGCTCCGGAAGTCGAAGAAGGCGGATTATATCATCACCGGCAACTGGGCGAAGAAGGCCTATGAGGAGGCTACGAAGTTCGGCGATATCCGGATTGCCGCCACTTCGGAGCCGGACCATTACAGCTACATTCCGAAATGCGGCCGGGACGACTTCCGGGAGGATGCGGATTACGTCTATATATGCTATAATAATACAATCTATGGTTCGCATTTTAACTACATCCCGGATACCGGAGACATTCCGCTGGTGGCGGATATGTCCTCCAGTTTCCTGAGCGAAGAGGTTGATGTGTCGAAGTTTGGTCTGATCTATGCGGGGGCCCAGAAGAATGTGGCGCCGGCCGGGGTGACCATCGTCATCGTCCGGGAGGATCTGCTGGGCTTCGCTGACGAGAAGACCCCGATCTATCTGGACTATGCCACACATGCGAAGAAGGGGAGTATGTACAATACGCCGCCTTGCTTCACAATCTACATGGCAGGGCTGGTTTTCCAGTATCTGAAGTCTATCGGCGGTGTGAAGGCCATCCATGAAATCGATGTGAAGAAGGCTGGAAAACTCTATGACTATCTGGACTCCACAGACTTCTACCGGACCGGCATCGAACCGGAGGACCGTTCTCTGATGAATGTGACCTTCGTAACCGGTAATCCGGAACTGGATGCGAAATTCGTGGCCGAAGCGAAAGAACAGGGCATGATCAATCTGAAGGGACACCGGAGTGTGGGCGGAATCCGTGCCAGCATCTTCAATGCGATGCCGCCGGAAGGTGTAGACAAGCTGATCGAATTCATGAAACAGTTCGAGGCGAAGAACCGCTGATCGGGCTTTCCTTCTCCGGATCCTGATCGGCAAGGTGCGATAGAAGGAGATCTATACCGGTGAAGGGAATCAGAGAATTTGGACGGAAAGCGGCCCGGGAACCGGGCCGCCGGAATATAACTGCACATCAGGTCGAAGAAGCCGGGAAGCGGAGGCGGTCCGGCTTCTTCGGCCGTTTTTGGATTGTCATCCTCACAGTGGTTCTGGCAGCGGGGCTGCTGCCGGTTCCGGGGCAGGGCGGCCGGGTATATGCCCAGGATCAGCCGGAACTGACGGCGAAGGGGGCGGTGGTCTACTGCGAAAACACAGACGAGATCGTATTCGCCAAGGGGAAGAATGACAAGCTTTCCCCCTACAGCATCACGAAGCTGATGACGGCCATGCTGGCGGTGCAGAACGCTCCGCTGGATCAGAAAGTGACTGTCTCCCGGGAAGCGGCTTCCCAGAAGGACACCAGCATGGGACTGAAGGAAGGGGAGCAGGTGACGGTGGAACAGCTGCTCTATGGCGCATTGATTCTTTCTGGAAATGACGCGGCTTACGCTCTGGGAGAAGCGGTGAGCGGCACCGGAAAGATGAAGGATTTCGTGGCCATGATGAATGAGACGGCGAAGAACATCGAGTGCCGGCACACCCATTTCGACAATCCCAGCGGCATCAGCGACCGGAATAATTACACCACCGCGGCGGATTTCCTTCAGATCGCCCGGGTGGCCTATTCCAACCCCACGATTCGGAAGATCGCCGGCACGAAGGTCTACCATATGGGACTCACCAACAAGTCGGGCGCCCGCACCATGAAGAACACGGCGGAACTGATTAACAAATCCGGTTCCGGGGTATATGCTGCGAAGAACGGGTTCTGGTCAGATGATGACTGCAGCACGGCGGTGGCATACCGGAAGGACGGCCTGCAGCTGTTCATCATCCTGCTGGGGGACACGAAGAAGGAACGGGAGAAGGATCTGCTGGCACTTATTCAGTATGCGAAGAAGAGTGTGCAGGGGATCGTGGCGGTGAAAGCGGGGACCCATGTGGGGAAAGTCCATGTGCGTCACGGAGCCAGGACTTCCGTGGATGTCTACACCGGGGAAACCGGGTACGCTTATCTGCCGAAGGAGGGATCTTCCCGGCTGGTGAGCACGAAGACGGACCTGTACAGTAATGTGAAGGCACCTCTGGTCAGCGGCCAGCGGGTGGGCACCTACCGGATCTACGTCAGCGGCGAACAGGTGAACAGTGTGCCGATCGTGGTGCGGGAGAATGTGCTGCCGGGCTGGCTTCCGTCCTACCTGGGCATTTCCAATTTCGCAACTGTGGTCATTCTCCTCCTGCTCCTGGCGGTGGTCGCCGTCCTGCTCTGGATTGCTTCGATCCGGGCCCGGAACCGGCGGCGGAGACGGCTGGCCCGGCAGCGGAAGATCGAGCGTCTCGCCCGTCAGAAAATGATGGAAGAGGAGGAACGGAACCAGCGGGGCTGGCGATTCTGATATGTTTGATATACAGGAAAATCTGAAGAAACTCCCGGACTCCCCGGGAGTTTATCTACATAAGGACAGACTGGGACAGGTCATTTACGTCGGGAAGGCTATCTCCCTTCGCAACCGGGTGCGGCAATACTTTCAGACCTCCTACCAGAACAGCAGTCCGAAAGTGAAGGCGATGGTGGGGCACATCGCAGAGTTTGAATACATCACCTGCGGCAGTGAGATGGAGGCCCTCATTCTGGAGTGCAATCTGATCAAGAAGTACATGCCGAAGTACAATGTTCTGCTCCGGGATGACAAGACCTATCCGTACATCATGATCACCACCAGTGAAGACTACCCCCGGGTGGTGAAGACCCGCCGCATCAGCCGGGACGGAAACCGCTATTTCGGTCCCTTCAGCGATGCCGGCGCCGTGAATCAGATTGTGGACCTGCTGAATCAGCTCTTTTCCCTGAAGCGGTGCTCCATGACGGAGTTTCCGCCAAACCACCGGCCTTGTCTGAACTATCATATCGGCGCCTGCCGGGGGGTCTGCCTGGGCCATGTGGACAAAGATCAATATTATGAATCGATCGCGAAGATCAGTCAATTTTTGTCCGGAAAGGACAAGCCTCTTGTGGACCTGCTCACGAAGCGGATGCAGGACGCCTCGGCGAAGATGGCGTATGAAGAGGCCGCCCGCTGGCGGGACATGATTCAGGCGGTGAAGTCTCTGAAAGAAACCCAGCGGGTCACCATGATCAGCGATCAGGATCTGGACATCGTCCATGCGGTGAAGGACCGGGACCGCTCGTTCATCGTGCTGTTTCCGGTGCGGGACGGCAAGCTCAGCGGCCGGGAGACATTCCCGATTCAGTCGGATGAGGGGGACACCCGGGGGGATATGGTCCGGGAGTTTTTGAAACAGTACTACAGTCAGTGGGCCCGGGTTCCCGGGGAAATCCTGGTGGACGAGGAACCGGAGGAGAAGGAACTGCTGGAAGAATTTCTGAGCCGGGAGGGCCGGAAGGTGCATATCAATGTGCCGAAGCGGGGCAGCAAGCGGGCGCTGATGGATCTGACCCGGCGGGATCTGGTGGAAATGACGAAGACGCTTCAGGTGCGGGCGGAGACCCACCGGGAACAGGAAGAAGCCGTGTACCGGGAAATGGAGAGCCTGATGCAGGCAGGAGGATTTCACCGGGATCCGGAACGGGAAGGAAAGCCTTACCGGGTGGAATCCTACGATATTTCCAATACCAACGGTGTGGATTCGGTGGGCGCCATGGTGGTGTTCAGCGGCCTGGAACGGGTCCGGAAGGATTACCGCAGGTTCAGAATCAAGACGGTGGAGGGCCCGGACGACTACGGCAGCCTGCAGGAGGTGCTGTACCGCCGGTTCCGCCGGGCGCTGGCCGGTGACCCGGGCTTCATCCGTCTGCCGGATATGATTATGATGGACGGGGGTCTGGGGCAGGTGAGCGCCGCCTGCGATGTACTGGATGCCATGCAGCTGGAGATTCCGGTGGTGGGACTGGCGAAGGACGACAGCCACAGAACCCGGGCGGTGGTTTTCCGGGACGGGCGGGAGGTTCCGCTCCGGTCCCGGCCGGACCTGTTCCGCTATGCGGGAACGATTCAGGAGGAAGTGCACCGTTATGCCATCGCCTACCATCATAAGCTGCACGGGAAGAACGCCATGCACTCGGTGCTGGATAATATCGAGGGTGTGGGACCCAAGCGGCGGAATGAACTGCTGTATCATTTCAAAACCGTGGATAACATACGAAATGCGACGGTTCTCCAGCTGATGGAGGTGCCATCCATCCCCCAGCATGTGGCGGAGAATATCGTCGCTTATTTTCAGAAACATAAGAAGCCGGTGAAATAGCCCGGGCAGGGTGAAGGCCGTTTGGAAGAGGGCTTTTGCAGGCGTCTTGCAGCAGGGAAGAGCTGCAGATCCCGCACAGGGACGCACCGCCGGCACAGGAGAAAAAATGCTTTCGGGATACGGAAACTGGAAAATCAAATATGTGGAAGAAGATGGAGGGATTCTGCTCCTCCGGGCCGTGACCTGTGACCGGGATGCGGTTCTTCCGGCGGAGATCGGCGGTGTGCCTGTGACGGGGATCTGGAATTACGCCATGGGACCGAAGGATCATACCGAAAAGGAAGAAGGAACCTGGATCGAACTGGAGGGGGCCGGCGGGGACGGAGAAAAGAAATGGTCCAACGCCGGAATCCGCTCTCTGACCCTGCCGGAAAGTGTAAGATTCATCGGTGAATATGCTTTTCATGGTATGTACGATCTGGAGAAACTGGAACTCTTCGATGTGCCGGTGACCTGGTGCGCCGAAGCCTGCCAGAACTGGTTCTCCCTGCATGAAATAATCATCCGCAGCTGGCAGGGAGGGCAGGGAAATCTGGCTTATCTCTGTGAACATTTCAGTGCGGAACTGGACGTGAGGATCTTCTGGGAGGACGGACGCACCGCCCGGCTTCTGTTCCCGGAATACCTGGAAGTGGTGACGGAGAACACACCGGCCCGTCAGTTTGTCACCAATACGGAGGGGTTCGGTTATCCGTATCACCATCTGTTCCGCGGGGGGCAGCTCTCCTTCGGACTGTATGACGGGGAATGGGAATATGCACTGAGCCACGAGGCGGAAGATCCGGAGGGACTGCTGACTCTGGCCTGGTACCGGCTGTACTGGCCGGAAGGCCTGCAGGATCGGTTCCGGGAGGGCTATCAGAAATACGTTTCGAAGAACCGGATGAAACTTCTGGACCGGCTGATCCGGGAAGATGCGCCGGGGCAGCTGGAAAAAATGCTGAAGCTGGTGCCGGCGGAACGGGCAGAACTGGACCGGGGCTGTGAGACGGCCCGCACCCTCCGGCGCACCGCCTGCCTGGCCGTGCTGATGCAGCAGATCCGGGGGCTGGTGCCGGCGGGCCGGAAGAAGAACTTCGATTTATAGGCTGCAGAGAGAATATTCAAAGGGAGAATCCATGGCATACGAGAAGGGACAGATCGGAAACGAAATTCTTCGCGCTGTCAGAAATGAACTGTATATGAATCTGCCGTACCTGGACGTGCCCCTCTGTTCTCTGGGGATCCGGGAAGACGCCGGGGCCACACTGGGTATGGCCACAGACGGAATGGAACTGGTGTACAACGAGCGGTGGCTGAAGGACCGGTATCTCCGCTCCCGCCGTTGGGTGAACCGGGGGTATCTTCATGTGATCCTGCACTGCATCCTGCGTCACATCTGGAAGGCCCGGGGGAAGGATCCGGTCCTCTGGGATATTGCCTGTGATGCGGCGGTGGAGGCGCTGCTGGCGGAACTGGACTACGACTGTCTTGCCGTCGGACGATACCCTCTGCGGGAAAAATTTCTCCGGGAGTGTGCCGGCGCCATGCGGGTGATCACGGCAGAGGGGGTGTACCTGCACCTGCTGCGGAAGAAGGGGCTGACGGAAGAGGACAAAAAATCTCTCTGGAAGACGTTCCATGTGGATGACCATGATTACTGGACGCCCCGTTCCCGGAAGCAGGAGCAGGAGCGGCAGGAACAGGACGAGAGATGGGAGAAAATCAGCCGGCAGACCCAGCAGAATCAGGGGCGGGGCATGACAGAATCCGGAAACGGAAAGGCCGTCATCGAGCAGCTCAATGTGGAGCTCCGGGAGAACGTGGATTACCGCTCTTTCCTGCGCCGTTTCGCGGCGCCGAAGGAAGTGATGAGGGCGGACCCGGATTCCTTCGATTATATCTTCTATACTTACGGTCTTCAGCTCTACGGGAATATGCCTCTGGTGGAGCCCCGGGAAACGAGGGAGGAAAAGCGGATCGAAGACCTGATCATCGCCGTGGACACCTCCATGTCCACCAACGGGGATCTGGTCAAGGCGTTTCTGTCCTGCACCTACTCGATTCTGCACAGCACGGAGACCTACACCAGAAAGGTGAATATTCATATCATCCAGTGCGACAACCGGGTGGAGGCGGATGATGCCATCCACGATCTGGATGATCTGAAGGAATATATGAGCCACTTCACGCTGAAAGGAGGACACGGCACGGATTTCCGGCCGGTGTTCGAATATGCGGACGAGATGGTGCGGCGGGGAGAATTCCGCAATCTGCGGGGGCTGATCTATTTCACCGACGGCATGGGACATTATCCGAAGAAGCGGCCGGCTTACGAAACGGCCTTTGTGTACCTGGGCAAGGCGCCGGAACTGTTTCCGGCCCCTCCGTGGGCGATCCGGCTGGAACTGGATCTGCCGGATCTGTACCGGGCGGCGGAAGATGACGAGGAACTGGAAGATCTGATTCAGTGGGAAGATCTTCCGGATATGTAACAGAAGGAGCTTAGAAAATGGCAATGAATATCAAGCAGGCGAAGCAGGAGATCCGGAATACGCTCAGAGCCTATCTGTCAAAGGATGATCTGGGCAACTATCTGATCCCGCCGAAGCGGCAGCGGCCGGTGCTGCTCATGGGGCCGCCGGGGATCGGTAAGACCCAGATCATGGAGCAGATTGCAGAGGAGGAAGGCATTCCGCTGATCTCTTATACCATGACCCACCATACCAGGCAAAGCGTGATCGGACTTCCGTTCATCGTCCATCAGCAGTTTCAGGGGGAGGACACCCCGGTGACGGAATACACCATGAGTGAAATTCTGGCCACGGTGTATGAGATGATGGAGAAAACAGGGAGGCAGGAAGGAATCCTGTTCCTGGACGAGATCAACTGTGTGTCGGAGACCCTGACTCCGGTGATGCTGCAGTTCCTGCAGTACAAGACTTTCGGGAACCGGAAACTGCCGGACGGCTGGCTGATTGTCACCGCAGGCAATCCGCCGGAATACAATAAGTCCGCCCGGGAATTCGACGTGGCCACCATGGACCGGGTGAAGATGATTGAGGTACAGGAAGATTTCAGTGTCTGGAAGGAATACGCCTACCGGAACGGAATTCACGGCGCCATCATCAGCTACCTGGATATCAAGAAGGAGAACTTCTTCCGGATTGAGAACACGGTGGACGGCATGCGGTTCATCACCGCCCGGGGCTGGGAGGATCTGAGTGAGATGCTGCAGGCCTACGAGAAACTGGGAATCCGTCCGGACCGGCAGATGATCAGCGAGTATATCCAGCTTCCGGGGATCGCCCGGGATTTCGCCGGATACCTGGATCTGTACCGGAAATACCAGGAGACCTACCATGTGGATGAGATTCTGCGGGGAAGCTGGAAGCCGGTGACGACCCGTTCTTTTCAGACGGCGCCTTTCGACGAAAAGCTCTCGGTCATGGGACTGCTCCATGCCCGCCTGTCAGACAAGGCGCGGGAGACACGGCGGAAAGATGCCCTGGCCGGTGCGCTTCACAGTGACCTGATCCGCTTCCGCAGCGGTCTGGAAGAGGGAAAGGATCCGGGGGACCGGATGGAGGAACTGGCGGACAGTGTGCTCCGGGAACTGAAGAATGCCGAGGAAGAGAAGCGGCTGTCCCGGGAAGAGCGGGAGCTGCTGCAGAAGGAATACAGGATTCTGGATGGATACACTTCCGATCTGCGGAATGAGGCGGCGGGTGCATCTTCTGATCAGGCCATGGACCTGGTGAGGGAGTGGTTCGCCGGAGTGGTGGAAGATCGGGGAAAACAGGTGGATGACACCTCTTCCTCCTTCGACCATGCTTTCGGTTTCCTGGAGCAGGCCCTGGGAGACAGCCAGGAGATGGTCATCTTCGTCACCAATGTCACGGCGGGATATGACACCAGCTGGTTCGTTCAGAATTTCGGCTGCGAAGCCTACTACCGCCATAACCGGGAGCTGCTCTTCGACGATGTGGAGCAGAAAATCCGGGGAGAGATCCGGGATGCGGAGGCGGAAAACCAGGAAGCTGCTTCCGCCCGGCAGCAGGAAGGGCTGCAGCAGATTGCAGAAATGCTGCAGAAGTAGAATTGAAATCCGGGGCCCGCACGATGTATCATGCGGGCCCCGGGAAGAGAATGTTTATGATCCCGCAGAACGGTATGAGACCGGACTGCGGGTGTTTTTTTGTCGTCTCATCCGAAGGAAGGGAAGACTACTTCGCACTCTGCATCTGGATGGACTTCTCGGTGCAGGCGTTCACGCCCTCAATCACGGCGCGGCGCAGGCCCTCTTCTTCCAGCTTGCGGACCGCCGCAATGGTGGTGCCGGCCGGGGAAGAAACCATGTCCTTCAGGACGCCCGGGTGCAGTCCGGTTTCCATCAGCATCTTGGCAGTGCCCAGAACGGTCTGCTCTGCGAAGGTATATGCCTGGCTCCGCTGCATGCCCCCCAGAACCGCAGCGTCCGCCATCGCTTCAATGAACATGCATACGTAGGCCGGACCGCTGCCGCTGACACCGGTTACCACGTCGAAAAGACTTTCCGGCATGAGCTCCGCCTTGCCGAAGGCCCGCAGGATGGTCAGGGCTGTCTGGGTTTCCTCTTCTGTAACGTACTGATTCGGGCAGGCGGCGGACATGCCTTCCGCAACCTGGGCCGGGGTGTTCGGCATGACACGGACGACCTTCACCGGCTTGTTTTCAAACTGCTCTGCGATATAGTCCAGGGTACGGCCGGCGCCGATGGAAATGAACATCTGGTCTTCTCTGACGTGATCCCGGAAGCTGGCGATCGCATCTGCATAGTACTGCGGCTTGATGGTCAGGAAAACAACATCGCAGTTCTCGATCACTTCCAGATTACTTTCCGTGACGTGGATGCCGTTCTGTTCCTTTGTTTTCTGACGGCTGCCTTCGAACGGGTCTGCCCCCCAGATTTCTTCCGGCTTCAGCAGTCCGTTCTTGATGATACCGCCCATCATTGCATTGGCCATAACGCCGCATCCGATAAATCCTAACTTCATTTCAATGCTCCTTCCGTTACCTTTGAAAATAGTCGTTTTGGAATAAATATTAGATATGACAAAGGACCCGCGGACGTCCCGGCATGCCGGGCGCCCGCGCGCCGCCTTGTGTTGGTATTATTCGAAAGACTGTTCTGTTCTTTCGATGATCTCATCCTGCAGCTGCTTGTCCAGATTCTTGAAATAGTCACTGTAGCCTGCTACACGGACGATGAGGTCCTGATATTCTTCCGGGTGGGCCTGGGCATCCAGCAGTGTCTGGCGATCCACCACGTTGAACTGGATATGATGTCCGTCCATGGCGAAATAGGAACGAATCAGATTCGCCATGTTATCCAGTCCGGCTTCTCCGGCCACAACCCCCGGTGTGAATTTCTGATTCAGCAGTGTGCCGCCGGTGGCGATGTGATCCATCTTTGCACAGGACTTGATGACGGCGGTCGGGCCGTTCACATCGGCGGATTTCTCCGGAGAGATACCTTCGGACACCGGCTTATGGGCTTTCCGGCCGTTCGGCGTTGCCAGGATGACGTCGCCGAAGTACACATGACAGGTGGTCGGCAGCATATCGATATGATAGGTTCCGCCGCAGACCGTCGGCCGGCCGGTGATGGTGTCATGATACAGATCGAAGATCTCCTTCATGATATCATCTGCATAGTCGTCATCGTTGCCGTACTTCGGGGACTTGTCATGCACCATGCTGTAGATGTCGTCGAATCCCTGGAAGTCCGCCTCCATGGCCTTCAGAAGTTCCGCCATGGTGAACTTCTTCTGGTCGAATACGTTGTACTTGATGGCGGCCGCACAGTCGGTAACCGTGCCGATGCCCACACCCTGGATGTATCTCGTGTTATACCGGGCGCCGCCTGCGTTGTAGTCCTTTCCGTTCTGAATACAGTCGTCGGTGACGATGGAAAGGAACGGGGCAGGCAGTTCTTCGGCGAAGATCTTCTCGATCACATTGTTTCCCCGGATTTTCATGTCCACGAAGTACTTCATCTGCTTCTCGAACGCATTCCAGAGTTCTTCAAAAGTCTGGAAGTCCTGGGCATTTCCGGTGTGCAGACCCAGCTGCTGCTCTGTGCAGGTGTCATATCCGTCATACAGAGTCAGCTGGAAAATCTTCGGGATGTTCAGGTAGCCTGTGAGAATGTAGGCTTCCTTGCCCCAGCATCCGGTTTCCACACATCCGGAGGAACCGCCGCAGCGGGCGTCATCCACGGTTTTTCCGGCGTTCATCAGTTCCTGCACCAGCTCGTCGGTGTTGTAGAACGCCGGCTGTCCCCAGCCTTTCCGGGAAATTTCACAGGCTCTCTTCAGGAACTTCTGCGGCGTCTTCTTGGAAATCTGTACGTTGGAGTTCGGCTGCACCAGCTGCATTTCATCCATGCAGTCCAGAATCAGGTAGCTGACCGCATTGACGCCGTTCTTTCCTTCCGGTGTGATGCCGCCGGTGTTGATATTGGCGAAGTCCGTGTAGGTTCCCGATTCCTTCAGCGTGACACCGACCTTCACCGGCGCCGGCTGGTTGTAGAACTTCACCCACAGGCACTCCAAAAGCTCCAGTGCGTGCTCGTCGTCCAGAATACCCGCTTCCGTATCCGCTTCATAGAATGGGAACAGGTGCTGGTCCAGACGGCCCGGGGAGAAGGCGTCCCATGGGTTCAGCTCAGTGGTAACCGCCAGGTGGGTGAACCAGTATGCCTGCAGCGCCTGCCAGTAGGTCTGCGGCTTGTGGGCCGGAACCACGGCGCAGTTCGCCGCAATCTGCTCCAGTTCCTTCTTTCTCTGCGGGTCCTTCTCTTCTGCCGCCTTTTCCAGCGCCAGCTTGTAGTACCGCTCGCCCAGAATGCAGATCGCATCGCAGTCAATGGACATGGCGGTGAGTTCTTCGAATTTGTCCAGCGCCTCCGGATCGTTCATATAGTCCAGTCTGTCGATGGCATCCTGAATTTCCTGCTTGTAGTCCAGATAGCCGTGGGTCCAGATCCGGTCGCCGCCGCAGGTGTGACCCGGGCCCCGCTGCTCCATGAACTCTGTGAACATACCGGCAGCGTATGCGGTCTTCCACTCGTCTGTCATTCTGGCCAGCAGCTTCTCCCGAGTGGACTTCCCCTTCCAGAACGGGATAATCTCCTTCTCCTGCAGTGCGATGTCCTCATCCGTCACCTTGAAGGAAACCAGATCCCGGGCATCCATGATCTTCATATCTTCCACAGTGTGGGTGCAGATCTCCGGGAAGGTCGGGGAAGCCTGGGGATCCTTTCCCTTCTCGCCCACAATCAGTTCGTCATCACCCAGATACAGGGTCTTCCTGGAGAAATACTCCTTCAGTACCATCGCCCGCATAACCGGGGTGGAATATTTTCCTTCGTTTTCCCGATAAAAATCTGTTTCAATCTTCGCCCGCTCCAGGTCGATGTGTGCCGGTGTGGTGGTGCTGATCCTGCGGAGACGCCGGATTCTTTCGTTCATTCCTCTGTCAGCCATTTCGATTAACCTCCGATTTTCGTGTTGCTGTAACCTGCCGCCCGGAACATCTCTGCGAAGTGTTCCATCTGCTCCTTCGACGGAACTTCCAGTTCTGCTCCGCCGTAAGTGCGGCCCAGCTTCGCATACTTCCCGCTGCCGGTGTTGTGGTAAGGCAGCAGATTGATCTGTGGTGTGTGAATGTGATTGTTCTTCAGAAAAGCGATCGTTTCCCGCATGTTCTCTTCCGTCCCGCTGACACCCGGTACGGTCGGTATTCTGATATATATTCTGGCGCCGTCCTCGCTGAGGCGCTTCAGATTCTCCAGGATGAGAGAGTTGCCCACTCCCATGTATTTCCGGTGGGTTTCCGGATCCATACATTTCAGGTCGTACAGGAAAGTATGGACATAAGGCAGGATGCGGTGGAAATTCTCATAGGGCGCCTGACCGCAGGTGTCGATGTACACCGTGATCATTTCCCGATGAAGTTTCTTTACCAGCTCCTCGATGTAGTCCATGTTCTGGGTCATGACTTCGCCGCCGCTCAGCGTGACGCCGCCGCCGGACTGCTCGTAGAACATCTCGTCCTTCATGATCTCCTTCATGACTTCCTGCACGGTGTACTGTCTGCCCAGGACGGCACGGGCGCCGGTGACGCAGGCCTCCTCGCATTTTCCGTGGAATTGACAAAGGGCAGTGTCCGTACAGGCTTTCGCCGTACCCGGATCGATGGAAATTGCCTGCTCCGGACAGGCACGGGCACACCTGCCGCAGCCCGTGCATTTCTCCGGGTCGAACTGGATCTGCCGTTCGTACACCTGGGTCTCCGGGTTATGACACCAGAGACAGCGAAGGGGGCAGCCCTTGAAAAAAACCGAGGTGCGGATCCCGTCGCCGTCGTGGATGGAATATTTCTGTATGTTCGTAATAACTGGCGCATCAGACATGGTATCTGACCTCCTGCATTGGTGTGTTGGCGGAGTCGTATCAGGTTTAGACCGTAGTCTAAAATCTTCACCCTTATTCTACTATACGCCCGGAGGAGATGCAATTCATTTGTCAAAAAATAATCGAATTGCTGCATAGAAAATAACAATGCGGCGGGATGACCCGCCGCAGATGATTTTCAGGGTATTTCGTTGTAAAAAATCTATTTCTCCGGCTTTCCCCGGAACGTGCTGAAAAGGAGGGGCATGTACTGGTGACTCATCTCTCCCAGATCGTATTCCCCGTTGTTCATGCACCAGTCGGAGATCAGCGCCCGTTCGCAGAGTCCGTAGATACGGGCGATCTCGTGGACCGGCCGGTCAGCGACAATTTCGCCCCGTTTCTGGCCCTCGTCGATCAGCCGGGTGATCATACGGAAATAGTAGCGGTTCCGGTCCAGCAGATTGCTGTCTTCCGCTTTCGTGAGCTGGGAGGCGTAGAGGTTGGCCAGAAGGCGGTAGTCCAGCTTCTTTCCGATATAGTTGTGCATCCGGTAATTCAGTTCAATCAGCTCATCGAACCGGTTCATATCCCGGGACATTTCCATTTCGAACTGCTTATACTTGTTATCCAGCACATTGGAGAGGGTGTTCAGCAGGGTGTCCTTGCTGCGGAAGTAGTAGTAGAAGGAACCCTTCGAAATCCCCGCTTTCGAAATAATATCGTTAATGGTGGTCTGGTCATATCCTTTCTCGGAGAACAGTTCCCAGGCCGATTCAATGATCACTTCTTTCAGGCTTCTGTTTTCTCTCATCATTCTCACGCTTTCTTTCTGTATCGTAACGCAGTGCCGGAGCTGCAGGCACCGGCACTCCTTTCACATCAGTTATCACACATATGTAATGATAGTCGATAAAAGGTCGAATGTAAAGAAAAGTAAGACACTTCGGCAGGCTCCGGAGGGAAGAAAATCAACGGCTGTGATGTTGCGTATTGAAAGGATTGATGTTATATTAAGTTGTAATTGTGATTGGGCGTACAGCCCTGTTTCATTGCAGGATGCGGATCCCGGCCCCGGTGCGGGGCGGCGGCGGGATTCCTGCCGGCACGCCGCAGTTTGCGGAGAATGGAGAAGGAAATGGCAGACGAGAAGAACACACTGATTCCGGAAGAGGAAGAGGCGGAAGTCATCACACTGGAGTTCGACGACGGTTCCAAGGTGGATTGTGAGATCCTGGGTGTTTTCGATTATGATGACAAGGATTATATTGCGCTGATTCCGGATGATGGAAGCGATGATGTTTACCTGTATCGTTATCAGGAGTATGATGACGCATCGTTCGAGCTGATCGACATCACAGATGATGCACTGTTTAACAAGGTGGCCCATGAATTCGACGAGATCATGGCCAGCCAGGAAGCGGAAGAGGAGTAGATCCGATTCCGAAACATTCCGGAGTTTTCGCAATGCACCGACCGGCTTTCGCCGGGGGTGCATTTTTCATGGGGCGGTCCCGGAAATGCCGCCGGCGAACGGCAGCAGATCGTTTTTTGTCCCCGGATAGAGAGGGTCCGGGCAGAAAGGAAAAGGAATCACATGGAGAAATATGATATCGTAGTGTGCGGCGCCGGCGTGGGCGGCGTGTTCATGGCGTATGAGCTGACCAAGGTGCAGAACAATGCCCGGGTTTTGGTAATTGATGCCGGAGGCCCGATTGAGAAGCGGGTGTGCCCGATCAGCACCGGGAAGACGAAGCAGTGCATCAACTGCAATCCCTGCAGTATCATGAACGGATACGGGGGCGCAGGCGGACTGTCAGACGGGAAATATAATCTGACAACCCAGTTCGGCGGAGATCTCCATCAGTATCTGGGCGAGGAGAAGACCATGGCGCTGATGTATTATGTGGACGAGGTGCTTTGCGGAATGGGAGGCAGCGGCGCCAAACTATATTCCACCGCCAACTCGGAGCTGAAGACGAAGTGTCTGCAGCATGACCTGCATCTGCTGGATGCCCAGGTCCGGCATCTGGGAACGGACACCAATGTGAAGATCCTGGGCAACATCTATGAGTATGTGAAGGACCGGATCGACATTCATTTTTATGAACGGGTGGCTGACATCACCCAGGAAGGGGACGGCACGTTCCGGGTGCACACGGACAAGGAAACCTACGGGGCAGCCGACGTGGTTCTGGCCACCGGCCGCTCGGGATCGGAGTGGATGTCGGAAATCTGCGGCAAGTTCGGTATTCCGACGAAGAAGAACCGGGTGGACATCGGTGTCCGGGTGGAGCTGCCGGCGGAGGTGTTCAAGCATATCACCGACCAGGTGTACGAGAGTAAGATCGTTTATCAGACAGAGAAATATAACGATCTGGTCCGGACTTTCTGCATGAATCCGTACGGCGAGGTGGTTTCCGAAAACACCAACGGCATCGTCACGGTGAACGGCCACAGCTATTCCAATCCGGAACTCCGGACAGAGAACACGAACTTTGCGCTGCTGGTGTCCAACCACTTCACGGAGCCCTTCGAGGATTCCAACGAGTACGGTCAGGCCATTGCGAGTCTGTCCAACATGCTGGGAGGCGGCGTGCTGATGCAGCGCTTCGGGGATCTGGTCAAAGGGAGAAGGAGCAGCGCCCGCCGCATGGAGAAGTGCTTCACGAAGCCGACCCTTCACGCTACGGCAGGGGATCTGAGCCTGGTGATTCCGAAGCGGCAGCTGGATGATATCATCGAAATGATCTATGCGCTGGATACCATTGCGCCGGGCACGGCCAATGAGGATACTCTTCTCTACGGTGTGGAAGTGAAATTCTATAATTCCAAGGTGGAAGTGGATTCAAATCTGATGACCCGGGTGCCGGGGCTCTATGCCATCGGTGACGGTTCCGGGGTGACCCACTCCCTGTCCCAGGCTTCGGCGTCCGGAATCTATGTGGCCCGGGAGCTGGCGGAGAAATATCAGTAGGGAGTGCAGCCGGGCGCATAGACGTGCCCGGTGGGAGTGTACGAAAAAGAATACGGTGGGGGCTGCAGATTTTCCTTGCAATCTCCACCGGTTCCCCTTATACTAATGATGTTGCTCACGAGAGCAGCGAAAATCAGATATGCGGTTGTGGCGGAATTGGCAGACGCGCACGGTTCAGGTCCGTGTGATGCGAGTCATGAGGGTTCGAATCCCTCCAACCGCACCAAGGATGAGCCGGTAATTGACAGTTGTCGATTACCGGTTTTTT
>NZ_FNBF01000047.1 GCF_900102225.1 Eubacterium pyruvativorans
TATTTTAATACACTAAAGTCAGAGCTGATCTATCTCAGGAAGTTTTCAACTGAAGAGAGCCTATTCGTTGAAGTGAATGCATATGCATACGGCTGGTACAACAATCGAAGACCGCATTCTCATAACAACGGCATCCCACCGGCAAGAGTATCATAAAACGAGTCTATCGATTACATTTTTACTTGACCAGCACATCTTTACTTTTCAAGGCCTGAAGATTTTAAGCCGAAAAGGTATGACATTAACAGAATCGATTTGTATAATTCTTCGTTATCAAGCAATTACAAATAATAATTATGAATAATCAGAATCATTTAATAATATATTGACAGAAGTATTCTTTTATTATCGGAAAGGAGGCCTTTAATGCTTTTCAGATGTTCAAAATGTGGTAGAACCATGCCAGTGACTACTGCCATTCCGAAGTGTGAATGTGGCGGATTATGGGATATCGATTGGGAAATCCCCTCATTTGAAGAATCATTAATCGATACAAATATCTGGGGAATGTTCCGCTATCACAATTTTATGGCCTTGGATGATAATGCTTGGAAAGATATTACATTGGGCGAAGGATTTACACCGGTGATTTATTTGGATAATATACTGTATAAAATGGACTATATGATGCCCACTCTTTCATTTAAGGATCGTGGCGCCGCTGTCCTCATTTCACACTGCAAATCTATTGGTGTTAAATCGGTCGTACAAGACAGCAGCGGCAATGCAGGGTGCAGTGTCGCTGCCTACAGTGCCAGGGCCGGGATCAATTGCACGATCTATGTGCCGGAAGGAACACCCAGAAACAAAATCAATATGATCACTTCCTATGGTGCCAAAGTCGTTACCGTTGAAGGCGACAGGGATCATTGCGCCGACATCTGCCGCGAAGCCGCTCTCAAATCAGATGTTTATTACGCCACTCACGTTTATAATCCATTTTTCTACGAAGGAACAAAAACATATATATATGAAGTTTTTGAACAGCTGCATCGCATTCCGGAACACCTGGTGATCCCAGTAGGGAATGGTACCCTGTTTCTCGGATGTGTTTATGCACTGGAACATCTTCAGAAGAGCAGCCAGATAGATCACTTTCCTCATATCATCGCAGTACAAAGCGAATATTGCGATCCATTATTCCGCGCCGCAGAAATCGGATCAAATAAACCAGTTTCATATTCTTTTCTGCCAACCTTAGCGGAAGGTATCGCAATCGGCAGGCCGATGCGAGGCAAAGAGATCCTACGCCTGGCATACAAACATAATGTAACGTTTGTGCATGCTCCGGAAGGAGAAATAAAAAAAGCGAAGGAGTACCTTGCCAATAATGGTCTTTATATCGAAGAAACTACTGCAGCAAATCTGGCTGGATTCAGGGAATATTGCAGAATCAATGGCGATGTGAAAGATTGCCTTATTACGCTCTGTGGATCCGGTCTGAAAACGGCCGATTAATATGATCTCCTGAAATCCCCCAAAACCAGTTATTCCTGCGTCCCATATGGAGGGAGAAGCATACCATCGTCTATTCCCGGTGATTTGCTCCTTCCTTTTTCAATGAAATCCCAGCGATGCAATATGGTCCTGACATAAATGCAAAAAATCCATATACCGGTCAGAGAACATACTGTCTTTCAGCCAGATCATGTCGATCGAATTTTGTAAATTGTTAAAATTCCTGATGGAGATCACAGAAAGTGAACCATCCTCAAGCTCCTCTTTTATAGCAAAATCATAAAGGAAACTGATCCCTACATTCTCTAAAAGCAGTCTTTTGGTCGCGCTCAAAGTCCCGATCAAGATCGTATGCTTGAAATTTCGTATACTCTGTTGATTGCTTTGTAAAGTGTGTGCCAGATTTCGATGATAGTAGGTGTCATTACTACGCGTAATCAGTCTGTATTGATATAATGATTCGAAATCAACAGTCTGGTTTGCAAGCGGATGATGATTGGAACATACACAGACGGTCCTCGCATTAAAAAGCTTCCTGACATAAAAATGATTAGAATCACATGGAATGTCAGCTATACAAATATCGATGTCCCCTGCCTCAAGCTGCTGGATCAGATCATCAGATTCCCCAAGAAAATGTGAGATCTGAGTATGAGGATAAGCATTGACGTATTTTGCGATAAGCTTTGGAATAAAGGTCTCCCCTGGCGCAAGTTGAGTACCGATTTTTAATGACGTATTGTCTGCGATTCCCTTTTGCAATTCGTCGATCAGTTTAGAAGTATCGGCCTTGATCTTCTGGGCATAATACAAGAGCTTAGTGCCTTCGTCCGTCAGGCATAGATTATGGAAATGATCGTAATAAAACAGTTCAACATTAAGATTCTCCTGCAGCCATTTGATATGGTGTGTTACAGCAGGTTGTGTAATGCACAAAATATTTGCGGCTTTTGTGTAATTTCTCGTTCCACAAAGAACAACAAAAGTATTTAGTCTCGTATTTAATAAAATATCGTCCTGCATTTTTCAATCACTTTCCTTCTACCTTAAATTAGTATCTGCTCAACAAATCGTTGTTAGAAAGTTGTCTCGAAATTGAGGCCAACATATGAACCTTGAAAAATCGATAACAAAAATCGCATAGCCGACTTGGTCAGGCGATCCACGTTCATCGCAATGATCGACAGAGCGATGGAACTTCTCGTAGTTGCTTCCAGTTTGGTTGTGATAAGCCCGAGCCCGAATGATCTCTTTGCAAGACTGAAGGCTCTTTCGACTTCGATTCGATCGACAGCATCCTGGTATTCGATCTTTTTGTCAGCTCTTGGATCCTTCTTCGGCCTTCCGAGAGCCGGACCTGAAATGCGTATACCATGTAACTTGCAGTATGTGAGATTCTTTCGTTTCCTATAGATCTGATCTACGAGGACTCGTTCAGGATAGTGACCATGACGCTCGTAATAGTTTTCTACAGCACCTATGAGCACTTCGCTCTCGTTGCATGGATCGAATGATAGATAGCTTCTCGATTCTTGCGAAGCCGTTGTCAATACTGATGTCGAGCTTGGCTCCGAACTCTGTCGGATCCTTTGCCTTGCCTCTGATGATCGGTCTGATGTACGGCTGGCTGATGCTCACGATCCTGCCGGATACTACATGAGTGTTATTGCAGTACATGTAGTCCTGTTGCTCGTAGACCTTCCTGATGACCTCGATGCGGTCGAGCTGCTTTTGTTCGAACTCTATGTCCTGAGCAATGAACTCATCGATATATCTGAGGTCTCTGCGAACGTATTGCAACTGTGCTTTGATCGCTTTCCGGATCTTTTTGCCGGTACGCTTCTTGCACTTTGCCAGCGAGAGATAGTCTTTTCTGGCATTGACTCTGTACATCCTCGGTTTTTTGAGGTTGTATGAGAAACAGATCTCATCGACTATACCTTCGCGATCCTCCCTGCATTGATTCAGTAGATTGATGTCCTGAGGGTATTCGATGTTCTGCGGAGCACATGTCGCATCAAGGATCAGAGTTCCTGAATTACCGGAGTCTCCGCTGTCATCATCGTCATCTTCCGGGGTGTTGTACTCAAAAATCATGTCGTTGATGTCTCCAAGTACATCTTCGGTCAGTCTCTTGCGGAACTCGACTAAGAGGATGGCACGAACGGTGCTTCCATCTGGTATCCCGGGAGTCCGATGAAGTACTGGAAGTACGGATTCTCTGTGATTTGTTCTACCAATTCGCGATCTGAACATCCAAGGTGCTTCTGCAAGAGCAGTGACCCGAATGCCATTCGAAGCGGCTTCGCCGGAACGCCACGGTTGCTTGGGAAGAGCTTTGCGTAGCGCTCTCCGATGGCATCCCATGGAATGGTCTCTGCCTTTTTGACCCAGCGGTTCTCCGGGTTGAGCTTGAGTCCGAGCGGCTGATCAAAATGCTCGAATGCAAGCTGTTTGTTACGATTTTTCTTATACATTGATGGCTCCTGGCAATTCTATGTGCACGGTTTTTAGCCGTTTTCGCATGATTTCCTTGCACCTATAGTATACCATAATTGAGCCTCAACTTCAGTAATTGCAACGTCTTGAGCTATATTTCAAAGGGCGTGAGCACACACTAAATTATTTTATCATATCTGACTTTCTTTGAGCTAGTGTCAAGAATTGTTCGCAAAAAGTTTCCATTGAGTCCCCGATAATGATCAGGCGGCCTGTTGTTCAAGGATTTTTGTGATGGCGGATTC
>NZ_FNBF01000008.1 GCF_900102225.1 Eubacterium pyruvativorans
TTCCGTATTCGGCACCGTTCCGATGAAGCCGAACACACCGAACAATCCGTCGTCTTCATCCGCATGAATTGTGGTCTGCTCGCCGGTCTTCGTATTCTCCACCACCATGGTGTCCAGAATGCCGTCGCCGTCCAGTTCCTTCACAACCGTGTTCCACATAAAGTTAAGCTTCTCGTTCTTGAACGCCTTCTCCTGAATGGATTCCGCCGCACGGAGCTGGTCCCTTCTGTGGATGATAGTCACCTTTCTGGCAAACTTCGTCAGATACATGGCTTCTTCCACCGCTGCATCGCCGCCGCCCACCACGTAGACTTCCAGATCTTCGAAGAAGTTGGCGTCACAGGTGGCGCAGTAGGACACGCCCTTGCCCCGGAACTTGCCTTCGTTCTTGCAGCCGATCGGCCGGGAATGGGCACCGGTGGCGATGATCACCGCCTTGGCGTGATACTCTCCGTTGGCGCCGATCAGGATCTTCTCCGGACCGTCCAGCTTCACTTCCTTGATGTTGTCGGACACTCTCTCACAGCCGAATTTCTCGCACTGCTTCGTCATCCGCTCGATCAGGGACGGACCGGACTCGCCTTCCAGCATCTGTCCCGGATAGTTCTCGATCTCATTGGTGATCGCGATCTGTCCGCCGTCCTGTGCCCGCTCGATGATCAGTGTGTTCAGTCTCGCCCGGCCGGCATAGATGCCTGCCGCCAGACCTCCCGGGCCTGCACCCAGGATGATCACATCATACAGTTTACTCATTGGTTTGCCCTCCTTCAGTCACGCTGATGATCCATTCCTTCCGGATGCACCATGCAGCTCCCTGAATATACTCTTCATATATCGCAGTGTCAGAAAACAGATTCTGCCAACTGTTGATAACCTCTCTGCGCAGGGATGGATAGAATCCGCTGCCGAATACATCGGACACCTCTCTGATCCCAAAGCGCTTTAATTTCCTCTGAAATGCCTCTGTCTCTTCCCGGCTCCCCAGAAAGGACAGCCCCAGAATTTTTTGCCATTCCCTGAGGTCGAAGCAGATCATCTGATCCGCCGGAACCGACAGCTCCAGCAGCACCGACGAGGCATCCATGGAAGCCCGGGACGGATCCCGGAACATCCACACCGGTGACTCCGCGCCTTCCGGCTGCGGCACCTTCCGGCGGAGCGCCCCGTTCATGAAGTCGTAAGCCTCCAGGAAGATCCATGCCGTTTCGCCGTACTTCTTCCGAATGTAGGCCCGCTTCACTGTGGAAACCCCGTCCCGCCGGATGATATTCAGCACCTCCGGCGTCTGGGATGACCACATGGTCACACGCTCATTCATACTCTCTGATCTCCTTCAGCCATTCCGCCCGGAGTTCCCAGACCAGGGCATTGGCATCATCGAAATTCTTCGGACGCATGGTGAACACACGGCTCCAGCTCGCACGGATCTGCCGGGTCAGCAGGGGGTAGAAGTTTCCCTTTCCGGAAGAAATTAGTTCATCCTGTTCCTTCACCCCACAGCGCACCAGCTCACTTCGGAAACGCATCTCGTCGTCCCGGTTCTCCGGCACATACCAGTAATTCTGCCGGTATCCCCATGCTGTGACATTCAGTACGGCAACACATTCTCTCGGGATTTCGAACGTCATCACCACCGTTCCTGGAGATGGTTCGAAACTCGACGACCGGCTCATGGTGAGCCAGATCGGGAATGCAGCGCCCTGCGGAATGTCCACATATTTCTTGGCTTCCTTCGTCAGCCAGCGATACAGGTCGATATAATATTCGGAGATTGTATCGTTTTTTCTTCGGATATACTCCTCTCTTACCCTGTAAAAACCGGTTTCTATCATTTCCCTGCAGACAGCCGGATCCTGACGGGTCCAGAGACGGACGGGATCTGCCGAAAGTACAGTGTCCAGTTCCTGTTCTTCCCGATCTCGTGTTTCCCGACATCTGTCCATTCTGTGTTTCCTCTTTTTTTGTACTGCCGCCCGCTTTCCGGGCGGCAGTACACCGGTTCCCGCATGACAGAACCGTATTCCAGACTTTCACAGTCTTTCGAAGCAAAAAAGTTATTTCTTTGCCGGATCATGCACCGGCAGCATCAGAGGATCCTGCCGCATCGCCTTCACAGCTGCGATACAGATCGCAATCATGATGAAGATGAACGGGAATGCTGCGGCGATGGAAATCGTCTGCAGCGGTTTCAGTCCGCCGGCCATCAGCAGGCCGACAGCCGTGACAGCCTGAAGAATTCCCCAGAGGATCTTCCGGTTATTCGGCGGGTTCAGGTTTCCGTCGGATGTCAGCATGGACAGGACGAAGGTTCCCGAGTTCGCCGAAGTGATGAAGAACGTGCACAGCAGAACAATTGCGACAATCGAGAGCACTTTCCCCAGCGGATACTGGTTCAGCACCACGAACAGTCCCGTTTCCGGCTGTGCGGCAATCTGCTTCAACTGATCCATGGAGAGGGTTCCGTCCAGTCCCAGCTTCAGCCCCAGAGAACCGAAGATGGAGAACCAGAAGATGGATCCCAGGGACGGCGCCAGCACCACGCCCAGGATGAATTCCCGGACGGTTCTTCCCTTGGAAATTCTGGCGATGAAGACACCGACGAAAGGACCCCAGGCAATGAACCATGCCCAGTAGTATACCCGCCAGCTGCCCAGCCAGGAGTTGTCTCCGTGCGGGTTGATCGCCAGAGAATCGCCGATGAAGTTCTGGATATACTGTCCCATGCCGTTGGTCAGATTGTTCAGCATTTCCACCTTCGGCCCCACCAGGAAGGCCAGAAGCATGATGCCGATGGCGATATACAGGTTGGCGTCGGAAATCATTTTAATTCCCTTGTCAATGCCGGATACCGCAGACCAGACCACCACCAGAGTAATCAGAACGATGATCACGATCTGAACGTTCATCTCCACAGGAACACGGAACAGGAAATTCAGACCGCTGTTGATCTGGATCGTTCCCAGTCCCAGGGACGTCACCACACCTGCCAGGGTGGCGAACACTGCCAGCACGTCGATGAGCTTTGCCAGCCATCCGTCCATACGATGCTCTCCCAGAAGAGGTTCCAGCACGGTACTGACCATGCCCGCTTTCTTCCGGCGGAACATGAAGTAGGCCAGCGCCAGTCCCACCACCGCATAGCACGCCCACGGGGACATGCCCCAGTGCATGAAGGCGGAGCGCATGGCGAACTTCGCTGCATCTTCAGTCCCTGCCGTCAGCCCCATGCCGGAAGGCGGGTTGACGAAGTGGGAAATCGGTTCCGCGACGCCGTAGAACACCAGTCCTACGCCCATGCCGCATCCGAACAGCATGGCAAACCAGGATACTGTGCTGTATTCCGGCTCGGAGTCGTCATCCCCCAGCTTGATCTTTCCGAACCGGCTGGCGGCGATGGCAACACAGAAGACCACGAAGAAAAACACAGTCAGCAGATACAGCCATCCGAAATCCGTTGTCAGAAAGGTGAACAACTTCCCGGAAAAAGCGGCGAACCCTTCGCTGAAGATGATCGCCGTGCCTGCCACAATGGCAGACAGGACGATCGATGCGATGAACACCGTTTTACTATTTTCTTTTTTCATACCGCTGCCCTCCTATACATGGAAAACAGTCGGTTCCTCGATATCAGTCGCGAGGGCTTCCAGAGCCACCTTTGTTCTGTGGTAACGGAGCTTCCACTGATCTTCCTTCGAAGTCTGCGGATCGCCCAGCGGATATGGAATGGAGATTGTCGGGACAATTCGGTTCGCACCGACTGTCTTGGATACCGGGATCAGATTGCACATATGCACGATCGGGAATCCTGCTCTCTCAATTTCCTTGACCATCGTTGCACCGCAACGCGTACAGGTTCCTCAGGTGGAGACGAGGATACATCCGTCAACGAGATCCTCTTTCAGATACGGAATGATCTCCTTCGCCATTCTCGCCGCTTCCGCCTCCGTTGTACCGGTACCTACTGTGGTGTACAGGTAGTCATGCATGCTGCCGAAGACGCCTTCCTTCATCAGAGCCTTCAGTGCGTCAACCGGTGTGATGACATTTGGGTCGGCATTGGCTGCCGCCGGGTCGAATCCTGCGTGGATCGTCTTGAAGACGCCGCTTTCCAGTCTGTCCATCTTGGAAATGTCATATCTGCCCCAGCGTGTCGCGGATGCAGACTGGATGTGATCCGGGTTATTCACCGGTACGATACCGCCGGTGTTCAGCAGCGCGATTCTCGCATTGCCCAGATCCTTGATCGCCGGTGCGATCGGAACCTTGTCGATCTTCGGAATCGGAAGCTCCGTCTGGAACGGTTCTCCGTTCAGCTTCGCCACCAGCATCTCGATCATACGCTTGGAAGCCGGCTTGCCGTCCTCCAGCCATGTCTGGTGACGGATGCCTCTCTCGAAATATCCGTCTTCGTCAGCGGAGCCTACAGGCTGGTCATTCAGGATCTTATTTGCCACATTGACCACAGCCTTCAGGTCCTTCCGCATCTTCGCCGCAGAAGCACCGCCCTTCAGGATGATCATATCCTTCTTGAACATATTGGCTCCCGGGTTTTCCTCATTCATGGAGGTCAGAACCGGAACATTGAACTTTTCCTGTACGGCCTTGCAGATCGTTCCGCAGGCAACGCCGTAACGTCCGGCGTCGAATGCCGGTCCCGCAATGAAGATATCGAATTCCTTATCTTCCAGCATACCGAGGATTGTCGCAACAGCTTCCTCTGTATTGGAACCCATATAGTTGTCACCGCAGATAACAGTATGTGTTACTTCCGCATCCAGGGTTCTGTTATACTGCATGGCCGGACCTACAGTTCCTTCATGGATCTCCGGTTCTGTGCCCGCCTTATCTTCTCCGCCGATCTGGCCGAAGAACTGATTCAGGTAAATGATTGCTTTTTTCATCGCCAAATCCCTCCGCTAAAATTCCTTCATTGTCTTCGGGGACCAGCCGAGTACCTGATCGCCGCAGAACATCGAGTTGTTCTCCAGAATAATGGAACCGTCTTCTCTGACCGATGGTCCAAGGATCTCGTCTCCGGCCCATCCGCCGGACATGCCGTCTCTCGCCAGTGCTTCCAGTTCGCCCAGAACTGTCTCCATCGGCGGCAGCTCAATCAGCTCCGATACGTTTCCGCAGGACACGATGGCATCGCACTTCTCATCCAGCGTAACCAGCGGCTGGGACTTTCCGTCACGGCCTGTGCACTCATTGGTGACACCCACCGTCTTCACACCCGCATCTTCCAGTGCAACGATGCATCCGACGAAGTCCGCATCCGGATTTCCGTAGCCTTCCTCCGCTACCACAGCGCCGTCTGCGCCCAGAGACTTGGCAATCTGTGCAACGAAAATCGCCGCTCTTTCCTTCTGCTCCAGTGCCACGTTCAGGTTCGCCATGATCACACCCAGGAAGTTGATTGTCTTTCCATGTGCGTTATACAGTTCCTTGATTTCCGGGCAGTTCTGGAAATCATAGGTGGACCACTTGGAGGACACCGGCATGAAGCTGCCGGACACCATAGCGCCGTCCAGAATCTCGTTCGGATCCATGACTGTCGGCAGCATGTGGTTGCAGTCCCAGCCGTAAACCAGGTCGTTATATCCCATTTCTTCCATCTGGGACTGCGGCTGCATAACGTATACAACGGAAGGCAGCTTCTCGATTTCCGCATCTCTTCTCGTCATCGGTGTGGATTCATAGACTTCGGTATCTTCCGGTTCCAGATCCTTCACCGCACTGCCGATGTACTCTGCCAGCTTGTGGCCTGCCCGACGCAGCGCATCATTCTTCTTCTGCTGCTCATACCGTTCGAATTCTTCATTTGTATCGGCAACCAGCACGATATTGTTCAGCTGTCCGAAGTATGTCAGCTTCTGACCTTCGCCGCACATGTCGATGACACCGTCCTGGAATCCGCCCCAGTGCTTTCCGACCACCAGCACACTACATTCCTTCAGTGCGTGAATGGTTCCTTCTCCGCACTTCTTCAGTTCACTGGTGTATCCCGGGAACAGACCTCTTCCGTCCGGACGTACCCGCGGTTCGATTGCTTCCTTCACCGGGCACATACGAATGTGGTCTCCCGGCTTCGCAATGTACAGGTCAGCCTCTGTAATTCTGTCATCTTCCATGATGAAGTCCAGCGCTTCCTGCTTATTGATCGTCAGTACACCATCCTTGAACGAAAGCGTATCGCCGAAAGCAATATCTTTCACATGGAAATTGCCAAGTTCAAGCCTCATATTCTCCTCCTTACAGACAAAGGGTGATTCGTCTGCGTTCACAGAAGCTGTTCTTCAGCTCCTCGCACAACCGGCCGGATCCATGCCGGAATAATAAATCGAATTTATACATAAGCGCGCTTACTCTTTCTTGTTCTATAATATCATAAGCGTGCTTATTGTCAATGAATTATCAAAAATAAATAGATTCTATCTATACATTTTTCAGCTGTTCCGATATCCCATCAATATGAAAGCATACTGGTAGGAATTCTCATGTTTGGCGAAAACGTTGTAATTAGTTGACCGGACAAATTAACTGCGATATAATATCACTCGTTTGTATTAGAATCCACACATTTCTAAGCGCGCTTAGGATCAGGATCGTACAGACCACCTGAAATCAACAACAAGAGGAGTTTGATAATGGCAGTACATGATCAGAAAAAGAAAGAGACGATGACCCGTTTCATTCTGGCCGCCCGGGAAGTGGTGGACGAGATCGGGCTGGAAAAGATCAGTGTCCGGAAGATCGCAGAACGGGCCGGATTCCACAATTCCACGATTTATGTCTATTTCGAAGATCTGGACGAACTGATTCTTCTGGCAACATTGACCCATTTCAACGAATACAGCAAGTGGCTTTATGAACATTCCAACACAGACCTGTCCCCCGTGGAGGAATTTCTTCAGTTATGGTACGCCTTCGGCGAAACCATCTTCGCCCGTCCGCGTATGTGGAAAAACTTCTTCTTCGGAAAGCACAGCCAGGAGCTGGGGAAAGTATTCAGTATCTACTACGATCTGTTTCCGGAGGAGAAGAAAGAATACTCCAAGGAAATCAGCGACATGTACTACGCCAGCAATATCATCGACCGCTGCATGATCACCCTTCGGCCGATGATGAAGGAACACACCCGGGTCACGGAGGAAAACATCAGTCTCCTAAACGAAATCACGGTTGCCTGCCTCCGTTATCTGATCGACGACATGATCGACCGGCCGGACATTCTCCCGGAAGATCAGAACCGGAAGCTGCAGGCCATGCTGCGGAATGTCATTTTCGGCGACGGGGCACGGTAACCGGAGAGGGGCTGTCACAACGAACAACAGAGATACATTTTCCTGCCGGAAAACGTCCACCGGACGCTTTCCGGCATTTTCACGGGGGAGCCGGCCGGTTCCTCCGGTATTTTTTTGCCGTCACTTTCCCGCAGTAAAGCATCCCCCTTGACACGCCGAGGAATATCATAGATAATTTATAAAATAGGGACGAGAATCACCAATCGAAATCGTTACATATCACAAATTTCCATTTTCACCCGGCAGTTTCTGCCGCAGCTGTACAGAGAAAGGAACAACACATGGACAAGGAAAAGGCTGTCATTACTGTATCCGGCAAGGACCGCAAGGGCATCCTCGCCGCCGCCGCCACGGAGGTTGCGAAGGCCGGAGGCAACATCGTAAACGTTTCGCAATCCGTCATGGACGGGATCTTCCATATGGCCATGATCATCGAGATCGACGAATTGAACGTCCGACTGGTGGATCTGCAGGAGAATATCGTGAATGAACTTCCTGAAATGCAGATTCACGTGATGCACGAAGACATTTTCAACGCAATGCATACGATCTAACCATTGCGGGAAGAAGCGGGAAGAATACGAAAGGACGAGATTATGCTCAAGCTTGATAATATTCTGGAGACCGTCCGGATGATCCAGGAGGAAAACCTGGATGTCCGCACGATTACCATGGGAATCTCCCTGCTGGACTGTGCCGACCAGGATATCGACCGGTCCTGCGAGAAGATTTATGAAAAGATCTGCCGGAAGGCAGAGAAGCTGGTCCCTACCGGGGAAATGCTGGAACGAAAATACGGCATCCCCATTGTCAACAAACGTGTTTCTGTCACGCCGATCGCCCTGCTCGCCGGCGCCAGCGGCGGCGATCCGGTGAAGTACGCCCGGGTCATGGACCGGGCCGCCCATGAGGTCGGGGTGAATTTCATCGGCGGGTTCACCGCACTGGTGGACCGGGGCTTCAGCAACGGGGACCGGGAACTGATTCAGGCGATTCCGGAAGCACTGGCAGAAACGGAACTGGTCTGCTCCTCCGTGAACATCGGCTCCACGAAAGCGGGCATCAACATGGATGCGGTCCGCATCATGGGTGAAACCGTGCGGCAGTGCTCCGAACTGACGAAGGACAACAACTGTATCGGCAATGCGAAGCTGGTCGTCTTCTGCAATGCGGTGGAAGACAACCCGTTCATGGCGGGTGCATTCCACGGAGTGGGAAATGCCGACTGCTGCATCAGCGCCGGTGTATCCGGGCCGGGGGTTGTGCGGGCCGTCATCAAGAACATGCCGGATGATGCGCCGATGGACGAGGTGGCGGAAGCGATCAAGAAGACCGCATTCAAAGTCACCCGGATGGGCCAGCTGGTGGGCCGGGAAGCCGCCGACATTCTGGGCGTCAACTTCGGCATCGTGGATCTTTCCCTGGCACCGACGCCGGCGGTGGGGGATTCGGTGGCCCGGATTCTGGAGGAAATCGGCCTGGAGGAGTGCGGCACCCACGGCACCACGGCGGCACTGGCCATGCTGAATGATGCGGTGAAAAAGGGCGGCCTCATGGCATCTTCCAGTGTGGGAGGCCTTTCCGGCGCCTTTATTCCGGTCACAGAGGATGAGGGCATGATTTCCGCCGCCCGCACCGGAACACTGACACTGGAAAAACTGGAAGCCATGACCGCAGTCTGCTCCGTGGGCCTGGACATGATCGTCATCCCGGGAGACACGCCGGCAGAAACGATTTCCGCCATCATTGCGGACGAAGCGGCCATCGGGATGGTGAACTCCAAGACCACGGCAGTCCGGGTGATTCCGGCGATCGGTCTGGAGGAAGGCGGAGAACTGAACTTTGGCGGGCTGCTGGGCAGCGGCCCGGTGGTGAAGGTGCACAGACAGTCTTCGGCAAAGATGATCCGGCGGGGCGGCCGGATTCCGGCGCCGATGCAAAGCCTGAAAAACTGACGGCCGGATAACGGGGGGCGGCCGGACCATCCGATTTTCACAGCGAAGACGGAAAGGCCGCCGAAGGAAGACGGAAAGGCCGCTGCATGAAGCACGATTTTCAGCTTCATGCAGCGGCCTTTCTAATGGTTCTTCTATATCATTCCGTTTTCTGCCTCTTCCGGCCTTACTTCGTGATCACCTGGGTCACCGGGCAGTACTGGCCGTAATAATCATGCCCGTCCTTCGTCAGGATCGCCCGGGATTTCAGGTAATAGGTCTGCTTCCGGGAGAGTTTCTTCACGGAAAGGGTCTTGGTTCCGGTCTGCTGCAGAATCTTTCTTCCACTCAGACTTGCATACGGTGAATAGTAGACTTTATATGAACTCTGACCAATATCCGACGGCGTCACACGGAATCCGGCAGACAGCGGCGCCACATTCTCCAGGGACATTTTCTTCACCCAGCGGTAATAGATGCCGGTGTACGGACCGTAGTAGGTTCCGCTGACGGTGTATCCGCCGACGCCCGCGCTCACGGTCTTCAGCGCCCGGACCCGGACAGCCGCCGTGTCCCCGGCTTCCGGCGTCGTGATCTTCCAGGTTGTCTGCCCCCCGGTGTACACCTTGCGCCAGGTATCTTCATCATTCAGCCTGTAGGCCACTTCATAATCCGAAGCCAGCGGCACTGCCTTGAAAGAGAGGCCGATGGTGCGGGATGCCTCGTTAACGGATACTGTCACCTTTCCCACCTTTCCCGGAGTGATCTGCACCGGCTTCACACTCTTCTTCGGACTGTAAGCACCGGTGAAGATGTATTTTCCCACAGCCTTGTTGGTTCTGACCCGGAAATAATAGGTGGATCCCGTTCCCAGTCCGGTCACCGTTGCATTGGTGGCGCCGGAACTCAGATTCTTCGTCTTCGCACCGGACATGCTGGACTTGGCGGCGTAGTTCAGCTGTACGCCGGTTCCCTCCTGATGATCGAAGGTCACCAGTGCCTTTCCGTCGAATCCGGACACGGTGTGAATCGTATTCTGCACTGCATACCGGCGGGAAGTACTGCCGTAGCCGCCCACATACCGGGTGCCGCCCACGGTAGGCGCCGGACACAGCTTCACCGCATAACGTTTCCCGGAAGCAACGCTGATCGGCAGGGAACTTCCGGATGCCTTCCGGGTCTTGTATGAACCCCCGTCTGTGCTGATCTTCACGTCATAGCTCTGCTGGGCAGAGGAAACACCGGCGGTCAGTTTCGGCAGTTTCAGCGTCATGACCTTCGTCTTCATGCTGAGGGAGGTGGATGCATCCGCATCCCCGATGAAGCGGTGCTTCTCTGTGGTATAGCTGCTGCTGTAGGACGTCCCGGAGCTCCGGTTCTCCGCCCGTACCTTCACATCCACCAGATCGTCCTCGTCCAGTTCCAGAACGTAATTCGTCTGGTTGGTGGACACGGTATTCCAGGAACCGTTGTTCACCCGGTAGGCCACCGTGTAGTCCGTCGCATTGGCCGACGGGTTCCACCGGACGGTCAGCGTATCCTGATCGGCATCCAGAGAAGTGGACCAGGATTTCGGCGTATCCGGCGTAATGGTATTGCCGGCGCCGCCGTCGGAGCGGTTCTCCGATCCGACGGTAAACGTCTTCATCATATCGTTGGAATACCTGCCGATTCCCTGGACGACCACGCTGGCCGTTCCCTTCTTCCGGTTGTTGAAATAGGCGACCGTGTAGTCCTTGTTTTTTGTCAGTACCTGATCCCCGTCTTTCACCGTAACGTACGGTTCCTTCGGGTCTCCGTCGTACTTCATCTCCGAGTAAGCCAGCTGAATACTGCAGTCCCGGATGCTCTTCGTTCCGCTCTTCGTGCCGCTGCCGTTGGTGTCATAATAGTAGAAATTCCGGTCCGTCCGGGAACTGCCGGTGCCGTTCACGGAGCCACTGCTGGTGTACTGCCACATGGTGACATTTCCACTGTAGGCGTTCGTGGTACTGTACTGGGCCAGCCAGAACGGATACTGATTGCTGCCGTTGATTTTCGACATATTGAACTTGTAGCCGGAATTAAAGGACGGATCCACCATGTTCCGGTAACTGTAGAACATGGGCGTATAACCGGCGTCCTCCACGGTATCCAGCCACTTCACCGCAATATTCGTCATCTTCGCCCGTGCATAGGCGACTCCATTGGAATTCTTCGCCTTGTTATATGCCGCTCCGCCCCGGTCGCCGTTGGTGAATTCATAGTCCATGACCACCGGCATATTGACCCGGATTCCGTAACGGTCTTCATATTTTTTCAGCAGAGAGACGACGAAATTCGCCTCTTTCGCCGCCTCGCTCTGGTTCGTTGCCAGGGAATAATAGTAAACCCCCACATTCACCCCGTTATTCACGGCATTGACCAGATTTCTCTCGAAAGTGGAATCCTCCACCATCTTGAAGCTGCCGCTCATGCCGGTGTATCCGCAGCGGATGATAGCGAAATCCACGCCGTCGTTCTTGATTTTCTCCCAGTTGTTCGTGTACTGCCACCAGGATACATCAATCCCGTCGAACACCCGGTACCGGTCGCTCTGGTACCGACTCAGATGCGTGTACTTCGTTCCGTCCACCGTGCTGGTGGTCTTCCCGTAAGATGTCAATTCTCCGATGACCAACGCCGTCGAGAGCACCAGAAAAAGCGATACCAGAAACGATATCGCATTCCTTGAAACGGTTTTCCTGTTCATCTCTTCCCCCTTCTGTTTTCTTCTCTGTCATCCCATTCCGGCGCCCTTCCCCCAACAGGAACGCCGTGTACTTAAGAAATCTTAAGAAACATGTTTTTATCATAGCATATTTCGCCGCAGGGTGTCAAACCGTCCGCCACACATTACCATCACATTCCCGTTATCTAAGAATCATATTGATATCCTATGATAGAATTGATTATAAGGGGTATGATTATGCTGGGATACATCGAAGCGGAGAAGCCGGAACTCAGGCTCCGGGAGTTCGCCATTTACAACGGATGGTACTGCGGGCTCTGCAAGCAGGCAGGCAGGGATTACGGGCAGCTCCTTCGCCTGGGTCTCAGTTATGACATGGCCTTCCTGGGTCTGTTTCTGGGCGCACTGGAGGAAGGGCCGGAGACCATCCGGCAGGAGCACTGCATCGCCCATCCCGTCCGGAAGAAGAATGTGGTATATGATCCCGTTCTGGCCTATGCGGCAGACATGATGGCGCTGCTGGGCTGGGAAAACTATCTGGATGACCGGAAGGACCGGGACACAGACCGGGATCCGCTCTCAGAGCGCCTGCTGAAGACCGCCTCGGCCCCGGGACTACACAGGGCATATCAGAAGGCCCGGGGAAATCACCCGGAAACCGCCGCAGGGATCCGGGAAGCCCTGGAAGCTCTGGGGGCTCTGGAAGAGCAGAACTGCAGCAGGCCGGACCTTCCGGCAGAAGCTTTCGCGAAGGTGATGCAGACGGTTTTCGACGGCAGGCTCCGGCAGACAGGGGCGGATGCGAACGTCCGCCGCATTGTCAGCGAGTTTTCGTCCCATCTGGGCAGATGGATTTACCTGCTGGATGCGGCGGATGATCTGGAGAAGGACCGCTCCAGCGGTGCCTATAATCCGCTTCTGGCGGCAGCGGACGGCGGACAGGATGAAGCCCTGATACGGGAAGAGATCCGGCCCGTACTGTACCACCATCTGGGCCGGATGACCGACGCCTACGAGCTGCTGGACATCCGGAAGAACCGGGAATTGCTGAATAACATCCTCTATCTGGGCCTCCGTCGGAAGACCGACCAGGTTCTGGATCCGTCATACAGCGACAGGAAGAACGACATAGCACAACGAAAGGCAGAGCAGAATGACATCGAAAGATCCATATGAAGTGCTGGGTGTAAGCCGGAGCGCATCTAAGGATGAAATCAGAAGAGCGTACATGGAACTGGTGAAGAAATATCACCCGGACAAGTATCAGGGGAATCCCCTGGCAGACCTGGCCCAGGAGAAACTCCAGGAAGTGAATGAGGCCTATGATTTGCTGATGAAGAGCAGCGGGGCCGGGAACGGCGCTTCTCCGTACGGCGCCCAGCCGTTCAGCGGCGGATATGCCGGTGGCAGCGCCTACGGCAGCGGACAGGCAGGCTACGGATCGGGGAATTACGGGTCCTACAGCAGCAGTTCCCCGGTATATAATCAGATCCGCTCCTGCATCAACCGGGGCGATATCGGAGCGGCGGAACGCCTGCTTCAGTCCATTCCGGAACGTTCCCAGGAGGCGGAATGGCTGTTCCTCCGGGGCGTCATTTCCTACTCGAAGGGGCTGATCGCCGAGGGAATCTCCAACGTTCAGAAAGCCATGGAGCAGGATCCGTCCAATGCAGAATACCGGGCCGCCTACAACCAGATGCAGAATGCGGGAAATATGTACCGTGGGTATTCCGGCGCCCAGGGCTATTCCTCCATGGGAGACGCCGCAGCCACCGGCCTGCTGTGCTCCACGATCCCTCTCTGCCTCTGCTGCTGACGGAAGAGAAATAACGGGGTGCCCCGAACGAATGAACCATCGTCCGGAGGCACCCACGCTTTTTTTCGTCTTCTTAGTTTTCCGACTTATACGTTTTCCAGTACATGGAATACAGATCATCTCCGTCCGGGCCCAGATCCCGGAGGACTTCACTCTTTTTCAGGGCACTGTCCGGCGGGAACAGTTTCTGATTCTCCCGGATTTTCTTCGGCATTTTCTTCCTGGCCCCCTCATTCGGTGTGGCATAGGTCAGATACTTGAAGTTCTTATAGGCAATATCCGGCCGGCACATGAAGTTAATCCACTTCTCCGCATTGGACACATGGAACGCATTCTTCGGAATGACCCACGCATCGATGAACACTTCCGTGCCCTCCTTCGGGATGACGAAATCCAGGGCCGGATTCAGCTTCTGGCTGTACAGCATCTCGCCGTTCCACACAACACCGATATCGGCGGACCCTCCCAGCAGCAGGTCCCGGGCAGAGTCATTGGCGTACTTATACACCAGCGGCTTCTGCCGGATCAGGTAGCGGACAGCCTGCTTCAGGTCCGATTCCTTCTTCGTATTCAGCGAGTGCCCCTGCGCCTTCAGCGCCGCAGCCAGCGTATCCCGGAGGGAATCCTGCATCAGCAGTTTCCCCTTGTATTTCGGATTCCACAGATCGTTCCAGGAAGTGACGGATCCTTTCGGAATCTTCTTCGTGTTGTACATGATGCCCAGCACACCGAACTGATACGGCACAGAGTAATGGTTTCCCGGGTCGTAGGCACGGTCGGCGATGGCCTTGTAGCGGCTGCCGATATACCGGTTGTTCGGCACCTTCGAGAAGTCGATCTTCTGGAGCAGGCCTTCGCCGCGCATCCGCTCCACCATATAATCACTGGTGCAGATAACGTCGTACACCCCCGCCTGATTCTTGATCACCGGATACATCTCCTCGTTTGTATCGAAGGTATCCAGCACCACCTTGATCCCCGTCTCCTTCGTGAACTGCTTCACCACCGCCGGGTCGATGTAATCGCCGGCTGTGAACACAGCCACTTCGTTCTGGTTCTTCCTTCCGCAGGAAGCCAGCGGAAGGGCCGTCAGAACGGTCATGAGCAGAACCAGCAGCAGACTGATGATCCGTCTATTTGGTTTCCGGAACATGATATTCCTCCTTTCGACCGGAGCCCGATCTTTTCTTTTGTCCTTTCGCCTAACCCTGGGCCGTCTCGTAAATGAACTCATCCTCAATCTCCCGGTTCCCGGCGTAGTTGGCAACGAGCAGCACCGCCAGCACCAGAATGAATATCACCGTGGACAGGGCGAAAAGCGTCGGCCGGATGCCCACCTTCACCTGGGAATAGATCAGTGTGGAGATGGTGTTAATGCCGGCACCCCGGGTGAAATGGGTGACCACAAAGTCATCCACCGACATGGTGAGGGCAAGGAGAAATCCGGAGATGATGCCCGGCCGAAGTTCCGGCAGAACCACCTTCCGAAATGCGTATACCGGCGCAGCCCCCAGATCCAGAGCCGCCTCGAAGCTCTGCCGCCCGATCTGCTTCATCTTCGGCATCACAGACAGGATCACATAAGGGATGCTGAAGGTGATGTGGGCCAGCAGCACGGTCCCCCAGTTCAGATAGAACCCGAAGGCGATGAAAGCCAGCATCAGGGAAATACCGGTGACGATATCCGCATTCAGCAGCGGGATATTGTTCAGCCCCATGATCACGCTCTGGGTGCGCTTCTTCATATTCATGATGCCCACACAGGCCAGCACCCCGATGATCGTAGCGATCACCGAGGAAACGACGGCGATGGAAAATGTATTCCACACCGCATGAAGAATCATGGTATCGTGGAACATTTCCCGGTACCACCGGAGGGACAGTCCCCGCCAGGCGAACATGGACTTGGAGGAATTGAAGGACAGCACCACCAGCGTCAGGATCGGCAGGTACAGAAACAGCAGAATGATGATGAGATAGAGTGTACGAAAATATCTCTTCATAAGTACGTTCCCTCCCCTGAACGATCCAGTCTGGACAGAGCAGTCATACTGATCACGATGAACAGCATCATGACCAGGGATATGCCGGAACCCAGGTTCCAGTTGGCGCTGGTGGTGAATTCCTGTTCAATGATGTTTCCGATCAGGAAAATCTTTCCACCGCCCAGAATGTTGGAAATAACGAAGGTGGTCAGGGACGGAACGAACACCATCGTCACGCCGCTGGCAACCCCCGGCACCGTCAGAGGAACGATGACGAACCGGAAAACGGTCCATTTCGTTGCTCCCAGGTCATAGGCCGCTTCAATGAGATTCTCATCGATTTTCATCAGCGAATTGTAGATCGGCAGTACCATGAAAGGCAGAAAATCGTACACCATACCCAGCACGATCGCCGCCGGCGTATTGATAATCGCCGGCATCGGCAGGTGGAGATGCCGGAGCATGATCTCGAAAATTCCGTTCCGCTCCAGAATGACCTGCCAGGCCATGGTCCGGAGCAGGAAATTCATCCACATCGGCAGGATGAAAATGAAGATGATGAAGCCTTTCTTTCCGAAACTGCTGTACCTGAGCACCAGGGCCAGCGGATACGCCAGCACCATGCAGATCACTGTACTGATCAGAGACAGCAGCAGGGACAGCCCCAGCGCCTTCAGATGCACCGGCTGGAAAATCGCCAGAATGTTATTCATCGTAAACGCACCGGTACGGTCCGTAAATCCATAGTAAAAAACCATCAGCAGCGGAATCAGTGTCCCGCAGAGGATCCACAGCAGGAAAGGCGCCGCAGGTAATTTCTTTGCCATAGTTCCCTCCTAACTGTCGTAATCGTCCATGCTGAACGCTTCGGCTTCCTTCGTCTTCGGCTTGTGCATGATCTGGATGTTGTAAGGAATCACGCTGAGGCTGACATGCTCACCCACGGCATAGCTGACCGTGTTCTGAACCAGCCACTCAAACCCGTTGGCCATAATCTCCATCTCGTAGTGCACACCGATAAACACGTTGTGGGTCACCACACCGTCCATCTGTCCTTCCCCCGGTTTCCCGACGATCAGGTCTTCCGGACGGATCATGACATCCACCGGCTCCTTCACGCCGAACCCGGTGTCCACACATTCGAACTTCTGCCCCTGGATTTCCACCAGCCGGTCTTCCAGCATGATGCCGTCCACAATATTGCTGTCACCGATGAAATCCGCCACAAAGGCATTCTGCGGTTCGTTGTAAATCTCCTCCGGCGTGCCCATCTGCTGAATGTAGCCATTATTCAGCACAACCACCTTGTCACTCATGGTCAGCGCCTCTTCCTGATCGTGGGTGACGTAGAGGAATGTGATACCCAGCTCCTCCTTCAGCCGAATCAACTCATACTGCATGTCCTCCCGCAGCTTCAGATCCAGGGCCCCCAGGGGCTCATCCAGCAGCAGCAGTTTCGGCTCGTTCACGATAGCCCGGGCGATGGCAATTCTCTGCTGCTGTCCGCCGGACAAAGACTCAACTTTCCGGCGTTCGAATCCCTGCAGATTCACCAGCTTCAGGGCATACTGGATCTTGTCCCGGATATAGGCGTCGGACTTGCCCCGGATCCGCAGTCCGAAGGCGATGTTCTGCCCCACGTTCATATTCGGAAACAGCGCATATTTCTGAAACACCGTGTTCAGCTGACGCTGATTCGGCGGCATATCCGTAATGTCTTTTCCCTCAAAAAAAACACTGCCGCTGTCGGGTTTTTCAAACCCGCCCACGATCCGAAGGGTTGTGGTCTTCCCACAGCCGGAAGGTCCCAGAAGAGTGATGAATTCGTTTTCACCCACATCCAGACTCAGATCGTCGAGAACGACATTGTCATCATACACTTTCGTTATGTGGCGGAGTTCCACCAGATTTCTTGCCATCGGCACATCCTTTCCAACCGGGCAGCTCTCCTGCCCCATGAAAACCAGCGGATCACCGGCCATAGCCGGCATATGCCGGAGAACTCTCTCCATTCCGGCATACCATCATAACATTATATACGCACTCAGAAGGAAAAAAAAGAGAAACTGTGCACAGAAATCACAAGAAAAAAGATGCCCCGGGATCCGGTTCCGCCCCGTCGAAGCAGGAAGCCCCGGGAAGCAGGTTTCTCTGCTTCCCGGGGCTTCCCTCCTTCCGTTCCCCAGCCGGGGAATCGGATCCTTATTCGAAGAACTTCTTCACCTTGTCGGAGAAGCTCTGCTTTTTCTTGTAACAGCTTCCTTCTTTCAAGTGCTCCGCCATGGTGCGGACCGCCTTCTTCTGTGCGCTGTTCAACTTCGTCGGCACCTCCACGGTGACCGTGACGTACATGTCTCCCGGGCGGCCGGTCCGGATATTCCGGATGCCCTTTCCCTTCAGGCGGAATGTGGTTCCCGGCTGTGTGCCTGCCGGCACCCTGTACTGAATCTTTCCGTCCAGCGTCGGTACCACGATCTCATCGCCCAGGGCTGCCTGATCGAAACTGATCGGAATTTCCAGACGAATGTCGCTTCCGTTTCTCTGGAAAATCTCGTGGGGCTTGACCTTGATCACCACATAGAGATCGCCGTTCGGTCCGTTGTTCTCTCCCGGCTCACCCTGTCCCCGGATCGGAATCACGGAATCGTTATCCACTCCTGCCGGGATGTTGACCTCGATCTTCACCCGGCTCTTCACCTTTCCGGTGCCGTGACAATCGCTGCACGGTGTGTCGATCACGGAGCCCGTCCCGTTACAGTCCGGACACGGAGACTGGGTCTGCATCTGGCCCAGCATGGTCTTCCGCACCTGGGTGATGACACCGGAACCGCCGCACCGGGAACAGGTGCGCTTGTGGGTTCCCGGCGCCGTCCCTTCTCCGGAGCAGGTCTTGCACTTCACATACTTGTTCAGCTGGATGGTCTTCTTCGTTCCGAAGGCCGCCTCTTCGAACTTGATCTGGACGCCCGCCTGCAGGTCTCTGCCCTTCTGAGGCTGATTCCTGCGCTGTGCACCGCCGCCGAACCCGCCGAATCCGCCGAATCCGCCGCCGCCGAAGATATCACTGAAGATGTCTCCGAAGTCACCGAAACCGCTGAATCCGCCGCCGGCGCCGCCGCCGAATCCCGCATTCGGATCCACTCCCGCGAATCCGAATCGGTCATACTTATCCTTCTTCTCCGGGTCTGACAGAACGCCGTAAGCCTCGTTGACTTCCTTGAACTTCTCCTCGGCTTCCTTGTCCCCCGGATTGCGGTCCGGATGATACTTCAGCGCCATCTTCCGGAACGCTTTCTTGATCTCATCGTCACTGGCGCCCTTCTGGATCCCGAGGACCTCATAATAATCGCGCTTATTCTCTGCCATACCGTACCGGCTCCCCTCTTACTTTCTACTTATCGTCGTCTACCACAGTGTAGTCTGCATCCACAACGTTGTCATCATTGAATCCGCCGTTATTCTGCTGACCCTGGTTCTGACCTGCCTGACCGCCCATGTTCGGGCCCGCCTGGCCGCCCATGTCCGGGCCTGCCTGCTGGTTCTGCTGTGCCTGTGCACCCGCCTGCTGATACAGCTTGGTGGATACTTCATTCAGCTTCGCCATCAGAGCGTCTTCCTTCGCCTTGATGTCATCCGGGTTATTTGCATTCAGCGCAGACTGCAGATCATTCTTCAGGTTCTCCAGTTCTGTCTTCTCGGACGGATCAATCTTTCCTTCCACGTTCTTCAGCGTGGTTTCTGTCTGGTAAACCAGGTTCTCAGCCTTGTTCCGCTCTTCCACGGCCTCCTTCTTCTTCTTGTCTTCCGCCTCGTACTGCTGGGCTTCCTTCACCTTACGGTTAATTTCTTCCTCCGACAGGTTCGTGGAAGAAGTGATTGTGATCTTCTGTTCCTTGCCTGTACCCAGATCCTTGGCGCTGACGTTGACGATGCCGTTTGCATCGATGTCGAAGGTTACCTCGATCTGCGGAATGCCGCGCGGCGCCGGAGCGATGCCGGTCAGCTGGAAGCGGCCCAGTGTGATGTTGTCTGCAGCCATTTCCCGCTCACCCTGCATGACATGAATGTCAACCGCAGTCTGATTATCCGCAGCAGTGGAGAAGATCTGGCTCTTTCTGGTCGGAATCGTTGTATTTCTTTCGATCAGCTTCGTGGCAACACCGCCCAGTGTTTCGATGGACAGAGACAGCGGTGTGACATCCAGCAGCAGAACGTCGTTGACCTCACCGGTCAGAACGCCGGCCTGGATGGAAGCACCGATGGCGACACATTCATCCGGGTTGATTCCCTTGAACGGCTCCTTTCCAGTAACTCTCTTCACGGCTTCCTGTACCGCCGGGATACGGGAAGAACCGCCTACCATGATGACCTTGGAGATGTCGGCGTTCGTCACTTTCGCATCCGCCATCGCCTTCTGCATCGGCTCGATGGTCCGGTTGACCAGGTCAGCGGTCAGCTGATCGAACTTCGCACGGGTGATATCCATATTCATGTGCAGCGGACCGTCTGCCGTTACCGTGATGAACGGCAGGTTGACATTGGTGGTCTGGGCGCTGGACAGTTCCTTCTTCGCCTTCTCTGCCGCTTCCTTCAGTCTCTGCAGTGCCATGTTGTCCTGTCTCAGGTCAACGCCGTTTTCCTTGGCGAACTCATCTGCCAGGTAATTCATAACCGCATTGTCGAAGTCATCGCCGCCCAGGTGGGTATCACCGTTGGTTGCCAGTACTTCGAAGACACCGTCTCCCAGTTCCAGAACAGAGACATCGAATGTGCCGCCGCCCAGATCGTATACCAGAACCTTCTGGGATCCGTTTTCCTTGTCCAGGCCGTAAGCCAGCGCTGCCGCTGTCGGCTCGTTAATGATTCTCTTCACATCCAGTCCTGCAATTCTGCCGGCGTCCTTCGTCGCCTGCTTCTGTGCGTCGGAGAAGTATGCCGGTACAGTGATGACCGCCTCGGATACCTTCTCACCCAGATATGCTTCCGCATCGTTCTTCAGTTTCGTCAGGATCATCGCAGAGATATCCTGCGGTGTGTAGTCCTTCCCGTCGATGGTCACCTTGTAGTTTTCACCCATGTGACGCTTGATGGAAGAAATCGTTCTGTCCGGATTCGTGACAGCCTGTCTCTTCGCCGTCTCACCCACCAGTCTCTCGCCGTTCTTCGCAAAACCGACGACGGACGGTGTGGTTCTGTTTCCTTCCGCATTCGTGATAACAGTCGGTTCGCCGCCTTCCAGTACGGATACGCAGCTGTTCGTTGTACCAAGATCTATTCCGATTACCTTAGCCATATTGATTGCCTCCTCTGACTCCTACATTTCTAAAAACCCGGATTCAGGATCCGGATTCGATGGATCACTATATTGGATATATCTTGAAGGACCCTGCCCGGGCCCCGGGATATCAGTTAACTATTCACCCGGACCATGGCCGGCCGGATCACCTTATCATGAAGGGTGTAGCCCTTCTGAAGAACCGCAGTGACCTGACCGCTTTCGAAATCCGCATTGTCATCGGTCATCACCGCATGATGGAAATTAGGATCGAACTCCTTTCCCACCGCATCGATTTCCGCAAGCCCCGCCTTCGTGAGTACATCGCGCATCTGCCGGAAGATCAGCTCCATGCCCTCGGCGTACTTCTCATCCGCCGACTCCTGGGCCAGGGCTCTCTCGAAGTTGTCCAGCACCGACAGCAGTTCCGTAACGATCTTCTCGTTGGCGTAGGAGAATACTTCCGCCTTCTCCTTCTCGGTCCGGCGCTTGTAATTCTGGAAATCCGCCATCAGACGCATGTATTTCTCATCGCCGCTCTCTTCGCTTTCGTTCTTCTCAGCCTCATCTTCCCGGGACTCTTCTTTCTTTTCGTTCCGGCTTTCGGCCTCTCCGGCATCTGCATTCTTCCCATCTCCGGCATCGTCGGCGCCGGAAACGGACTCTTCCGCATCAGAAGCACCGGCTTCCGCCTGTTCTGCAGTCTCGTCGGAAATGCCCGCAGCCTTCTTCATTTCTTCATCGCTCATCGTTATCCTCCTCATCATCCATCCGGAAAGCATCGTTCAGATTTTCTGTCAGGTACTGCATGACCGACGTAACTCTCCCATAATTCATCCGGGTCGGTCCGATAACACCGATCTTTCCCGCATACTTCCCGTTCACATGATACGTCGCCGTGATCACGGAACAGTCCTTCATATCCACATCCGGGTTTTCGTCGCCGATCGTCACGATCACGCCGTCATCCCGGTCTGTCAGTTCTTTCAGGAAGTTCGTCCGTCCCTCGTTTTCGAACTTGGAAACGAACCCCTTCGCCCGCTGGGTGTCACTGAACTCCGGCAGATCGAAAATATTCGCAATACCGTCCATGTACAGGTTGATGTTCAGCAGACTTTCCAGGGTTTTCAGGAAGTTCGGCATGATGTTCTTCGTCAGCTGACTCATCGCCGTGATGTCCGTTCTGGCATCGGTGGCCAGATTCTCCCGGAGTACATCGGTCAGATTCTTTCCCTTGTAATCATAGGTCAGACTCTTCGCAATGACATTCAGTGTCTCCTGAGTATATGGCACATCTACCCGGAGCAGACTGCTGGAGGATTTCCCGCTCTCCGCAATGGTCATGAGCACGATCTGCCGTGCATCCACCGGAATCAGGTTCACATATTCCAGCTTGTCCTGCTTCTGCGTCGGACTCATGGCGAAGGACGCCAGATTCGTAATCTCGGACAGCAGCTCCGCAGCATGCTGAATCGTCCGGTCCAGTTCCTTCACATCAGCCCGGAGCGTTTCCCGGATTCTCCGCTTCGATTCCTCCGGCAGTTCCTCCCGTCCCATCATATCGTTGACATAGAGGCGATATGCCTTGTCCGACGGAACCCGTCCGGCGGACGTGTGGGGATGGGTCAGATACCCCATGGCCTCCAGATCGCTCATCTCATTCCGGATCGTCGCCGGACTGATGACATTGTTAAACTCCCGGGCCAGAGTTCTGGAACCAACCGGTTCCGCAGACATCACATAATCATTGATGATTGCCTGGAGGATTTTCAGTTTTCTTTCTGTCAATTCCATTCTCATCACCCCTTGTTAGCACTCATCGTTCTCGAGTGCTAAACACTGTATATAATATATGCCCAGGCTCTCCCGATGTCAACCATTTCTTCGGAAGTTTTTCGAGACAGATCCTTCTATACGAACATTATACGAACACTTCCATGATGCGGTTGGAGATATCGATGCCCTTCTCCGTGAGCCGGAGTCCCTCTTCATCCTCTGTCAGTTCTCCCATCCGGAAGAATTCGTCCAGTTCCCCCCAGCGTCCCCCGAAAACATCCCGGAACGGCCTGCCGAAGCGCGCCTCGAAATCCCGGTACCGGATCCCTTCCAAAAGACGCAGGGCTGTGAATGCATACTCGCCCGTATCGTCTTCAAATGAATTTTCGTGATCTTCCGCCGGCGGGAGCGAGCGGTACAGCAGGTCAGACGCCCGGGTGATGCGGCGGCCCTCCAGAAAGGAACTGGCCGCCGCTCCCAGCCCGAGGTACTCCTGAAAATGCCAGTATTTCAGATTATGCCGGCACTCGAAACCGGGTTTCGCCGCATTGGAGATCTCGTAGTGGCGGTATCCCGCCGCCCGGATCCGCTCCAGTCCCTTGTGGTACATGGCCCGGTCCGTCTCATCATCCAGCAGCGCCAGCCGCCCCGCCCGGTAATCCTCATAGAACCGGGTGCCCTCCTCAATCTGAAGGCTGTAGAAGGACAGATGCTCCGGCTGAAGCGCCAGCACCTGAGCCAGTGTGTCCATCCAGTCTGCCGGGGACTGCCCCGGCACGGCGAACATAATATCTACATTAATATTGTGGAATCCCGCATGCCGGGCATCATGATAACAGCGGAGAAAATCCTCCGGAGTATGTACCCGGTTCATAATTCCCAGCACCTTCGGAGAGAGGGACTGCAGTCCGATGCTGAGGCGGTTCACCCCCGCCGCACGCATCTGACGGAGCTTCTTCAGATCCAGTGTTTTCGGGTTCGATTCCAGTGTAATCTCCGCATCCGGCGTCAGGCCGAACCGTTCCCGGATCCGTTCCACCATGAAACGGATCCATTTCGGTTCCAGCAGCGAAGGCGTGCCGCCGCCGAAGAAAATGGAATCCGCCACATACCGGCCCCCGTATTTCTTCCCTGTCCGGTCGATCTCTTCCAGGATTCCCTCGTAATACGATTTCATCACCAGCGCTGCCGGGAGAGACACCACACTGAGTTCCGGGTCTCCGCCCGGCTCCGGCAGTCCCTTCATCGGAACCGGCACATCCACGACGCCGCTTCCCACGCTGTTGGAATAGAATCCGCAGTACCCGCAGCGGGAGAGACAGAACGGGATATGGATGTAGATGCCCAGTTTCTTTTTCATGATACGCCCTTTCCGAAAAACGGGCCGGCAGCGGAATCGCTGCCGGCTTCCTTCCTGATTATCCGTCCTACTTATCATCGTCATACTTCAGCACAGCGGTGAACGCCTCCTGAGGCACCTCCACCTTTCCGAACTGACGCATCCGTTTCTTACCTTCCTTCTGCTTCTCCAGCAGTTTCTTTTTCCGGGAAATATCGCCGCCGTAGCACTTGGCGATTACATCCTTCCGGTACGCCCGAACGGTCTCTCTGGCAATTACTTTTTGTCCTACTGCCGCCTGCACCGGCACCTCGAACTGATGCATCGGAATAACTTCCTTGAGTTTCTTGCAGACGAACCGCCCCCGGGCGTACGCCTCGGAACGGTGGACAATCATGGAGAAGGCGTCCACCATATCCTTGTTCAGCAGTACATCCATCTTCACCAGATCGGACTTCTCATAGCGAAGGAATTCATAGTCCAGGGAGCCGTACCCCTTGGTCCGGGACTTCAGAGCGTCGAAGAAATCGTAGATCACCTCATTCAGAGGCATCTCGTAGTGCAGCTCCACCCGGTCTGTGGTGATGTATTCCATGCCCTTCATCACACCCCGGCGGTTCTGGCAGATCTCCATGATCGATCCCACGTATTCCTTCGGCAGCATGATGTCCGCCTTCACAATCGGTTCTTCGATGTGATCGATTTCCGACGGGTCCGGCAGATTGGTCGGATTCTGAATCATCCGCACCGTTCCGTCAGTCATAACCACCCGGTATACAACGCTCGGGGAAGTGGTGATGACAGACAGGTTGAATTCTCTCTCCAGCCGTTCCACCACGACTTCCATGTGCAGTAGTCCCAGAAAACCGCAGCGAAAGCCGAATCCCAGCGCTGCGGAGGTCTCCGGTTCAAACAGCAGGGAAGCGTCGTTCACCTGCAGTTTCTCCAGCGCGTCCTTCACGGATTCATAGTTCTCCCCTTCCGCCGGGTAGATCCCGGAGTAAACCATAGGCTGAACCCTCTTGTAGCCCGGAAGCGCCTTTTCCGTCAGGCGGTCCGCCAGGGTGATGGTGTCTCCCACCCGGGCATCCCGGACCTGCTTGATAGCCGCCACGATATAGCCTACATCGCCGGCCCGGAGGAATTTCGTCGGTACATGACCCGGCGCCATGACCCCCACTTCTGTGACCTCATAATTCTTCTTCGTGGCCATCATGTGAATGGTGTCTCCCACCTTCACCGAACCCTCGAAGAGCCGGGCATAAATCACCACACCCTTGTAATTATCGTAAGCCGAATCGAAGATCAGCGCCTTCAGCGGCGCATCCACATCCCCCTCCGGATGGGGAATGTCTGTGACAATCCGCTCCAGAAGTTCCTGAATCCCCATTCCGGTTTTCGCAGAAACTTCCGGTGCGTTCTCCGCATCGATTCCGATCATCTCCTCGATTTCTTCCTTCGTCTCTTCCGGACGGGCACTGGCCAGATCCATCTTGTTCAGACAAGGCAGAATCTCCAGGTCTTCGTTGATCGCCAGATAGACGTTGCCCATGGTCTGGGCCTCCACGCCCTGGGTGGCATCCACCACCAGCACCGCCCCCTCACAGGCGGCCAGGCTGCGGGACACCTCGTAGTTGAAGTCCACATGCCCCGGGGTATCGATCAGATTGAAGATATACTCGTGTCCGTCTGCGGAGGGGAAGACCAGCCGGCTGGTCTGCAGCTTGATGGTGATTCCCCGCTCCCGCTCCAGGTCCATGTTATCCAGGAACTGCTCCTTCATATCATGCTTCGACACCAGACCGGTATTCTCGATCATCCGGTCGGCCAGGGTGGACTTGCCATGGTCGATGTGGGCAATGATGCTGAAGTTTCGAATATATTTCTGATAGTCGTTATCGTGATTCATATAATTTCTTCCCTGATTCGCCGCCCGTCCTCCCCCGAAGGCCCCGGGGCAGCGCACTTCTGTTTGGTTTCTGTGTGATTTCTATATACCTTTCTATTTTACCAATACCGGGGCGGATTGTAAACGTTTCCCGGAACAGGAAAGCAGGACTGCCTGTCCGAACCGGGGAACGGCGGGTTCCCTTGCTCGAACGGACAGCCCCTGCTTTTTTTGTTTCATCTCATCCGGTCCACGGACGCAGACCAGTATTCGTCGACTTCCACGGCCACACTGTCCGCCTGGTCGAAGCGGATCACATATGGTTCCCTCTCCGGGAAGGTGTCCACAGGACCCTCCGCCACTGCGAATCACCTGTGTGTCTCACCATAGATAAACTGCATCGCCGTGGGATATTTCTTGATCCCCCAGGCTTTCGTTACCTGAAACTGCTCCAGCATCCGCCGGTTCTCTTCCTTCGCTGCGCATTCCTCCGGAGAAAGTGTTTTTTCTTTTCTCTTAAACAGGCCCATATAATCTGTCCCCTTTACGTTGAGGCGGCCCGATTGCCTGGAGAAAAGCGGGGAAAACCCTTGCATTGCGTTGTATTTCATTGTATACTTGTCACTGCGAATTTTATTTCTAAAAAGCTGAATTTATTAGTGGGGGTAAACAATGGCTAATATTAAATCCGCAAAGAAGAGAATCAAAGTTATCGAGAAGAAGACTGCTCAGAACAGAGCCGTGAAGGACGAGCTGAAGGCTATCATGAAGGATTACAACAAGACGATCGCTTCCGGTGACCTGGACGCTGCGGCCGAGAAGAGAACGCATGCAGAGAAGCGCCTGAAGCAGGCAGCTGCGAAGCACACGATTTCCAAGCAGCAGGCGAGCAGAAAGGTATCCCAGATAACGAAAGCGCTTAACGCAGCGAAAGCTGGTAAGTAAAATCTCACCCGTCCCCACAGAGTGTACCTGCTGGGGTACACATTGCTATTACAGCAGCGAAAGCCGATGGTGTGTCTCCCATCGGCTTTTTACGTGGGAGCATCCGTGCTATAGTGGAGAGGAAGTATCTGTTATCGCACGTCTGCAGTACGTCCATCGTACATCATTATGTTTACAGGAGGTCATTATGTCACTTCATATCACAGCCAGCGAAGAAATTCCGGTTGCAGAAACGGTTCTGATGCCCGGAGATCCTCTCCGGGCGAAGTTTATCGCCGAGAATTTCCTGGACGCTCCCCGGCGCTACTCGGAAATCCGCAACATGTACGGCTATTCCGGTACATACAAAGGCGTCCCGGTGAGCGTTCAGGGAAGCGGCATGGGGATGCCGTCCATGGGAATCTACTCCTGGGAACTTTTCCAACAGCACGGAGTACAGAACATCATCCGGGTGGGCACCGCCGGTTCTTTTCATCCGGACATCCACGTAGGAGAAGTCGTGCTGGCACTGGCCGCCTCCACCGATTCGAACTACTGTGACATGTTCGGCCTGAATGGCGCCTTCACCCCGTCCGCCAGTTTCTCAATTCTGAAGCCGTGCATGGAGGCGGCAGAAGAAGCCGGCATCCGTTACACGGCGGGCAACGTCCTGTCCAGCGATCATTTCTATGAGGCGGATCCGGACTGGTGGAAACCGTGGCAGAAGATGGGTGTACTGGGGGTGGAAATGGAAGCCGCCGCACTGTACGCCAACGCCGCCTTCCTGCACCGGAATGCGCTGGGCATCATGACCATCAGCGATCACTTCGTATTGGATGAGAAGGCCACAGTGGAGCAGCGGGAGCATCAGTTCACGAACATGATGAAGCTCGCCCTGGAAACAGCGGTCCGCCTGTAGTCCTGCTCCCCTTCTGCTGCGGCGGGCGGGGGCGGCCGGGAATCCAATGCGTGCACGCCACAGGCAGGTGCGACTCGGTGCGTGCACACGCCAGGCAGTGCATTCCGATGCGTGCACACCACAGGCAGGTGCGTTCCGATGCGTGCACGCTCCAGGCAGGTGCGAAATCTCGTTTTTTCCAGATTTCGCACCCGACCGATCCGGGAACGAGTTAAATAATCAGCGCTAATTTTCTGCGGATGCATAATGACACAGAAATATCAGTCAATATTCACCCGACAGAGAGAATCATCCGCCCAGCGGAGATTCAGGGACGCCATCCCCGATGCATTTGGATTTTCATTCAATTACCCGGATACCTATGCGCCATCACATAGTGCGGAAATGAGCATTTCTGTCCATTCCGCACCTTCATCCGGCCGGTGAATATTTAATTCAAGATTTAATTTGGTTTTCGCACCCTGGCATCCGTGATTTTGGTGCGAAGACAGAAAAAATGGCAATTCCGCACCTTCCAGCAATATACAATCACGATTCGTATACAAAAAACCGCCGCCAGATATTCATCTGTATTAAAACCGTGATTTGTATACACCAACAGCCAAGCAATCCCGCTTTTCACCCTCCCTTGCATGACCCTCACCGGTATCACGTCCATCTCGCCAGACCCCCGACAGAAAGAGGAATAGAAAGAGGAGCGGGAGAACGATTACCCGTTCTCCCGCTCCTCTTTCTATTGGGTGGATGCACTTGTTTGCAATTTCAATCTGCCGCAGCAGTTATGCAGCCAGTTCTTCTTTCTTTTCCTTCTCTGCATTCTGATCTTCTCTGCTGAAGAATTCCTTTGTCAGTCGCACCACTTCCGGAGACAGAGCAATGACCGCAATCAGGTTCGGGATTGCCATCAACGCATTCAGGGTATCGGCAATCTGCCAGACCAGAGCCAGTTCCAGGTTCGCACCGACGAATACCATCAGGACGTAAATCACCTGATACGGCTTGACTGCCTTGGAACCCAGCAGGAACTCCATGGAGCGGACACCGTACAGCGCCCAGCCCAGAATGGTGGAGAATGCGAACATTGCGATGCTCAGTGCAATAACGATGGAGGCAATCTTCGTTCCCATGGTGGTGCCGAAAGCCAGAATCGTCAGATCTGTGCCGGCGGACTTGCCGTAGAACTGCGGCGCCATACCGGACATCAGAATCGCCAGTGCTGTCATCGTGCAAATGACGAAAGTAGCAGTAAATACTTCGAAGATGCCGAAGATACCCTGCTGTACCGGGTGCTTGACGTTGGCGGATGCGTGGGCGATCGGGGCGGTTCCCAGACCTGCCTCATTGGAGAATACACCTCTGCCGATGCCGGCCTTCGCCACTGCCAGAATCGCAGCGCCGGCCATACCGCCGCCGATGGCGGACGGATTGAAAGCGCCCTGGAAAATCTGACGGAACACGAAACCGATCTGTCCGATGTGACCGAAGACTACAATTGCCGTGCAGGCCACGTATGCCAGCGCCATAACCGGAACCAGCTTCTCTGTTACAGCGCCGATTCTCTTCATACCGCCGAAGAGCACCAGAGCTGTCAGTGCTGCGCCGGCCACACCAACCACGATGTACACCGTCTTCAACTGTGCATCGGTGAACGCCGGATCGAAGGCCTTGAAGATGGAGCCGATGGAAGTGGCGATGGTGTTGATCTGTGCCATGTTTCCGGTTCCGAAGGCTGCACACGCCGCAAAGAATGCGAACAGGCCTCCCAGCCATTTCCAATGCTTGCCCAGACCGTTCTTGATATAGTACATCGGTCCGCCGATCCACTCGCCGTCTTCATTCTTTTCCCGGTAACGCACTGCCAGCGTGATCTCCGAGAACTTCGTGCACATGCCGAACAGTGCGGCAACCCACATCCAGAATACAGCGCCCGGGCCGCCCAGGGCGATGGCGCCTGCCACACCGGCGATACTGCCGGTTCCCACGGTGCCTGCCAGAGCGGTGGTCATCGCCTGCACCGGGGACAGCGCACCGTCTTCCACCTCTGTCTTGTCAAACATCTTTCCCAGCGTGTTCCGCATGGTGTAGCCGAACCGGCGGAACTGTACGAAGCCCAGCCTCGAAGACATGAAGATGCCGCAGCCTACCATCAGAACCAGCATCGGGATTCCCCAGACGAGACCGTTGATGCGGCTGCTCAGTGCCATAATCGTTTCCATTACTATCCTCCTGTAACCTTGACCTTCTCTTCCGCCGGCGCATCCGGGCCGGCGGAAATAACCTGTTTCAACTGCCCTAACCCTAACGAATCGGTTACAGAAAGTTTCATTCCGTTTCAAGTTTTAGTACATTTAAAACCAACTTTAAGAAACTTTCATGGATAGTATTCTTATATCAATAATAACTTAATTTGATACCAAATATAAGAATTTGTTATGGAAATTCATTCCTTTCTGCAAATTTTCTTCAATTACTCCGCCGCTTTCACAGGTCCGCCGTACTCGAACTGCGGCATGAGCTTCAGTTTGAACACATTTCCCCGGTGTTTCCGGTCGATGCTTTCCTTCGTGGCAGCATCCTCACAGACGCCGGTGCGGATGTAACGATCCAGCGTATCGTAAGTGAATCCCAGCTTTTCCTCATCCGTCAGCGGCGTCAGACCGTCGATCGGCGTTTTGAAAACCAGTTCCTTCGGCAGTCCCAGCTCCATGCCCACTGCACGGACTTCCTGCACCGTGAGGTGGGACAAAGGCGAGAAGTCTCCCGCTCCGTCACCGTACCTTGTCGCATATCCGACCCAATCCTCCGACAGGTTGCAGGTATTGGCCACTCTGCCGTTCATGGTCTGGGACACCGCATACGTCACTGCCATACGAAGCCTGGCCGGCAGATTCGTGGTCATCTGCTCCGTCGGTTCAATCCCCGCCGCTTTCATCTCCGACACGGCCCCTTCATAGGCCTTTCTGATATTCACGACAGCATGATCCAGCTGAAGATGGGATACCAGCATTTTCGATGCATCGATATCCTTCTGCTCCCCGTTCGGCAGCAGAACACCGAAGACCCGGTCTCTGCCCAGTGCCTCCACACACAGCGCCGCCACCACAGAGCTGTCCTTGCCGCCGCTGATCGCCACCACCGCTTTGCAGTCCGGTCCGTTGTCCCGGAAGAACCCCCGGATCCACTCCACCAATTCGTCTTTCACTTTCTTCGGATCGAAATCCTTATCATAGTATTCCGTCATCTCAGATGCTCCTTTCCCGCTTCGTCTTCCTGCGACCCGGAACCTGCCGGATCTGTCATCATTACCCATTCTACCACTCTGTGGACTTTCCACAATGGGAACGTAAATCAAAATTATTTTTTGTCAAACCGCACAAATCCAGTTGACAAACATCGTGCCGGGTGATATGATTCAGCCATAACCGAAACCGATGACGGAGAGTAGTACTCCTCAGACACCGGCACAGGAGAGAGCCGCTGATGGTGGGATGGCGGCGTGCGAGGACGGGGACGAATGGACTCCCGAGGGCGAACTGAACCGCATCCGGCATGCCGGACGCCCAGTAGGAGAGACGGAGAAACAACTTCGTGACGAAATTTCGCGTATGTCAGTACGCACGAGAGGACGTAATTACGTCAAGCCGGGTGGCACCGCAGGAAATCGAACTCCTGTCCCAGCATGGAAGCGAGGGACAGGAGTTTTTTTGATACTCTTTCCCGACTCTCGAAGCGAAATGAACAGAAGGAGAATGAAAATGACAGCCAACAGAAACGAGATCCCGTACAAGATCTACCTGACAGAAGATGAGATGCCGAAGCAGTATTACAACGTCCGGGCTGATATGAAGGAGAAGCCGGCACCGCTGCTGAACCCGGCCACCCACCAGCCGATGACGGCAGAGGAACTGGAGCATGTGTTCTGCAGAGAACTGGTGGAGCAGGAGCTGGACAATGACACAGCATACTTCGACATCCCGCAGGAAATCAGAGATTTCTACAAGATGTACCGTCCGTCCCCGCTGGTCCGGGCTTACTGCCTGGAGAAGAAGCTGGGTACACCGGCGCACATCTACTATAAATTCGAAGGCAACAACACCAGCGGCAGCCACAAGCTGAATTCCGCCATCGCCCAGGCATACTATGCGAAGAAGCAGGGCCTGACCGGTGTCACAACAGAGACCGGTGCCGGCCAGTGGGGTACTGCCCTGTCCATGGCCTGCGCTTACCTGGGCCTGGATCTGAAGGTTTTCATGGTGAAGGTTTCCTATGAGCAGAAGCCGTTCCGCCGGGAAGTGATGCGGACATACGGTGCTTCCGTCACCCCGTCCCCATCTGAGACAACAGAAGTCGGCCGGGAAATCCTGAAGGCACATCCGGGTACCACCGGTTCCCTGGGCTGTGCGATTTCCGAGGCGGTGGAAGTCGCCACTTCCACACCGGGCTACCGCTATGTGCTGGGCAGCGTTCTGAATCAGGTTGTCCTGCATCAGAGCATCATCGGTCTGGAAACGAAGGCGGCACTGGACAAGTACGGCGTCACCCCGGATATCATCATCGGCTGCGCCGGCGGCGGTTCCAACCTGGGCGGTCTGATTTCCCCGTTTGCGGGAGAAATGCTCCGGGGCGAGAAGGATTACCAGATCATCGCAGTGGAACCGGCTTCCTGCCCTTCCCTGACCCGCGGGAAGTATCTCTACGACTTCTGCGATACCGGTGAAGTCTGCCCGCTGGCGAAGATGTACACGCTGGGCAGCCAGTTCATTCCTTCGCCGAACCATGCTGGCGGTCTCCGTTTCCACGGCATGAGCCCGATCGTATCCGAACTGCATCATCAGGGCATCATCGAGGCCAGAGCCTATGAACAGACAGAAGTATTCCAGGCTGCGGAAGACTTCGCCAGATGCGAGGGCATCCTGCCGGCACCGGAGAGCAGCCACGCAATCAAGGCTGCCATGGACGAGGCACTGAAGTGCAAGGAAACCGGCGAAGCGAAGAACATCGTCTTCGGCCTCACCGGCACCGGCTATTTCGACCTGACCGCATACCAGCAGTTCAACGACGGCACCATGACCGACTACATCCCGACCGACGAGGATCTTCAGGAAGGCTTCAACGCAATCCCTCAGTTCCCGGGAAACGAAATCTAAGTTCATTCGTCAAACCATGCAAAATACACACACGATGGGACTGCCCGCCCGGACGAGGAAAATATCGTCCGGGCGGGCGGTCCCGCTTTTGTTGTAGAAATCAAAAAGAGCTTGCCGGGACTTCACCCGGCAAACCCCTTCTCTTTTTTTATACTATGCCGTCAGCACCTGCTGGGTAAATGCCCGGTAGATGGCCCGGATCGCCCGGTCCATGTCCGCCTCATCCACTCCCAGGGTGATGGCGATCCGGTCCGATGCGTGATCGACGAACCGGACGTTGATCTGCTCCGCAGACAGGGATTCGAAGATCCGCACGGCCACATGAGGTGTACGATTGATGTTCCTTCCCACCACACCGATCATGGCAATGCCCACATCCAGAACCACGTTATCTGTTTCTGCGGCATCCTTCAGCTCCTCTGCCAGATCCCTGCCGCACCGGCGGAGTGCCTTCTCTTCCACAATGATGCTGACGGAATCCGGATTCACCTGCTCGCTGATCATCCGCAGCTTATATTTCGCAAACAGTTTTCCACAGGCCAGGCGGAAGGCCGGATCCATACCCAGTTTCTCTTTGTCAATCAAGAGCGCCGCATAGCCTTTCTTCCCTGACACGCCGGAGATGTCCAGCACCGCCGGATAATGGTCTGCGCTCGGGACGATCATGGTGCCCGGCGCCTCCGGATCGTTGGTGTTCCGGATATTCACCGGAATGCCGATGCGGCGGACCGGAGCCACGGTGTCTTCGTGAAGTACCTGCGCTCCTGCCATGGAGAGTTCCCGGAGCTCCTTGTAGGTAATGACCGGCACCGACAAAGGGTGCTTCACCACTCCCGGATCAGCCATCAGCAGGCCGGACACGTCCGTCCAGTTTTCGTACAGATCTGCCTCCACAGCCTCTGCCACCAGAGCCCCGGTTATATCGGAACCGCCCCGGGAGAAGGTCTGAATGACACCATTTTCATAGGCGCCGTAGAAACCCGGGATCACCGCCCGCTCATGCTTCGCCAGCGTTTCCCGGATCCGCTTCCGGGTTTCCTCTTCATTCAGCTTGCCGTCATATCCGAAGACGATCAGATCTGCGGAATCCACGAAATCATACCCCAGGTATTTCGCCATAACCCGGGCGCACAGATATTCTCCCCGGCTGACAATATACAGTCCGCCGGCGGAACCGGACCGGTACTTTCGGCTGATCTCCTCCACTTCCCCCCGGATGTCGAAGTCGATGTCCAGCGTGTGGATGATCTGCCCGAAACGCTGTCTGACCTGCTCCATGCTTTCCCCGAATTTCTTCGCAGAACCGGTGCTGCCGATGAGGATGTCCGTCACCTTGGTGTCCCCCTTCTCCCGGCGGCCCGGTGCGGAAACAATGACATAACGGCGGGCGGCGTCGGAGGTCACAATGTCCTTCACCTTCCGGAACTGCCCGGCGTTGGCCACGGAGGATCCGCCGAACTTCAGCACGGTGAGATTCGTTTCCGGCCTCTTCACTTCCGCCAGCTCCTCGGTGGCAATGGCATTCAGATCATACGGCGTGGACTGGTAAACAAAATAGTTCAGCCAGTTGGAATACAGCAGATTAGCGCAGGAACGCCAGCGCACCACCGGCTGCTTCGTATCATCGTCTCCCGGGAAATAGTTGTCCGGCACATGGGGATGAAGCCCCGCCTTCTTGTCCCGTTCATATTCCTTCAGCAGTGTGTTCCAGTCGTACTCCGAGTGACCCATGACAAAGATCTGCCGGTCATCGTCCGACTTCACGCAGAACACCCCCGCCTTGTCCGAGCTGGCGATGATCTTCAGCTGAGGCACCGCCTCGATGTCCTCCCGGTAAACGGTGGTATTTCTGGAATGGGGCACATAGAATTCATCGTCGAATCCCCGAAACAGCATGCCGTTCCGGTAATCCAGGTGATGCAGGAAAACCCCGGAAAGTTTCTCCGGCAGTACGTGTTTCTTTATGCCGTAATGGTAGTACAGCCCCGCCTGGGCGCCCCAGCAGATATGGAAGGTGCTGTGGACATGACTTTTCGTCCACTCCATGATCTCGCAGAGTTCGTCCCAGTAGTCCACCTCTTCAAACTCCATGAGTTCGATCGGCGCACCGGTGATGATCATTCCGTCGTAATAATTGTCCCTGACCTGATCGAAGGTCTTGTAGAAGGCCAGCATATGTTCCTGAGAAACATTGTGCGCCTCGTGGGTGCTGGTCTGCAGCAGCTCCATCTCCACCTGCAGCGGGGAATTTCCCAGCAGCCTTGTGAGCTGTGTTTCGGTCTCGATCTTCGTCGGCATCAGATTCAAAAGAAGAATCCGGAGCGGACGTATATTCTGGGTCATAGCCCGGGTATCGGTCATGACGAAGACGTTTTCCTTCGTCAGTGTGTCGATCGCAGGCAGGTCGTTCGGTACTTTGATTGGCATTTCTTCACTCCTGTATCTGAAATAAGACAGTTGCACGGACAGCGAAAATCACTCCTCGGCAACGGCTTTTTTTCGCATGGGTCGTACGGGGCGCATGAGATGTATACTACGTGTGGGTCGTACGAGGTGGATTGTATACAAATTGCAGTTATATTACCGGTGCATGGCCGCCGGGGGGCTGTTTGTAAATGAATCACGGCTAAATAATGGTGAAAGGTGCGGAATCGACCATTTCTCCCGATTCCGCACCTAAACGGCTTGGTTCAGAGTGCGAAATCAAAAATAAATCCCGATTTAAATATCACCCGCCCACACGAAGGTGCGAAACGAAAATAAATACCAATTTCGCACCTCTCGAATCCGGAACAATATCCAGTTACTTGAATATACATCCCCATTCCACCGAGCGCATCGCCTCAGAGACTCTTTCGAACAGATCATATTCTCGATCACATGCATATACTCAAGCATTTCCGTATACTCATGCTCTCATAGAAAAATATCTCCGATTATTCAACTCGTGCCTGAAATGGCAGGGTGCGAAAACGGATTTTTCGGACAATCCGCACCCTCGAAAATCCGGCCTTCTCTTCCGCAGACTGAACCCGGAGGGAATCAGGGTGCGAAATTTGCAAAAAACCGAAATTCGCACCTCCCACAAGCCGGCAGCCTCTTCTCCCAGTGGCAACCGCCCGGCCGCACCCGCCCGGCCCCTGGGTCGAATGACTTTATTGTACCACAGTTCGAAAGTATATGAAACAGGATGCTGCCGGCAGCATCCTGTCTGAAAATTTCTGTCTTCTGTGGATTCGGCTGTGGACCCGGTTGTGGATCCGACTGTGGATCCGCCCGGTTGTCCGATGGGTTACAGCTTCCGGACCACGTCCCAGATGGACATTGCGGCGCCAGACGGGAACAGTTTCGCCAGCACTCGCTCCACGGTTGCGAAAACGCTTGGCGTGGAAACCGCCTTCCTTCTCTGTGTGTCCCGGAACGCTCTGTGGGCCACGTATTTTTCCTGGGAGGACAGCGGGAAACTGTGGATGTACTCACTGTTTCCGGTCTTCTTCGCCATCTGAATGAACTCGGTGTCGCTGACCCAGTACGGGCAGACGGCTGTGACTGAAATCCGGTGAACCTTCAGTTCTCTTCCCAGGGCACGGCTGAACCGGATCATGAAGGCCTTCGTTGCCGCATAGACATTCAGGTACGGCAGCGGCTGGAACCCTGCCGCCGAACAGATATTCATGATCCGGGCGCCTTCTTCCATATATGGAACACAGGCTTGGGTCATGGTCACGGCGGCCCGGCAGTTCAGATCAATCATGGTCTCATTATCTTCCATGGAGATGGTTTCAATGGAGCCGATTTTCCCCATGCCGGCACAGTTAATCAGCCACCGGACGTCCGGGTCTTCGTCACTCAGCATTCCCTGAATATCCCGGACCGCCTGCCGGTCCGTCAGATCATATGCCAGCATTTTCAGCGGGGTATCCACCACGTTCTGCAGTTCTTCCAGCCGGTACCGGCGCCGGGCAACCACCCAGATTTCATCCACCTCACCGGCCCGGTCCAGCATCCGCACGAACTGGCGTCCCAGTCCGCTGGAAGCGCCGGTGACCACTGCGATCCGGCGCCTGTTTTCCCCTTCCTCTGTCATTACGTCCTGCTGTGTATTTTCTCTATTCATTTCCTCTGCCATACTGTCTCCTTTCTGCCCCGCCGGGGAGCGAACGGCTGCGGGATTTTTCTTTGTCTCCCCCATCATATCACCCCGGGAAGCAGGCTGCAATTTCCCTTCCGCCGGCCCAGGAATCTGCCGCTTCCGAAGAGGAATATTCCGCTACGTGACGATCTCCACCCGGCTTCCACCGGACGGGTCCTTCCGCACTCTGATCTGCCGGTCGATCCGGTCCCGGAGCTCAGCGACATGGGAGATGATCCCCACCAGACGGTCGCTTTCCGCCAGGCTCCCCAGAGCCTGCAGCGCCTGTTCCAGCGCATCCTCGCTGAGGGATCCGAAGCCTTCATCCACGAACATGGAGTCCAGCCGGATTCCCCCGGAAGATGCCTGTATTTCATCGGACAGGCCCAGGGCCAGAGAGAGGGAGGCCATGAAGGATTCTCCGCCGGAGAGGCTGCGGACATCCCGCTCCGTCCCGTTATAGTGATCGATCACATCCAGCTCCAGTCCGGTCTGGCTCCGGTTGTTGGAGGCCTCCTTCCGGCGCACCAGTTCGTACTGGCCGCCGGACATGATGCGAAACCGCAGATTGGCGTGGCGCAGGATCTCATCGAAGAACTGCATCTGGATATAGGTCTCCAGCTGAATTTTTTCTTTGCCCGTCAGGCTGCCCCCTGCCGTATCCGCCAGGTTCTGCACCATCCGGTACCGGTGAACCTTCTCCTGCCGGGAATCATAGAGACCGGAGAGTTTATCCTGTGCGGCCTCGTTGGTTCTGAGGCGATGGGAAATCTCTGTGATTTCATCGTGCAGACGCTTCTCCTGTTCTTTCTGGTCCAGGACCTCCTGCTCCAGCCGGTCCAGATCGTATCGGGGCGCATCGGTCAGCTGCTTCTCCAGTTCCTGCACTTTTCCCTTCCATTTCCCCAGTTCCGCTTCAGCCTTTACCGCCTGCTCTTGGGCTCTTTCCAGTGCTTTCTTCAGCTGTTTCCGTTCCTCTATCATGGAGTTTCCCGCATTTTTTGCCTCCTGAAGGCTTTCGTACCTCAGTTCTTTCCGGAGCTGCGCAGTCTGTTTCTCCGCTGCTTCCCGCGCCGCCCCGATCCCGGCGGCATCGGCAGACTGTGCAGCGCCCCGGGCAGCGGCCTCTTCCTTCAGGGTTCGAATCTTCGGGATCTCACTGCTGAGCGTGCGGAACTGCATCAGCTTCTGTTCCCACTCCTGCAGTTCCCTTCCGGCCTCCCGCAGCATCAATGCTGCGGCATGGATTTCCTCCCGGATCCGGCTTTGGGCCTGTTCCGGATCCTCCGGCATTTCGGTCTCCAGGATTTTCCGGTATTCAAGCTCCAGCTGCTCCCGGCTTCTGCGAAGAACACCTTCCTGCCGGGCCGCTTCTTCGCTGGCACTCCTGGCCTCCCGGTCCGCCCGGTCCCGCTCCCGCTCTGTCTTCCGGAGCTGTGCTTCCGTCACCGCCTGACCGGTCAGAACCGCCGGATCCGGGTGATCCGGCGAGCCGCACACCGGGCACGGCCGGCCGGGCGCAAGTTCTGATGCCAGAATGCCCGCCTGCTCGGAAAGAAAAGCCCCTCGCTCCTGCTGATACCGGGCTTCCCAGTTCTGAAATTCCTGTTCTTTTTCCCGGAACATGTCCCGGGCACGGGTCAGCTCTTCCTGCATCTTCCGGAAGTCATCGGCCTGACTTTCCAGTCCTTCCACCGCAGTCTGCCGCTCTTCCAGCCGGTTCTTCCGGTTCTCCGCCCGCTCCCGTTCCGAAGCGGATTCTCCCAGGGATGAGATGACCTCCTCCTTTTCCTTCAGCTGCGTCTCAAGCTTCTCGACTTCTTTCTGTTCCCGCTGTGCGGCGTTCTCTGCCTGCTTCCATTTCTTCCGCAGATCCTCCGCCTCATCCAGGTATTTCTGCAGCTCCTCGTACTTCGGAATCTGCAGGCGAAGATCCTGGATTTTCTCTCCCAGTGCCTCCCGCTCTGCTTCCCGGCGGGTTTCCGCATTCAGCTGTTCCCTGCAGTATTCCGCATACTCTGCCGCTTGTTTCACCCGTTCCCGGTTCTCCTTCAGATCCCGGCGCATACTCTCCTGCCTCCGGGCGGCCCCCAGGCAGAGATTTTTCTGTTCCCGTTCCACGCCGACCTTCTTCAGAATTTCCTCCCGGCCAGCCTTTTCCCGGCGGTCCCTTTCGATCATCTCCCGGACCAGAGTGAGAACGGGTTCTCCGGTGAAATCTTTGTCCATTCCCTCCCGGTAACGCCGGGTGAGGTCAGGATCCGGCGGGCAGACGATCATCTCCCGGTACTGCCGCTCCGCCACATTCCCCCGTTCCAGCTCCCGGGACAGGTCCAGCGCCTGCCGTTTCAATCGCTCCTGCAGATCATGATAGCGGCCGGTGCGGAACAGTTTACGAAAAATCCCGATGCGTTCTGCGGTGTCCGCCAGAAGTAATTTCAAAAAATCCCCCTGGGCGATCATCGCAATCCGGGTGAACTGTTCCCGGTCGATGCCGATGATCTCCGTTATCTTCTCCGTCACCTCCCGTACCCGGGTCAGCACGGTGCCGTCGGGCAGCTCCAGTTCCGCCTCGGCCTTCTGACTGGTCATGCCTTCTCCACGGGCCTTCGGACGGAGGTACTCCGGATTCCGCTTCACCCGGTACGTTTTCCCCCGGTACCGGAAAGTCAGTTCCACGAAAGTTTTCACATCCGGCGCCGCATATTTCGACCGGAGCATGCTGCTGTCCCGGCTGTCCCCGCTGGGCTCGCCGTACAGCGCATAGGTGATTGCATCGAAAATGGTGGTTTTCCCCGCCCCGGTATCCCCGGTGATCAGGTACAGTCCCCCTTCCCCCAGCCGGGACAGATCCAGCCGGGTTTCGCCCGCATAGGGACCGAAAGCGGACATGGTCAATTTTAGCGGTCTCATGCTTCTCCTCCCCAGATTTCCTCAATCAATGTGCGCACACAGCGGCGCTCCTCTTCCGTCATGGGCCGGTTATTCTGCAGCGCATAGAATGCGTCGAAATTCTCCTCCGGCGACTGCTCCCGCACCGCTTCCGTGCTGTCGATTTCCCGGTTTCTCCGGGTTCTGGCATTGTCATAATCCAGCCGCATCACATAAGGATATACCTTCCGGAGTCTGCCGACGGCGTCCGGCACATCCCGTTCGTCAGTCAGAATAATGCGGAAATAGTTCCGGTCTGCCCCCGCCTGTTCTGCGTACGCTGGATCGGTGACCTGATCGAAGCTGCCCCGGATCTCCTTCATATCCCGGACCGGCGTCAGCGGGATTTCCCGGATGTGGAGAGGACAAAGGCCGTCCGGACGCCCGGTCGCCACCTCCGTTTCCCGGCCGCTCCGGGCCCGGGGGCCCAGTTCCGCAATGGTCACGGATTTCTCATGCCCCGCCTCCGAAAACGAATATTTCAGCGGTGTGCCGCAGTACCGCACACTCTCTCCGATCTGCTGCGGATTGTGGATGTGTCCCAGCGCAGCGTAGTCAAAACCCGAGAACACATCCGCATTCACATTATCCAGCCCGCCGACACTGATTTCCTCCGAATCACTTCGGGAAGCCCCGGTGACAAACTGGTGGGCGACCAGCACATTCCGCTTCGACGGATCAATGTCCATGGCCCGGATCGCCGCATCCAGTGCATCGCTGTAGCTGTTGATGGACTCCTCCTGTTCCGGGAACGCTTTCCGGGCGTGAATCGGCTTGATGAAGGGCAGCAGGTAGATCATCACCGGATCATCCTCCCGGCCGGCATTCCGTTCCCACACCGGAATCCCCTCCACCGGCCCGTGAAATACCGGAGAAAGGTACACCCCGCTCCGGTCCATCAGGGATCTGCCGAAGGCGATGCGCTCCGCCGAATCATGGTTGCCGCTGATGACGAAAATCTTACGGCTTCCGTCTGCCAGCCGGTTCAGAAACCGGTCGAACAGCCCCACCGCCTCTGCTGACGGCACCGCCTTGTCATACACATCCCCGGCGATCAGCACGGCTTCCGGCTGTTCCGCCTCCACGATATCCAAAATCTGTCTCAGGATGTATTCCTGGTCCTCGATCATGGAAAACTCGTTGACCCGTTTCCCCAGATGCAGGTCCGACAGATGGATCAGTTTCATGCTTTCCTCCCTCTCCTCAGGTCCGTCAAAAAAAACGCAGCGCTCCGTTCCCCTGACGGTGCGCCGCATTATCTTCATTTCTCATTCTTTCCTTCTGACGGCATCGACGATGCGCACGGACCGCCGGCAATCAGCTGCAGTTTTCCGGCCCGGGTCATACGTTTGATCCGGTACTCCCGGCGCATCGCTTCCCTCCGGTCTTCGTGGCACTCATAATACACCAGTGTCACCGGCCGCCGGGACCTGGTGTATTTCGCCCCTGCCGTGCCGCTGTTATGGGCCGCCACCCGTTTCGACAGATCATTGGTCCATCCGGTATACAGTGTGCCGTCCGCACAGCGGAGAATATACGTGTAATTCACATTCCGCCCCGGATCAGAACTGGGCAACCTCCGGGTCGCACGGCTTCGCCGGCGCCACAGTGGTGCAGTACAGCACCGGGCCCACCTCTTCATAGACCGGTGTGTATTCCACCTTCACCGTCGCACGGATCTTCACCCAGCTGCCGTTCTCCAGATTCTGCGCTTCCTTCGTCCACTTGCAGAGCAGCCCCGCAAACTGGATGTCCTGGACACAGCAGGTCATTACATGACGGCCGAAAATGAAACTGTCCGGTTCCAGACCGCCGCCCACTGCGACCCGGCCTTTCACCCGGAGTTCCTTTCCCTCGTAATTCTCCTGGTTGTCGTTGATATCCCGGTACCACTCCGCATACATGTCATCTTCGATGTTGATCACATCTGCGTTCATATCGTACGGCAGCGGATCCACGATGTCGTCCATGATGATATCGTCCGGTCCGAATTCATAGAGAATCTGGGATTTCCGGTTGGCCACCCGGCAGACCTTGTGTATGGCCAGCTGCTGTTCGCCGAAATCGTCTCCCCGGACACAGCGGTTGATCACCACCAGCTCGGCACTCTTCAGTTTATCGAAGGTCTGCTGGCGCATATTCTGATTGTATACCAGGAAAGTGTTTGCATCCGCAAAGGTCATTTCCTGATAGATGATCCAGCCCTCCGGCATGTTCCGATACAGCGTATCCAGATTCCACATGCCGTTGTATTCCACAATCACCCGCTCACAGGCATGCTTCGCATACAGGGAGGCCATCAGAGCTGTGGTCAGCTCTTCTTCCTCCTCAACGGTTTCGATGAACACATTCGGAGAAGCGAACTTCTCTGTTTCGTATTCTTCTTCTCCTTCTTCACAAAGCAGAAGCAGTGTGCGCTCGCCGGCGTTGAAGTCCTCCCCTTCCAGAGCATCCTGAATGAACTTCGTCTTACCGGATCCCAGGAATCCGGTAAAAAGATATACCGGTACTTCTGTAAAATTATCTGCCATGAATCTGTCTCTCCATTCTATCCCTGCGTCATCCGTCCGGCTTAGAGTCCGAACAGTTCCTTGATTCTGTCCTGTTCCAGTCCTGTGCCGATCACGCAGATCATGCCGGTTGCAGAAGGATGCCCTTCTCTGACTTCCGGTTCACCCGGCACATAGTCGAACTCCAGCCAGCCGCCGTCCACTGCCGGAACGATGCCCTTCGCCCGCAGCACCTGGCCGCATTCCGCAAAATTCTGCAGAGATGCCAGCGCCTGCTCCAGCTGCTCCTTCGTATAAGTATGGGCCGTCTCAACGCCGAACTCATCGAACACTTCATCGGCATCGTGGCCGTGGTGATGATGGTGATGATGGTGATGATGCCCGTGCTCCTCATGATCATGGTCATCGTGATCATGGTCGTGATGATGCTCATGATCATGATCCTCATGGTCATGATCGTGCTCCGCTTCATGCTCCTCCAGTTCCCGGTACGCCTCCTCCCGCAGGTGATCCAGTTCTGCAGACAGGGTCTTCTTCTGTTCCATGATGTCCAGAATCTCTTTCCCGTCGATCTGATCCCACGGCGTGGTGACGATGGAAGCCTCACTGTTCAGGCCCCGGAGCAGTTCCAGTACCTGGTCCATCTTCTCCCGGGACAGCCCGTCCGTGTGGCTCAGAATAATGGAACTGGCGTGCTCCACCTGGTTCTTGTAGAATTCGCCGAAATTCTTCAGGTACATCTTCGCCTTCTTGGCGTCCACCACTGTGGTGAAGCCGTTCAGCTGAATCTCGTCATTCTGCAGATCCTGTACGGCAATGATGACGTCGCTCAGCTTGCCCACCCCGGAAGGCTCGATCAGGATCCGGTCCGGATGGTACTGGCTGATCACATCGTTCAGCGCTCTGCCGAAGTCTCCCACCAGCGTGCAGCAGATGCACCCCGCATTCATCTGATTAATCTGAATGCCGGTGCTTTCCAGAAACCCCTTGTCCACACCGATTTCGCCGAATTCATTTTCGATCAGCACAACCTGTTCATCTCCGTACGCCTCTGCGATCAGTTTCTTGATCAGTGTCGTCTTTCCGGCGCCCAGAAACCCGGAGAAAATATCTACCTTCGTAGCCATCGTTATCCACCTCTTCTATCTTCATTATCAGAATGCTGTTTCTCATGCGGCTTCTGCCGCAGACCTTACGCATTATACCACACCGGCCCCGGGTTGAATCCGGATTTCTCAATTCTTCACCCGGTTTTCATCCTGCTTCCGTCAGTTTTCCAGGTCACTCAGGATATCGTAAATCAGTCCGGAAGAATACCCCCGGGCAGCCAGCCGGCGGGCGACTCTTCCCCGGATCCGGTCCGGCACCGGATCCCCGGGCTCCAGATCCGCCATCCGCAGCACATTCTCCGCCTCCTGCCTCGCCATCTCCCGTTCACTGAATGCCGGATGGTCCTCCAGATAATCCAGAAAGGCGGGTTCGGAAACTTCCGGACCCACTCCCCGTTTTCTGAGTTCCCCCAGAGTCCGGACCCGGCTCCAGCGCTTCCGGAAGGCGTAATCGAAGAACTCCATGGCATAGCGCCGGTCGTCCAGATAGTGGTATTCCAGAAGCATCCGGATCACCGGCTCCGTTTCCTCCGGCAGAAACTGCTTTTTCCGGAGAAACTGCCTCAGTTCATATTCCGTCATGGCCCGGGCGGCCAGTTTCCGGGCCGCCGCCTCTTCACAGGCCCGGCGCCTCTTCTCATTTTCCACAGGCTTCTCCTTTCTCCGGTCGAACGCGTTTCAGCATATTCTTTGTCAGCGGCCGCAGTTCATATTCCCGGGGTGTCTCCGTGGCCGAAGCACACAGAAATCCTCCGCCGACCCGGATCTCCCGGAAACAGTAAGGCCGGCCGTTCCACTGTCCCCGATCCGCCAGTGCCGGGGGGAGCGGACTGCCGAAGAGTCCCTCTCCGGTCATTTTCCCATAAGCCTCATGACAGACCCAGAGCCGGAAGAAGGCCTCCGGTCCGCCGGACGCCACATATGCCGCTTCCTCCGGCCGGAAGAAACGGCGGGCCAGCTTCTGTTCCCGGCCGGGCCGAACCTGCTGCAGATCCAGGCCGCAGGGACTGTCCGAGACCATACACATCCAGTGCTCCCCGCTGTTCGTCACCGAGAAATGCACCGGAAGATCCGGAAAGAACGGTTTCCCCTTCTCCGTCCGCCGGATTTCCGCATTCCGGATCCGCTGCCGGTCACGGTGCGCTCCCGGAAGTGCGGCGGGATTCCGCTCCGCCCAGTCCAGAACACAGGCCCGGACCATCGGGTCTGCGGCGGCACCGTGTCCGTATTTTCCTTCATATGTGTAGATAATGTCCATGGTCTCCCGCCGCCTTCGGTTTCCCGGCGATCCTTTCCGAAAAAAGAAAAGCGCCCGCTTTCACCGGGACGCTGTCTCTTCGTCTATTTTTCTTCTTCCGCCAGCCGGTCCAGCACCAGACGGTACCCGTCGGCACCGTAAACCAGGCATTTGTTGATGCGGCTGATGGTTGCGGTGGACGCCTTGGTGATCTCCTCAATCTCGCTGTACGTTTTCTTTTCGGAGAGCAGCTTCGCCACCTGAAGACGCTGGGAAATCGCGCGGATCTCATTGATTGTGCAGATATCTGTGAAGAAACGGTAGCAATCCTCCCTGTCTTTCAAAGTCAGGATCGCATCACACAGTTCGTCTACTTCTTCGCTCTTGATTTTCGACTCGAAAGCCATCGGTTCAGCTCCTTTCGGCACTTCAGAAAATATCGTCTAATCAGCGTAACACTTTTACATACTAAAGTCAAACAACTTTCCCCGGAAAACCCGCCGGATTTTCGGAAACAGGGGGAAATGCAGCCGGTCTGTTTTCCCGGGACAAAAAAATGCTCCGATGTACGTTCAGAAAAACATAAGCGATTCTTCCGGCGCCATACCCGGGACTAAGAAAGCAGCTTCTCTGCGGCCCTGAGCTGAGGATCGCTGCTTCCCTTTCCCCGGTTCACCACATGGTCCGGCGTGATACCCCGGTGGTTGATTTCCCGGCCCTTCGGTGAAAAATATTCCATGGTGGTGAGCCGGAGGCCGGAACCGTCTCCGAAGTGATACTCGCTCTGCACCACACCCTTCCCGTAGGTTTTCGTTCCCACAACCGGTCCCCCGTGATTATCCTGAACAGCAGAGGCCAGAATCTCCGAGGCGCTGGCCGTATCACCGTTCACCAGCAGCGCATATTTCATCTTCGTGCAGGTCTCGTCAGAATTGTAATATTTCTTTTTGCCCTCAGCATTCTTCGTGACTGTAATCGTACCCTCCGGCAGAAGCTGGTCCGCCACATCCACCGCCTGGTCCATGTATCCGCCCCCGTTCCCCCGGAGGTCAATGATCACTTTCTTCACCCCCCGGTCAGTCAGATCGTCCAGCTCGGAGCGGAAATCATCCGCAGTGTCCTCTGCAAAACGCAAGATGGCAATATATCCGATCTTCGATCCCCGGAGAACGCCGCCGTAGACGGACTTGCTGTCCAGCTCAGAGCGCAGAATCTTCACGGTATCATCCTTCCCGTCCCGCCGGTATGTGATGCTCACCTCCGTCTGCTCCCTGCTCCGGATGGCCTGACGGAATCCGGAAACGGAGTGATAGGATTTCCCGTCCACCTTCAGCAGCCGGTCCCCCTTCTTCAGTCCCGCCGCATCCGCCGGTGTTCCGTCGTACACATTCTGCAGCACAACATTTCCCCGGCCTTCTTCCTCCATGGAAATGCCGACGCCGTAATACTTCATATTCACCGCATCGTCCCAGGATTCCGCCTCTTCCTTCGTCATATAGGCGCTGTACGGGTCGTTCAGACTGTGCACCAGCGCGTGGTACATGGTATCCATCTGTTTCGACTCGCTGGTCCGGTACAGGCCCTCTGCATTCACCTTCTCCTGGAGCTCGTACAGTTTCTGATAGCGGTTTTTCACAGCGGCCATTTCCTCGTAAGTCTCCCGCTTCACTTTCACCTCTCCGGTGATCTGGTCATGAACGGCGAATGCCACCACCACCAGGGCAGCGGCAGCCAGCGCAACAGACACCAGAATAATGATGAATTTCTCTTTCTTGATCTTAATCACGTGGATTCTCAACCTCCGCTACCAGCATCTCCAGATAGGATCTGCCGTTCCAAGTTTTCTCCTGCAGGGAACCGGTCACCTGCACCGCGCTTCCTCCTGCCTGCTCCAGCACGCTCCGGGCTTCCTCCGCCGCCCGGAAAGCGATGCAGCGCACCCGCCGCATATTCTCCAGCTCCGCATCAAAACAAAGATACTTCCCGTTCTCCCCGATCCGGCGCACGCTGTCCGCCGCCGCCCGGAACCGGACCAGCGGCTTTTCGTTCTGACATCCGCAGGGTTCCAGCAGCGTGAACTGCTCCGCCAGCTCCCGGTTCACCTCATCCGCTTCCAGCACCAGATCCGGAACGATATGCCGCTCCCACAGTTCAGGCTTCCCGGCCCGAAGCGCCGCTGCCTGCCGGTTCAGATTCGAGCGCAGGGTCTCCAGTGCCCCCGCCTTCATAGTAAAACCACAGGCCGCAGCATGCCCGCCGAAATTCGTGAACAGTTCCTCATTCTCCTTCAGCATATCATAAAGATTGACCCCTTCGATGCCTCTCCCGGTTCCCTTGTACATCCCGTCACCGATGGGCGTGAGGATCACTGCCGGCTTGTAGTACCTGTCCTTCAGTTTCCCGGCGGCAATGCCGGTAACCCCCTCGTTGGCGTCCGGAAGATCCACCGTCAGGAAATCGTCCTGGCGGAAATCCGATTCCACCCGCCTGACACATTCCTCGTAAATCCGTTCCTGGGCGGATTTCCTGCCGCTGTTGCACCGGATCAGATCTTCCACCCGGGCGTCCGCCTGCCCGTTGTCCTTTGTCATGAAAAGCTCCGCAGCCAGCCGGGCATGCTCCATGCGTCCCGCAGCATTAATGTGGGGAACGAGGACAAAGGATACATTTTCGGCGGTCACATGACCCGGCTTCAGCCCGCAGGCCCGGATCAGCCGGTCCAGATTCTTCCGCTCCCCGGTGTTGATGACCCGAAGGCCGTATTTCGCCAGCGTCCGGTTCTCGTCTTTCAGGGGGACGATATCACCGATGGTCCCGATGGCCACCAGATCCAGGGTTCGGGTCAGAACCCGTTTCGGCAGGCCGGTGACTTCCGACAGAGCCTGGGCCGTCTTGAACGCCACACCGCATCCCGCCAGATAGGGGAACGGGTATGCGCTGTCCGGCCGGGCGGGGTTGATCACCGGACAGTCCGCCATGCGGTCAGATACGGTGTGATGATCTGTCACCACCACTCCCATGCCAAGAGACCGGGCATAAGCCACCTCATCCACGGAGACACTGCCGCAGTCCACGGTAACCAGAAAGCCGGCCCCCTGCTCCCGTACCCGGTCGATGGCACCCCGGCTCAATCCGTATCCCTCTCCGAAGCGGGAAGGAATATAATACATCAGATTATCGGTGAGCCGGGACAACACCTCCCACAGAATCGTAGTGGAGGTGACGCCGTCGGCATCATAATCACCGAAAATACAGATTTTCTGTCCGTCCTCGATGGCCGAAAGAATGCAGTCCACTCCTTCTTCCATATCCGGAAGCAGGAAGGGGTCATACGTTCTGCGGGGCTTGTCCGAGAGAAACTCCCGGATATCCTCCTCCGACTCGATTCCTCTGTTTCTCAGCAGTTCCAGTAATTTCGGTTCCAGTTCCATGATAATCCGGACGTTCCTTTCTGTTAATGGGATATAATGCAGAAGGTCCCGCCAGCCTCCGGCCGGCGGGACTTCCATTCGTTCTGTTTTCGGCCGCAGCTACGGATGACCGCTCTTAACGACCGACGTAATTCATCGGATTGACCGCAGTACCGTTGCGGCGCACCTCAAAGTGGCAGTGCGGACCCGTACTCATGCCGGTAGAGCCGGAGAGGGCGATCAGCTGTCCCTTGGACACATGCTGTCCCACCTTCACCTTCACCTGGGAGTTATGTCCGTAGATCGTCGTCAGGCCGCTGCCGTGGCTGATGGCCACACAGTATCCGTATCCGCCGTTCCACCCCGCAATGGTGATCGTTCCGGCCGCCGCCGCATGAACCGGCGTGCCGGTGGCCACAGAAATGTCGATGCCCGGGTGACTTTCGTAGGACCGCTTCTGTCCGAACGGTGCTGTGATAACTGTGGAAGCAACCGGCCACATGAACCGGCCGCCCTTGTAGCTGGACGGAAGGCTGACCTTGTTCCCGTTGACGTCGGTGACGGACTTCGCAGCTTCAATCGCATCGATCTTCGCCCGCAGGGCATCCTCTTCCTTCTTCAGCTGCTTATACTGTCGGTTCAGTTCATTTTTCGATTCCGTGAGAGTCGCCTTGCTGGACTCAAGCTGGGACTGCTTCTTGGTGAGTTCCTCTTTCTGCTTCTTCAGATCCGTTTCCCGCTCCTGAATCTGTTTTTTCTTTTCCTTGATCTCGTCCAGAACGGTCTGATCGTTCCGGTAGATGTCCTGGACCATCTCCACGTTGGTGACCAGCTCCGAAACGCTGCGGGAACCCAGAATGATCTCGATATAGCCCACAGTTCCGTTCTTGTACATCGCCCGAACCCGGGCGCTCAGATTATTCTTCTGTTTCTCCAGATCAGCCCTGGCCGCATTCAGTTCCACGGTGGTGGCCCGGAGTTTCCGGTCCTTCTTCTCCACCTGCTTGTCCAGTTTCCGGATGGTTTTCTTCTGGGTCTTAATCTTGTCCTGCAGATCCTTCATCTGATTGTAGACTTTCTGTTTCTGCTTCGTGACAGTATCCAGCTTCTGTTTCGCCGCCTTCTCCGACGTCTTCGCATATCCCGTTACCGGGAAGAAAGTGACACAAAGCGCCGCAATCAGCACGGATGCAATCAGTTTTCGGTTGAATTTTCCAGTCATGCCGCCTCCTTTTCTTTCCGGGGAGTTACTTGTCCAGGAACTTTCTCATCGAGATGATACTGCCGGTGGATCCGATTCCGATCCCCACTGCCAGGAAGATGAGGATCAGATTGCTGGCGAGATATCCTGCCGGCACCATCGGTGCAGACAGAATCGTCATCACCCGGACCCCCATGAAGTCCACCACCCTTGCGTAGAATGCATACAGCGCCAGAGAAGAGATCAGCGATGAAAAGATGCCGATGATGATGCCCTCCACCAGGAACGGTCCCCTTATAAACCAGTTCGTGGCGCCGATATATTTCATAATGGAAATCTCCCGGGCACGGGCGAACACCGTCAGCTTGATGGTATTGGATACAACCACAACGGACACCGCTACCAGGAAGATCATGATCACCAGCATGGCGATCTGCAGGAAACTGGTGACCTTCGTCAGCTTGTCCACCGTCTCCTTGTAATACTTCGTACTCTCCACCCCTGTGGTCCGCTTCGCAATGGCATTGATATTATTCGCCGCCTTCAGATTATCCACCTTCACCAGAATGGAATTCGGCAGCGGGTTCGAATCCAGGGAATTCAGCAGATAGCCGTTTTCTCCCCAGCGCTCCTTCATGATCTGCATCGCCTGCTCTTTCGAACGGTATTTCACTTCCGAAACACCGTCCGTCTGCTTGAACGTGTTCATGATCTGTTCCGCACTGGACTCCGTCACATTGTCATCCAGATACACCTCCACCTGGTCGTAATCCTGCCGGACCACTTCTGTAAACACATTGACGTTGACGGAAATAATGAAAAACAGGCCGAGGATCAGCATCATCGCCGTAATGGCGAAGACGGAGGCAAGGCTCATACCCTTGTTCCGGAAGATCTGCTGAAGAGCCTGTCTGATGTTATAGATCGCCCTTCTCATTCTCCGAATACCTCCTCGTCGTTAAATTTTCCTTTCTCCTCATACCCGTACTGGCCGAACTCGTCCCGGACGATGTGCCCGGATTCGATGGCCACAACCCGCTTGTTCATCTTGTCCACGATGTCCTTCGCATGGGTTACCATGACCACCGTCGTGCCGGTGGCGTTGATCTCGTCCAGCAGCTGCATGATGCCGTCCGCCGTAATCGGATCCAGATTTCCCGTGGGCTCGTCAGCGATCAGCACCCGGGGATTATTGATAATCGCCCGTGCAATGGCCACACGCTGCTGTTCACCGGCAGACAGCTCCTGGGGATACCGCTTCGCCTTGTCTTCGATTCCCACCAGGCGCAGCACCTCCGGCACCCTGCGCTTGATGGTCCTCCTGCGCTTATGCAGAATCTCCATGGCAAACGCCACATTCTCGAACACCGTCTTCTTCGGAAGAAGACGGAAATCCTGGAATACGATCCCGATCCGCCGCCGAAGCTGCGGAATCTGACGGTTGCTCATTTCCGTTACATTGAACTTGCCGACCTTGATCTCGCCGGCATCTGCTTCGATCTCTTTCAGTATCAGGCGGATGAACGTGGACTTGCCGGCACCGCTTGGGCCTACCAGGAAAACGAAATCGCCGTCTTCGATGTCGATATTCGCATCCTCCAGTCCGATGTTCCCGTCGTACATTTTCGTTACGTTCTTAAATGATATCATGAATCAGGTCTTTCTTCTCCGTGTCAGTTATTCGAGCAGTACCCCGGAATATCCCACAGACGGGGTTCTCTCTTTCTGCCGATCTGTTTAATATTATACTCAATACACGAATGATTCGGTTTACCCACTTACAAACCTCACCCATTGTAGCACAATATCACCTCTTAAGAAACCTTAAGAGTTTCTTTTCTTTGTGTTGTTTTCGTGAACGGTTCTGCTCCCGCTGCACCCGCCGGTGCCGCCGTTTTCGGGTCCGTCATGCTTCCCGGGCAGGTACGTCTCTGCCTCCGGGAAGGCCTCCCATATCCTGCGGAGTGCCGGATCCAGCGCCTTCCGAAAATGTTCCTCTTCATAATGAATCCGGCAGCAGAACTCATTGCCATACGCAATTTCCGCCGGCACATCCGGTACTTCCAGTATGTGTCCGCTTTCCAGAAATCGACGGACCTGGCGCCGGGATATGCCACGGTTCATCCGGTTAATGATCCATGTAAACCGCCCTGCCATCTCCCGTTCCAGGGATTTCAGAAGTGCAAAAGACTTTCTGTTCGTCATCATGCGGCAAGGCATGGGATCCATCACAGCCACCAGATAATCCATGTCTGCAATCCATTCCTTCCATCCCGGATCCCGCCGGAGATCCATATCAAAAACAACATAATCCCCTCGGGGCGCCTGCATCAGTCTCCCCTTCATGGCCCCATCCAGTACAATTTCCCGCTCCACATCTTCCGGCGTAATCAGGATCCAGTTCACGCCCTTCTCCAGATTCCGGATTTCCCGAACCGGCTCTCCCATCGCCAGTTTCTGATATACATCGGTGAAGGTCCGGGGACCGAAGCGCATGGTCATGCCGCAGGATTCAAAAAACAGCCCCTCCGCCTCCCTGGGGTCGGCGCATTCCACAAACGACACACTGTTTCCATTCCCGGCAAGAAACAGCGCCAGCCCGGATGCCACCGTAGTGGTGCCGGCGCAGTGACTCATTCCTGCGACGGCAATTCGCTTCTGCTCTGTATGATTCCACCCCGACCGGGTTCTTTCCCGGAGAAACATCCTTTCGATCGTTCCCATACCCCACTCCCTTCCTGATGCATGACGCTTCCCTGCAGGCGCAGCGCTTCACTTCCCACACTGCCTGCAGGCGCAGCGCTCTGCTGCCACCGCACGCGCAAGCGCAGCGCTCTGCTGCCAACGCACTCGCAAGCACAGCGCTTCACTTCCAACGCACTCGCAGGCGCAGCGTTCAACTTCCATATTTTACCACGCCGCCAAATTTTTTACAATATCTACCATATGATATGGCTCTGAAAGGAATGCATATCTCTGAAAAGTGCGGAATCACCTATTTCGGCCGATTCCGCACCCGAATTTACGCTGAACGGGGTGCGAAAACAAAAGAAAATCCCGATTAATATATAGAATGCCGGCCCAAAGGTGCGAAACGACCACATTCTCCCGTTTCCGCACCCGAAAAACAGGATGGGCCGGATGCCCGCCTGAAGTATTTAGCTGTTTTTATGGAAAATTTTCCCACCATCGTAAGTAAATATGCACACTTTTTAATTGATATACCCACCCGAGGATTCCCGGGAAATAAAATTACGATCTGAAAATCCCTGCCGGTTCCGGGCATGTGCGAAAATCCACAAAATACGATTATCGCACCTGCGATATTCGGTTCCCCTCCAGCGGTACCGGAAAGCGACGAAAAAAGGGTGCGATAATCGCCAAAATCGCGATTATCGCACCCTTCTGCGGCCACTCGTCCGCCATTTCCCAGCTTTCCCAGCTTCCACAGCCATATGGCCGCACTTCTGTTCTCCGATTAATACAGTTCTCTGACTGCCTGAACGATGTCCGCCGCAGTCATGCCGTACTTCTCCAGCAGCTCATCCGGCTTGCCGGACTCGCCGAACGTATCCTGCTGTCCCACCATGCGGATCGGCACCGGGCAGTTTCTGGAAGTCACTTCCGCCACGGCGCTTCCCAGACCGCCGATGATCGAATGTTCCTCTGCCGTCACAATTCTGCCGGTCTCCTTCGCCGCCTTCAGGATGATTTCCTCATCCAGCGGCTTCAGGGTATGGATGTCGATGACGCGGACGTCGATTCCCTCGCCCTCCAGGATGGAAGCTGCCTCCATTGCTGCAGATACCATGATGCCGGTGGCGATAACCGTCACATCCTTGCCCGGACGCAGTTCGTTGCCCTTGCCCAGCTTGAGCGGCGCCGTTTCATCGTAGAAAACCGGCACAGCCGCTCTGCCCAGACGGACATACGCCGGTCCGTCCATTTCCACCACCTGCTTCAGCAGAATCTTGGCGCTGGCAGCATCGCACGGATTGACAACAGTCATGCCCGGGATCGTTCTCATGAGAGCCAGATCCTCGAAAGTCTGGTGTGTCGCACCGTCTTCGCCGACCGTAATGCCTGCATGGGTGGCACAGACCTTCACGTTCGCATGGGTATATCCGATGGAATTACGAATAATCTCGAATCCTCTTCCCGCCGCAAACATAGCAAAGGAGGAGGCACACACAGTCTTTCCGGACAGAGCCAGGCCTGCCGCAGCGCCCATCATATCCTGCTCCGCAATACCGAAATTGAAGAAGCGGTCCGGATACTCCGAGCCGAAACTCTTCGTTTTCGTGGAACCGGACAGGTCAGCGTCCAGGACCACCAGGTTCGGATTCGCCTTGCCTTCTTCCACCAGGAACTCGCCATAAGCGGCTCTCGTTGCGATCTTGTTAGCCATTACCACTCACCTCCCAGCTGCTTGACAGCGCTCTTCGCTTCTTCCTCACTCGGCGCCTTGCCGTGCCATCCGGCCTGATCTTCCATGAAATCCACGCCTTTGCCCTTCACAGTCTTCGCCACAATGACCGTAGGCTGTCCCTTCGTCGCCTTCGCTTCGTCCAGCGCATCGAAGATCTGACGGAAGTCGTGGCCGTCAATCATAATGGCCTTCCAACCGAAGGCACGGAATTTCTCGTCGATCGGCGTCACTTTCATGACATCATCATTCCGTCCGTCGATCTGCAGACCGTTCCAGTCCACAATTGCGGTCAGATTGTCCAGCTGATAGTGGGCAGCAGCCATCGCCGCTTCCCAGACGATGCCTTCCTGCAGCTCGCCGTCTCCCAGCAGGGTGTAAATCCGTCCGTCGGAATGGTCCATCTTCCCTGCCAGCGCCATGCCTACAGAAGCGGAAATTCCCTGACCCAGGGAGCCTGTGGACATCTCAACACCCGGCACGTAGTGCATATTCGCATGGCCCTGGAACTTGCTGCCCAGCTTCCGCAGGGACATCATCTTCTCCACCGGGAAGTAACCTCTCTCCGCCAGTGCGGCATACTGAATCGGCGCCGCATGGCCCTTCGACAGAACGAACTTATCCCTTCCTTCCATTTCCGGGTTCTCCGGATCGATATTCATCTCTCCGAAATAAAGCGCAGTGACGATGTCCGCCGCTGACAGCGAGCCGCCCGGATGACCGGAGCCCGCGTGATAAACCGCCTTCACTGCATCGATGCGCAGCTGAGCGGCGATTTTCTCGTAGTACTCAATGTTTTCTCTCTGCATACTGTTCCTTTCCCAGGCGCTGCGGCGCAGCGTCGAAAATATATCTTCGTAAGTTTTTATAATGAACTCATATGATGAACATGTCAATCTTTTCGGTTTTTTCGGCGGTTCCGGGACAAAAAATCCCCGGGCAGCCGCTCGGAAACGCTACCGTTCCCCGAAAGGTTTCAATGCCGCCGGCAACTTCCGCAGAATATCCCCGGCGATCATACCGTATTCCCCCAGATCCGCTGCTGCCAGATCCCCGGCGCGGCCGTGAATCCAGACCCCGGTTTTCGCAGCATCTGTAACCGGAATGCCTTGTCCTGCCAGGGAGGTGATGACCCCGGTGAGCACATCTCCGCTGCCTGCCGATGCCATCCCCGGATTCCCGGTGGTATTCTCATACATCACGAACCGGGGAACCCCGTCTTCCGTTTCCCGGCCCGCCACCAGAGTACCGGCGCCCTTCAGAACCACCGTCACGCCGTAAGTTTCTTCCAGATAGGAAGCCATGCGCCTGCGGGTTTCTGTTTCCTTCAAATCTCCCGTCTCCCGGATCTGAAGCAGACGGACTGCTTCCCCCGCATGAGGCGTCATGACAATTTCTCCCGGATAGGAACGGACCAACTCCTTTAGCTCATCGTCTCCGGCGATCAGATTCAGCCCGTCCGCATCCAGCACCAGGGGCCCGCCGTAGGTCATCAGCAAAGCCTTCATGCGGCGCTTCGACTGCATCCCCGTTCCGACCCCCGGCCCGAAGGCCACTGCATCGTAACCGCTGAAATGGCGGCCGGTATTCGTGTTGTCCCCGCTCAGAAGACGGAGGGCCTCATCCCACTCAATACAGATCGCCTCCGGAGCCAGCGTCTGGATCACACTGAAATTCGCTTTCGGCGTACACACGTAAACCAGACCGGATCCGGTGCGCAGGCAGGCTCCGGCGGCCAGCCACGCAGCGCCGGTCATGCCGGCACTTCCGGCGATGACGAGCACGTGACCGCAGTCCCCCTTGTGCATATCCCGGGGACGGGGACGGATCACCTTCCGCACATATTCTTCTGTAATGGTTCCGGTGATATTCGTGATCATAGTACCTTCTTTCCTCTGTCCCGGATACAGCACTTCCCGTGAACACTTGTCTAAAACAAATGAAATTTCGCTGCCGCCAGATAGATCAGAAACGCAGCCACGGCAATGACCGGCACTGCGATGTTGCCGTATTCCCGGAACAGCCCGAAGAACGTTCCGGCGGCTTTTCCCGGATCCCGGCCGGCCTGGTTCTCATACGGCCCCCCGTTTTCCTGCTCACGGATGCCGAACGGATCATTGGGGTCCACCCGCACGCCGTACAGATTCACATTCTGCCGGTGCAGCCGGGCCAGGTCTTCCCTTTCTTCCGGCGTCAGTTCCCTCTGTTCTTCTGTTTCGGAAGGACAGCCTGTTCTGTTGTTTTCATTTTCTTCTTTCATATCCATACCCTGTCCGATCGGTTATGTCAATCCTTACCTTTGTCTTACTCCGCTACACATGCAGGAACAGCCCGGCCATGACGAAATAAATCGAAAGTGCGATGGCATCGGACACCGAAGAGATCGCCGGGTTCGCCACCAGCGCCGGGTCCAGGTGAATGCCCTTTACAATCAGAGGGATCATACTGCCGATCAGCTTCGCGATCATCACAATAAATAGAAGTGAGGTGCACACCGTAACCGCCACGATCGCACTCTGCCCGTCTATGATCGTAACCCTGAGGAAGTTCACGGCGCTCAGCACCACACCGACCACAACGCCGATACGCAGTTCTTTCCACATAATCCGCATCCAGTCGTCCAGCTCCACCTCGCCGGTGGCAAGGCCGCGGATGATCAGGGTGGCCGCCTGGGAGCCGCAGTTTCCGCCGGTGCCCATGAGCATCGGCATATAGGTGACCAGTGCAATCATGGAGGACAGCGCATTCTCGAAATTCGTGACAATCATGCCCGTGAAAATGTAGGCGATCATCAGCACCAGCAGCCACGGCAGACGGTTCTTCGCATGCTGGATCACCGAAATGTCCAGATAATCACTGTCGGAATTATCCAGATCGATGACACCGTTCATTCGCTCGATGTCCTCGGTGGCCTCATCTTCCATGACGTCCAGAATATCGTCTACGGTGATGATGCCCACCAGCCGGTATTCCTTGTCCACCACCGGAATGGCGATCAGGTCGTATTTCTGGAAGTCGTCGGAGACTTCTTCCTGGTCGGTATCCACGTATTCACACACAAATTCCGTGCGCATGACTTCGTTGATTTTCGTATCGGAATTGGTGACCACCAGTGTGCTCAGAGGCACAATGCCGATCAGCTTCCAGGCATTATCCCGCACATAGCAGGTGTAAATGGTCTCCGCATCAGTGCCCACTTCCTTGATGTGCTCCATGGCTTCCCGCACCGTCCAGTCCTTCTTCAGACTGACGAACTCCGGGGTCATCAGGCTCCCCGCACTGTTGTCGGGATAATTCAAGAATGTATTGATCAGGTGGCGTTCGCTGCGGGGCGTCTTCTCCAGAATGCGGTTCACCAGATTGGCCGGCAGCTCTTCCAGAATGTCGATCTTGTCGTCGAAATCCAGCTCATCCACAATGAACTGGGTTTCCTTGTCGGTGATCTCGCTGACGATATCCACCTGTCCGTCGGAGGACATATAGGAGAACACATCTACCGAGACGTCCTTGGGCAAAAGGCGGAACAGGATGACGGTCATACGAAGGGAAGCCTCATCGGACACTTCCTCCAGCATCTCTGCAATATCCGCCGCATTATATTTCATCAGCTCGTCTCTGGCCATGAAATATTTCTTCTGTTCGAGATATTCCAGGATCAGATCGGTGGACTGCTTCAGCAGTTCATCTCTGTTCCATTCTGCGTTTTCCATATCTGACCCTCCTATTTTTTTCTGACGTACTATTATACCGCGGGTAAGCGGCGGTTTCAATCGGCACCTTCATATGACGTTAAGAAATCCTTAATGCGAACGACTATTCCGTTAACCTTTTGTCAAGGCAGAAAATTTAACAAATTAAAGCGTAATTTATTATTATGATAAGACAACTTTATATATTTTCGGCTGATAATCTTTTTTCTGACGAGTCAAAATGTTGACAAAAACGGGGTCTGTGGTATATTCGTAACTGTCGGAAGGGTCTGTGAGAACCCTTCCCCGGAACAACTACAATCAACAGAAATCGGTTTATTTTGTGAGAAGAGGAGATCGAAATGGCTAAGATTGTTGACAAGTACATTGACTACGTGAAGACGAAATACGCTCATGAGCCGGAATTCATCCAGACAGTAGATGAAGTTCTGAATTCCATCGAGCCGGTTATGCAGGCTCATCCGGAATATGAGAAGTCCGGTCTGCTGTGGAGACTGATCGAACCGGAGAGAACGATCAGCTTCCGTGTACCTTGGGTGGACGACAACGGTGAAGTTCATGTAAACACCGGTTACAGAGTTGAATTCAACTCCGCACTGGGTCCTTACAAGGGCGGTCTGAGATTCGCTCCGAACGTTTACTCCGGCATCCTGAAGTTCCTCGGTTTCGAGCAGATCTTCAAGAACTCCCTGACAGGCCTGCCGATCGGCGGCGGCAAGGGCGGCGCAGACTTCGATCCGAACGGAAAGTCCGATGCAGAGATCATGAGATTCTGCCAGGCTTTCATCAATGAACTGTACAGATATCTGGGACCGAACGTTGACGTTCCGGCCGGCGACCTGGGTGTAGGCGGCAGAGAGATCGGCTTCATGATGGGTCAGTACAAGAAGCTGACGAGACAGTATGACGGTACATGGACCGGTAAGGGAACCGAGAACGGCGGTCTGGCAGGAAGAACAGAAGCGACCGGCTACGGCATCGTATTCTATGCGAGAGAAATGCTGAAGCACTTCGGTGAAGAGCTGAAGGGCAAGACGGTTGTCATCTCCGGTTTCGGCAACGTTGCCTGGGGTACAGCACAGAAGCTGGACGAGATGGGTGCGAAGGTTATCGCATTCTCCGGTCCGGACGGATACATCCTGGACGAGGACGGCGTAACAGGCGAGAAGGTTGATTACTTCCTGGAACTGAGAAGCTCCGGAAAGAACATCTGCAGCCCGTATGCCGAGAAGTTCCCGAATGCGAAGTTCGTTGCAGGCAAGAAGCCTTGGGAAGTGAAGGCTGACCTGTACATTCCGTGCGCAATGCAGAACGATATCCACCTGGAAGATGCGAAGAACATGGTTGCCAACGGCTGCAAGTACCTGTGCGAAGGTGCGAACATGCCGACAACAGAAGATGCGATCGCATACCTGCAGGAGCATGACGTTGTCATCGGACCTTCCAAGGCTGCGAACGCCGGCGGTGTAGCCTGCTCCTGCCTGGAAATGAGCCAGAACGCAGAACACATCCTGTTCTCCAAGGAAGACGTTTATGTACAGCTGGAAGGCATCATGGTCAACATCTTCAAGCTGTGCGCTGACGCCTGCGAAAAGTACAACCTGGGCTTCGATCTGATCGCCGGTGCGAACATCGCCGGATTCGAAAGAGTTGCGAAAGCAATGATGCTCCAGGGCATTGTATAGTCTCCTACTTCAGATTAAACTGAACCTATAGAGAATACCCGGGAAAATGACGAATCATTTCCCCGGGTATCTTTTTTTAACTTTTCAGTGTGAAAAGCACCATGGATTTTTCACCGATTACACGCAATGCCGGCGGAAACAGTGCTAAAATAGTGGTGATGGATAACGGGAGACAATACAGGAGGGGTACGAACGTGAGTACAGGATTGATTTTCGAAGGAGGCGGCATGCGGGGCGTTTTCAGCGCCGGCGTAATTGACTTCCTGCTGGAGAAGGATGTCCGTCCGGACATCGTCTACGGGGTTTCTGCCGGCGCCTCCGGCGCAGCCAGCTTTGTATGCGGTCAGAAAGGCCGGGCCGCTGCCACCATGATCGATTATCTGGATGATCCCCATTTCATGGGCATGAAGAGTCTGCGGAAAACCGGGAACTACTTCAACACCGACTTTCTGTACCACCAGATTCCGGAGAAACTGAACCCCATCGACCAGAAGGGCTTCGAGGAACGGGGCATCCGCCTGAAAATTGCGGTCACGAACTGCATCACCGGTGAGGCGGAATACCCGGAGATTCACCATATGATCGAGGACATGGACCTCTTCCGGGCTTCCAGTTCCCTTCCCCTGCTGGCACAGATGGTTCCGCTGAACGGATATGTGTATCTGGACGGAGGCATCGCCGATTCCGTCCCGGTCCGGAAATCCGAAGAAGACGGCAACGAGAAGAACATCGTTGTTCTGACCCGCCCGCTGGGCTACCGGAAGAAGCAGGAATATGCGATTCTTCCGATGATCCGGGCGAAATACCGCCGTTACCCGAAGCTGATCGAGGCCCTGGAGCGCCGGCCCCGGGTGTACAATGAAACGCTGGAGTATATTCAGTCCGGCATGGAGAAGGGCTCCATCTTCGTCATTGCCCCGATGGGCCCTCTGGGAATCCACCGGACAGAATCCGACCGCTCCAAACTGGTGAAGGCCTATCACGAGGGATATTATGTGGCAGAAGGTCTGTACGACCGGCTGATGCACTTCCTGGAATCATAGAACAGCCCCGGCCCGTGGCCGGGGCTGCAGTTTTTCTCTCCCGTTTCTGCAGTAAACCGGATTTTCCGCGGCCTATATCTGCACGTATACACCGGCAGAGAACAGATACAGCCCCGCCTCGTGAACCGGGAGGCCGAAGCCCTGCTCCAGCGCCTTCCGGTAGGTTTCCACCTGTGTCCGGTACGTCTCCCTGAGCCGGTTCTCCTCTTCTTCTAACGGTTTCTTCCGGTCAATCCAGTTGGTCTTATAATCCAGCAGGACGAAGCCGTCCGCTTCTTCGAAGTAACAGTCGATGATTCCCTGTACGATGGTATCCTCCCCGTCCCGGGTCATCCGGAGATTGAAAGTCTGTTCTCTCCAGAGTCTGCCCCGGGCCGCCGCATCGGCCGCCCGCCGGCCCACCGGGGTTTCGAAAAAGCGCAGGATCTTCCCCGGGTCCACACTGTCGATTTCCTCCTGCCGGAAGATGCCGTCGGAAACCATGGCTGAGGCCGCATTCTTCAGATACGGCAGCCCTTCCTTTTCGGCCCGGACGAAGTCGATCCTCTCCATAATGCCGTGGTAAATGGTTCCCCGCTCCGCATAGGTCAGCCGGCGGGCGCCGCTCATGAAATTCGGCGTCGTGAAGTGAATCGACCGTACGGCCGGTTCTTCTTCGGTGTCCCCGGATTCCGCCGCCCGGGCGCTCTGGTTCAGTGCGCTGACAGAGTATTTGGAACGGACCCTTCGAGCATCCATGAAGGGATACCGGTATTCCAGACGACGGGCCGCCTCTTCCGGTGAACAGCGGGGTTCATCCGGCAGGAACAGGGTTTCATCCCGGTCCGGATCCCCTGCCCGCCAGGCCAGATCCGGGGCTTTCAGTTTCTCTTCCGGTACCACTTCCGTTTCCGGCAGATCCTGCAGAAGACCGAGATAAGTCAGGTCGGACGTGTCACCGGCTTGTTTTTTGTCCAGAAACTCCGCCGCATCCTTCACGACACCGGTCATGAACAGCAGATCCCGGGCACGGGTCAGGGCCACATACAGGATACGGATGTTCTCCTCCACTTCTTCCTGCCGCACCTTCATGCCGATAATGCTCTGGGTCAGGGTCCGGCGGCTGAAATGCCGGGACGGGTCTTCCAGGCTCAGACCCAGCCCGATGTCTTTGTGAAAGTTCACCTTCCCCCCGGACCCGGAGTAGCGGAGCCGGCTCCCCATCCCCGCCACAATGACCATCGGAAACTCCAGTCCCTTGGACTTATGGATCGTCATCAGCCGGACCACATCGTCATTTTCTCCCAGCAGTTTCGCCTGGCCGGTGCGGATCATGCGCTGCTTCACCGTATCGATATACCGGATGAATCCGAAGAGGGAACTCTGACCATCCCTGGTGAACTGGCCGGCCCGCTCCGCCAGAATCCGGAGATTCGCCTGACGCAGTTCTCCTTCCGGCATGGCTCCCGCCATCATGTAGCAGCCGCTTTCCTGAAGCAGCCGCCAGACGAAATCCGGAAGCGGCAGGGCCAGGGCCAGGGACCGCCAGCGGTCCAGCCGCTCCAGCACACTGCGGCACCGGGCACTCTCCCGGGCCTGCTCCATGAACGCCTCCACATAGGATCCCTCCGGATGGGCTTTCCGGATCGCCGCCAGCTCGTCAACGGTAAATCCGAAGATATCCGACCGGAGCACGCTGAGAAACGGCACGTCCCGGTAACGGTTGTCCACAATCCGCAGAAGATTCATGAAAACACTCACCTCAATCCGGTCGAAAAATCCCAGATTATCGTCCAGATAGAGCGGGATGCCCTGCTCTTTCATGATGTCCCGGTACTCCTGGGCGTGGGAAACCACGGACCGCATCAGGACCACCATATCCCGGTAGCGCAGGGTTTTCACTTCCCCGGCCTTCGTGTCATAGTACGGCTTTCCCACATTTTCACGAATGAGCCTGCAGACTTCCAGCGCCTCCAGGGCATCTTTCTTCATGCGCCGAATTTCTTCGTCCGCCTCCTCGGCGGAAGACTGATCGACGAGACAGAGCCGGGGTGCGTAGTTGTACGCCCCTTCATAGGGTATTCCGGCATAAAGCATGGCACGCTCATCGTATCCCTCCATGATCGGCCGGAAAATCCGGTTTACGCAGTCCAGAACCCCCGGTTTGCTGCGAAAATTCCGGTTCAGATCGATCTTTCCGCACACCGCACCCGGCGCATCTTCCCCGGCGGCATACTCCTGATACTTTCTCCGGAAGATCTCCGGCTCCGCCAGGCGGAACTTGTAGATACTCTGTTTGATATCCCCCACCATGAACAGATTGTCCGGACGACAAAAAGTACCGATGATGGCTTCCTGAAGCACGCTGGTATCCTGGTATTCATCGATGAAGACGGCCCGGAATTTCTTCCGGTAGTAGTCCGCCGCTTCCGGATCGCTCAGAATTTCCAGACAGAAATGCTCGATATCATTGAAATCCAACATGCTCCGCTCATTCTTCCTGTCCCGGAAGATGGTGTCGAAACGGCGCAGCAGGTTTCCCAGAACCCGGGCCTGACCGCTCACGGCCGTAAGTTCCCGGAACATCTGCTCCGGTTCTTCGGCGAAGAACTGTTCCCGGATCTTCTTCAGACGGTCCTTCGCATTCTTCAGCATGGGCTGCACCTGATTCTTCACCAGATTCCAGCCTTCCGATTCGTCTTTCTTCGCCCGCATCTGATCCCATTTCATTGCGCAGGCAGATCGCGCGGCATCCGCCCAGTGGTCACTCTTCTCCCCGGCGCTGTTTTCCAGCGCTGCCAGCGGGCCGTCCAGTTTCCCGGCCAGACCGTTCAGCCCTTCCTCCAGAAGGATTTCCCTCGCTTTCCGGGTCAGATCCCGGGCCCGGCGGAGCTCTGCCTCCACCCCTTCCCGGAGCAGCAGCATCGCCTCAGTATTCCGGTATCCCTCTCCCAGGGACAGTTCCCCGATTTTCTCCTCCAGCGTGCCGAAGGGATCAGGCAGCGCCTGGATCTGACTGTACACATCCTTCAGGATGGATCGGACGCTGTCATCGTCCTTTTCGCCGCTGTACCGGTCCATGAACCGGAGAAAATCCGGATCACCCTCTTCATAGCAGGCATCCAGCAGTTCGTCCAGCGCTTCCTCCCGCAGGATCGTGCTCCGGTCTTCATCCAAGATCCGAAAGGAAGGCTCCAGATCTGTCAGGTAAAAAAAACGCCGGATCACCTCCATGGCGAAAGCATGAAAAGTGCTGATATTGGCCCGGGGCAGAAGGTCCAGCTGCCGGCGCATACCTGGATTCTCCCGGGCTTTCCCCTTCATGGCCCGCCGGATCTTCTCCCGCATTTCCGACGCCGCCGCATTGGTGAACGTCACAATCAGCATTTCGTCGATGGAATAGTTCTCCTCCGTGATCATCCGCGTAATGCGTTCCACCATGACGGCGGTCTTTCCGGATCCCGCCGCAGCGGAAACCAGAAGGCTCTTCCCCCGTTCATCGATTGCCCGCTGCTGCTGCTTCGTCCATCCCATAATCGTTCCTTTCTGTTCCCGCATCCGCCGTTCTCTCCGGCGCCTTATACTGTCAATTATATCAGAAAAATCCGAAGTGCGGCCAGCTTCCCGGGGTTGGAAGAGAATGCCCCACCTCCCCTCCCTTTCTTCGTTCCCGGAAGTGTGATATGATTTCAGAAGCACTGAATGAAACACCGGGCGGCCGGCCCGGAAGACAGCATCCCCACCAGGGAGAAAGGACAGAGAGTATGAATAGAAAAAGACCTTCCATGATACTCATTATGGACGGATTCGGCATAAATCCCCAGGTAAGCGGAAATGCCATCGCTCAGGCGGACACCCCACACCTGGACCGGATATTCGAACAATACCCCATGACCACCATTGACGCCTCCGGAGAACCGGTGGGGCTTCCGGCGGGACAGATGGGAAACTCCGAGGTCGGCCACATGAACATCGGCGCCGGCCGGATTATCTATCAGGATCTGACCCGGATCACCCGGGCGGCGGCGGACGGCAGCCTGTTCCGGAACCCGGTGCTTCTGGACACCATGGAACAGGTGAAATCCCGCCACAGCCGCCTTCATCTCATGGGACTGCTCTCTGACGGCGGCGTCCACAGCCACATCGACCACCTTTTCGCCCTGATCGACATGGCGGCCAGAACGGGAATCGAGGATTTTTTTGTCCATGTCATCCTGGACGGCCGGGACGTTCCGCCCCGCTGCGGAGGGAAGTATATCCGCCGGCTGGAAGAGAAGCTGCAGGAAACAGGCTGCGGGCGCATCGCCACCGTCTCCGGCAGATACTACGCCATGGACCGGGATCAGCGCTGGGACCGGGTGGAGAAAGCCTATGACGCCATGACCTCCGGACTGGGAGCATGCGCCCGGACAGCGGAGGAGGCCCTGGAGCAGGCTTACAGCCGGGACGAAAACGACGAATTCGTGCTGCCGACGGTCATCTGCCCGGAAGGAAGTGAAGCGGGAACGATTAAGGACGGGGATGCCGTTATCATGTTCAACTTCCGGCCGGACCGGGCACGGGAAATCACCCGGGCGCTGGTGGATCCGGATTTCAGCGGATTCCGGAGGAAGAAGGAGATCCGGAACCTGAAGCACGTCTCCATGACGGAGTACGATGCACAGATGCCGAACACTGGGGTGGCCTTCCCGCCGGAGACGATCCGGAACACCCTGGGAGAATATCTGTCCTCCCTGGGGCTGAAACAGCTCCGGATCGCAGAGACGGAGAAATACGCTCACGTCACCTTCTTTTTCAACGGCGGCGTGGAAGAGCCGAATCCGGGAGAAGACCGGATTCTGGTTCCGTCCCCGAAGGTGGCAACCTACGACCTGCAGCCGGAAATGAGTGCGCCGGAGGTCACCGAAAAAGTGCTGGAGCAGATCGCAGAAGACAAATACGATGTGATCATCCTGAATTTCGCCAACGCCGATATGGTGGGACACACCGGCGTCATGGATGCCGCCGTGCGGGCTGTTGAAGCCCTGGACAGCTGTGTATCCCGGATCGCAGACGCTGTGCTTAACCGGGGCGGCCAGATCCTTCTGACGGCCGATCACGGCAACGCCGACACCATGGCGGACGAAGCCGGGAATGTCATCACCTCCCATTCCACGAACCCGGTACCCCTGGTGCATATTTCCGCAGATCCGAAGCCGTTGAAGGCCGGTGGAAAGCTGGCGGATATCGCACCGACACTGCTGACCTTGATGGATCTTCCGGTGCCGGAAGAAATGACCGGAAACGTGCTGGTGGAGTGACAAAAAAAGAAAAGATCCCGGGCGGAAAATCACTTCCGTCCGGGCCTTTTTCTTTTTTGGATGGTTCCGCTATTCCGCATCTCCCAGGATTTCGTCCAGAATCGCCTCGTAGCGGTCGTAGTCATCCTCTTCATGGACACAGAACACGATTTTCATCGGATAATCCGTCACCCGGCTGTCCATCCAGTCCACTGTCGTTTCCACAGCGATGCGGGCAGCCGCATCCTTCGGGTAACCGAAGATCCCGGTGGAGATGCACGGAAATACAATGCTGTGCAGGTCATTCTCCGCAGCCAGATCCAGGGAATTCCAGTAACAGTCCGCCAGCAGTTTGGCGTCCTCTTCACTGCCGGAATAGATCGGGCCGACCGTATGGATGATTTTCTTTGCCGGCAGGCGGAACCCGTCCGTGATTTTCGCTTTTCCGGTGCCACACCCCCGCAGACTCCTGCAGGCTTCATCCAGCTCCGGCCCCGCCGCCTGATGAATCGCACCGTTGACGCCGCCCCCGTCCATCAGGGTGTTATTCGCCGCATTGACGATACAGTCTGCCGAAAGCTCTGTAATATCCCCCAGAACCAGATCCACCGCACCGTCCGCCGTCACATCGCTGAAATCCTCCTCATCATCCAGATCGGAGAAGTCAATCCCCAGTTCCCGAAGATCCTCGTCGCTCAGATCCAGATCATCGATGCTGTTCATGAAATCTTCCACCGCATCCAGAATACTCTCCACAATATCCCGGGGCATAAGGAGCTGATTCCCCCAGGGATTAAATACAATGCCGGTCAGCCCTTCCTCCAGATTGGTGAAAAAATCCAGGAAATCCAGAATACCGATCTGCGTGAGTTCAGCCCGTTCCCCCTTGTCCGCCTCTTCTTCCGAAGTAAACGCCGGAATCCATTCATCCTCCCCGTCTCCCGTCAGACTTTGATACGCAACCTGACACCGGGCGGCATCTTCCGTCTCTTCCGGCGCCTGCACATCCCCCGGCGTCTGCACATCTTCCCGCACAAGCATCGGCACCAGCAGCTCGCCGCCGGACAACCCCCGAAGAATCAGGGCATTTGTGAACTCATTGAGTCTGTCCTCCGAAAAATCCGTCTGCAGCTCCTTCAAGATCCGCTCCAGCTCTCGGTTTTCCGCCAACTTTCTATGATCGAACTGATTCATGATACCTCCTGTCCCTGTTTTCCTCCATACCGGAACCCCTTCCGGTTTAGTATACTTCTGCGTAGTGGTAACCTTCGAAGGCCAGCCCCTGCTCTTCCACGAACCGCCTCATTCGTTCTTCCTCTTCCAGGGGCACACTCCAGCTGATTCCGCAGCTCACCGAAATAGAACGGGGCACCGGAATCACCCGGCCGGGCATATCATGAGAATGACATGCCTTTTCGAAAGCCATCGCATCCGTTGTGTTATCGAATGTCACAATCAGTTTCTTTACTTTCTGTCTCACCGTACTTCTCCCTCGTCTTTCCAAAAAAACCGGCTCCCGGAACCCCGGAAGCCGGTCCGTCATCTTTCTCCCTTTAACAGGAACTTAGATTCTGACGACCTTGGAAGCCGCATTCATTGTCTCAACAATCTCGTACATGTTGGAAATGATGCCCGCCTGAATCTTCTCTTTCAAGCCGAAATGACCGGCACACACACCGCATGTCATGATCTGTACGCCCTCTTCTTCCATGGCCTGAAGATCTTCCAGGACCGGGGAGCCTTCTGCCGTCAGCTTCGCACCGGTGTTGAAGAACAGGATCTTCTCCGGCAGAACGTCCGCACTTCTCAGCGCATACATGAACGTTTTCATCAGCTGAGCGCCCAGCTCGTCATCGCCCTGTCCCATAACCTCTGTGCCGATGGCGTATACCAGGCCCGCTCCGGTGTTGCTGCATGCATCCACAACTTCCTGTGCTGCCGCACCGGCAGCACCTTCAATGGCACCGGCATCTGCATGGAACGTAACCGTGTAGTGGTTCTCTCCGATGGTCGCTTCTGCAGCAGTAACCCCCAGGCTGGAGGCAAGTCGTTTCAGATTCTCCACGGAGGTGGTGTTATCCACATGAACTTCCACCTCGGCAGGTTCCGTCAGCGCCGTAACCGCCTTCTTCGCCATGACAACAGGAATCGGGCAGACCTTGCCCATTGCGTCTACTACTTTCTTCTCCATATGATTACCTCCTACTAAGTCTCTGATTATATGTCAGATGTTCTTGTCTGTCTCTGACTAAAGTCTTACCTGCTATCCCATTCTAAGGCTTCTGCTATTCCCGGGATGCAGCGGACCCGTCTCCCATTATATCACTGATCGCACGCACCGCATATTCCACTTCTTCCTCGGTTGTCGTATGACCGAAGGCGAAGCGCACCGTTCCTTCCGGGAAGGTGCCCAGGGTCTGATGGGCCAGCGGCGCACAGTGCAGCGCACAGCGGGTCATGATGCCGTAATCGGAATCCAGCAGGAAGGACACATCCGCATTGTCGATTCCCTGGAAATCCAGGGAAACCACCGGAACTCTTCCCTCCGAGGTCGGCAGGCCGATCACCCGTACCCCCGGGATCTTCGTCACGCCGCCGATGAACTGATCCACCCGGGCATTTTCCAGCTCCCGGATCTTCTCAATACCGGTTTCCTTCAGATACTTGAGCGCCGCATGCAGTCCGACAATCCCCGGCAGATTCAGGGTGCCCGCCTCGAACTTATCCGGCATGAAGTCCGGCATCGTCAGAAGATGGGATGCGCTTCCTGTACCGCCCAGGATCACCGGGTCCATCGCCTGGGCCATCTCGTCCGTCAGCAGCATGGCGCCAATTCCCTGCGGCCCCAGCAGTCCCTTGTGTCCCGTGACACAGAGGGCAGCCAGTCCGAGTTTCGTGAAATCAATCGGAATAATGCCCGCACTCTGGGCGGAGTCAATGACATACGGCACATTCCTCTCATGACAGATCCTGCTCACAGTCTCCACGTCCAGGATCGTGCCGCACACATTGGACGCATGGGTCGTCACCACCAGCTTCGTGTTCTCCCGGAAGCATTTCTCCAGTTCTTCCGGAATAATCTGCCCTTCCGGGGTGCACGGCGCAATGCTGACTGCGCAGCCCGCCGCTTCCATCGCCTTGACCGGCCGTGCCACCGCATTGTGTTCCATGGAACTCATGATAACGTGGTCCCCCGGTTTCAGAAAACCGCGGATCACGTAGTTCAGGCTGTAGGTGACACTGGGGGTGAACACCACATTCTTCGGCTCCGGAAAATGAAACAGTTCACAAAGCTGCTGGCGGGTCTCATAGATCACTTCCCCCATCTGATACGCTGTCTCATATCCGCCTCGTCCCACATTGCATCCCACATGGATGATGAAATCACTCATCGCCTCGCCGACGCCCGGCGCCTTCGGATACGATGTACTTCCGTTGTCCAGGTAAACCTTTCTCATATCCAACTCCTGCCTTATTCATTTTTGAAATAGTGCAGCGCAAAACTCCGGAATTTCTCCGCTGTCGGAGAAAGGGAGACGTCCTTGCTGCTGATTACATAAAACTTTCTCTGCAGGCTGACATCCGACAGCCGGAACAGCAGACATTTCTCGGCTCTGACACTCTTGGAAGCCAGGTGAGAGACGACAGAAACCCCCAGTCCGGCGGAAACGCAGGCCATAATTGCATCCAGACTGTTGACCACCGCCACAGATTCCAGACGCTTTCCGATCACCTTCGTCGCCTTTTCCTCAAAGGTCATCCGCGTGGCGGAACCCTCTTCTCTCCAGATGAACGGTTCCCCGGCGATCTCCTTCACACTGATCCGATCCGTCTTCTCCCGAATCTTCCGGTAATGCTCTGTGGCCGGAACAATCAGCGCCACCTCATCGGTATAAAGCAGCTTCGCATCCAGCCCCTCCTTCCGGATCTCCCCGGTGAAACCGATTTCTCCCGTGCTTTCCAGAATGCTCTTCCGCACATTTTCACTGTCGGTCACTTCCGTATAGAACCGCACCATCGGATATTTTTCGTGAAATGCACTCATGATCTCCGGCAGAAGATAATTCCCCGGGATACTGGATGACTGAATGTTGATAATCCCGGCCGCGCTGTCCTCCATGCCGCCGATGACTTCCGCCGCCTGCTGCCGGGTGTTCAGCATGTTCACTGCGTACCGGTACAGTTCCCGCCCTTCGCTGGTGGGCAAAGACTCCTTTCCCATCCGGTCGATCAACGTCACCCCCAGTTCCTTCTCCAGGGATTTAATGTGGGTGCTGACCGTGGGCTGCGTCAAAAAAGATGCATCCGCTGCCTTCGAGAAGCTCTTATACCGCACCACATTTACAAATGCTTCCAGTTGTTTGAATTCCATCCTAAAATAGCCTCACCCTCAACCAAGTATTCTTTCATCGCCAACCAGTCTGGTAATCCGTTCATTATCCATATATGCCAGAATCGCCATGGCGAACTTCCGGGTTGTTCCCACGCTGTCACGGAATTCTGCCAGTGTGATACTGCCCTTCTCCGCAATCGTCTTCCGGACGATGTCCAGAGCGCGCCGGAAGCAGCCTCCGTCCATATAATAGGTGTGATCCAGTCGAACCAGCTGTCCGTCCTGGGCCATGGCATCCAGAATATGCCGGACATTGACCGGATCTTTCTGCCCTTCCAGAACTTCCTCCACCGTCGGCATCTCGAATCCCTTCGACGCATATAATTCCGCCAACTGATCCCGGATCTTCTGCATTTCCGGTGTATACTCCACCCGAAAATCCGCCAGGGCCACCGTCTTTCCCTCGATGCGGATCACGCCGTCCTGTTCCAGAAAACCGATCAGACCGGCGACGAGCTTTCCGTCGCTGATTCGGAGTTCCGCCGCAAGCCGGGAACGGAATTCTTCCGCTCCCATGCCCGGAGAAATCCGGTTCTTCTCATGGTAGTCCTCCAGGATGCTTTTTGATGAAGCCGCAGCATACCCCACGAAATCCTCGTGGATCAGTCTGCCGTCCGGCATCCGGCGGATCATACCTTCCTTCTCCAGACCTTTCAGAATCGATTCCGTTTCCGTAAGGCTGAGACGCAGCTTCATAGCCAGATCCCGGTCAGAGATCAGCTCCCATCCGGCCTGCCGGACATACAGCGCTGCGATCTCCCGGTCTGATCCGGTGTCCAGGATCGTAAGTTCCTCCAGCACATTCTCCCGGTTCCGCTTATGCTTCGCCGGGTCCGCATCCAGAATCCGGCCGCCGCCGATGGTGATCACCGGGGAATAGAAGCGGACAATGAAACGATCATTCCGCTTCACGCACAGGGGATCCTCCATGCGCATCTGAGCATAGCAGACGTCCCCTGGCTCGGCCACATCCCGGTCCAGCAGCACAACCTTCCCCACGGCTTCCGCAGCGCCGCAGTAAAAATGGACCCGGCTGTTGTTCAGAACTTCCCGGTCGATATCCTCGAACAATTCCAGTCGGATATCCACCATCATGGAATTCTTCAGGGAGCCCGGCCGGGCCAGCACGTCCCCCCGCTTCACATCATCCTTCTTCAGACCCTGCAGGTTGATCGCTGTCCGCTGCCCGGCATAAGCTGCCTCCACGTCCTCATTATGAACCTGCACGTTGCGGACCTTCGTCACAGTGCCTTCCGGATAGATCATCACTTCATCTCCCACCCGGATGGTTCCCTCCAGCAGAGTTCCGGTGATCACCGTTCCGTATCCGGCAATGGTGAACACACGGTCGATCGGCAGACGGAACAGTTCTTCCGCCTGATTCTTCAATGTTGTCTCGTCGATTTCCCGGATAATCATCTGCCGCAGATCTTCAATGTGGTAGCCGTCCGCCGCAGAAACTTCAATTTCCGGGGCGCCCTCCAGGAAAGTGCCCGCCGTCATCTCCCGGGCATCCTCGTGTACCAGCTCAATCCAGTCCTCATCCTCCACCAGATCCCGCTTCGTGAACACGAGAATTCCCTTCTCGATGCCCAGCTTGCTGAGAATGTGCAGATGCTCCACGGTCTGAGGCATGACGCCCTCGTCCATGCCGATCACCAGCAGTACCAGATCAATTCCGCCGGCGCCCGCCAGCATGTTCCGGATGAACTTCTCATGTCCCGGCACATCAATGATACTGATATTGTACTCGCCGATTTCGAAGTCGGCGAATCCGTTCTCGATGGTGATGCCCCGCTTCTTCTCTTCCTTCAGCCGGTCCGTGTCCATACCGGTCAGCGCCTTGATCAGCCAGGTTTTCCCATGGTCCACATGGCCTGCTGTTCCAACAATAATGTTCTTCATTTCCTGCTCATTCCAATCTGTATATTCTAAGCGAGAATTTCCGCCAGTTTCTCGGCAATCATGTCCTGCTCCGGTTCGCTGACGGTTCTCATGTCGATCACGATCCTGTTCTCATGGACACGCACGATAATCGGCAGATCCCCCAGCCTGAGCTGTTCCTCTATATAGGCTGCACTGCGTTTCCGGCTGGACAGCACCGCTGCGGCGCCCTCCAGCAGAATCCCCGGCGTGGTTCCGCCGCCGATCATTCCCATGGAACGCTCCACCGCCACTTCTGCGTCCGGCACCCGTTCCAGAATCTTCGCCCGCATGCGTTCCGCATCCCGGGTCAAATCCTCCTTCGACCGGGTCAGCATGCGGAGAACCGGAATCGACCGCTTAGCCTCCTCCGGATCATAATACTGTTCAAAGGTGGCTTCCAGGCCGGCCAGGGTCATCTTGTCCACCCGGAGAATCCGGGCCAGCGGATGCTTCTTCATCCGGTCGATGTATTTCTTCTTTCCGATGATGATACCCGCCTGAGGTCCTCCCAGCAGTTTATCCCCGCTGAACAGGATGACATCTGCCCCGGATTTCATTCCGTATTCCACCGTCGGCTCGTCGATCCCCCGGTCTGAGAGATCCACCATCAGTCCGCCCCCCAGGTCATAGATCACCGGCAGACCCCGTTTCCGTCCCAGGTCCGCCAGATCCTCCACCGGTACATCCTCCGTGAATCCGATCACCCGGTAATTGCTGGTATGCACTTTCATCAGTGCGCCGGTATTCTCCGTGATGGCGTTTTCATAATCTTTCAGCCGGGTCTTGTTCGTGGTGCCGACCTCTCGCAGCGTCGCTCCGGACTGTTCCATAATATCCGGAATGCGGAACGCTCCGCCGATCTCCACCAGTTCCCCCCGGGACACAATCATTTCTTTTCCGGCGCCGATGGCAGCCAGAACGATCATGGTCGCTGCCGCATTATTATTCACCACCATGCAGGCTTCCGCTCCGGTGATTTTCCGGATGATGCCCTCCACATGGGTATGACGGGACCCTCTGTGTCCGGCCTCCGGGTCGTATTCCAGGGTGGAATAGCGGTCTGCCACTTCAGCCACAGCCTGCTTCGCCTTCTTACTCAGCTCTGCCCTTCCCAGATTCGTATGGAGAATCACGCCTGTTCCGTTCACCACCGGGCGGAGGGATTTCCGGCACGAAAAAATGATATGTTCCGTGACATCCCTCATCACCCGGTCATGGCTCACGAAGTCCTCCGAGGTTTCCTCACCGCTGAGGATCGCCCGACGCTTCTCGTCCAATACAGACCTGACAACATCCACCGCCTGCTCGTGAGGCATCGACGCGATCTGATCCGCCACTTCGGGATCGTTCAGGATCTCGTCCACCTTCGGCAGTCTGCGCAAAAGTTCACGATTCATATCATTCTCCTGTCCTTATGAAATTTAAAAAAATGGCGGGAGTATGTGGGAATCGAACCCACCCGGGAGGCTCCTAACCCCCTACACTGGTTTTGAAGACCAGGAGGCACACCAGCACCCATCTACCCCCATATAATATTTTGTGGAATATTTAACCTACTCAACTATACCATCGATATCCCTCCTTGTCTATCAAAAACATGAATAAGCCGAAAATAGAACATGGTCTTTTTTCCGGCCAATCGCCTGGGAATATTGTTGAAAAATCAGTACATCCCCGATTTCCGTTATTATTTTCCATCTGCCCTGCGCCCGGAGGATCCGAGGCGTTATTGACGGAATCAATATATACTTCTTTCTGATTCATTTTTTTGATAAAGAAGATTTCTCTTTTCTCCAAATCTCCTTCATGCGGATCGATTCATCCGGTAAAATATGGGGTAAACTTACCCCGGAATCTGTTTCGGAACAGGTTCCGAAGAACGAATAACGGTGTATTTTTTGACGATAGAGAAAGAAGGAGGAGCAATGTCTGAGACGAAACTCACCCAGATGACCTGCCACAGCGGCTGAGAGGCCAAGGTAGAGCCGGATGCCCTGACGCAGGTTCTGCGTCAGTTACCTAAATTCCACGATCCGAATCTGATCGTGGGCTTCGATACTGCGGACGACGCCGCCGTATACAAGATCACCGATGATATAGCGCTGATCGAAACCGTGGATATTTTCCCCCCGGTGGTAGACGATCCGTATGAATACGGGCAGATCGCCGCCGCCAACTCGCTGAGCGACGTGTATGCCATGGGCGGTGTTCCGAAGCTGGCCATGAATGTGCTCTGCATTCCGGAGGACCTGGATCCGAAGGTGGTAAATGACATCATGCAGGGAGGATATGCGAAGGTGCAGGAAGCCGGTGCCATCATCTGCGGCGGGCACACCATCAAGGACAACGAGCCGAAGTACGGCCTCTGCGTCAGCGGATTCGTTCACCCGGAGAAGGTCATTGCGAACAGCACGGCACAAAAGGGGGATGTGCTCATCGTCACGAAGGCGGTGGGAACCGGTATTCTGAACAATGCCGTGAAAGCGGATCTGATCACGCCTGATTCTGTGAAAACGCTGGCCGCCAGCATGGCGCAGCTGAACCGCCGGCCGGCGGAGATCATGTCGGATTTCCATGTTTCCGCCTGCACGGACATCACAGGCTTCGGACTGCTGGGACACACCTATGAGATGGCCGAAGGAAGCGGAATGAATATCGTGCTGGATCACACGAAGATCCCGGCGCTTCCGGAGGCTCTGGATATGGCCCGTATGGGCGTGGTGCCGGCAGGCGCCTACAAGAACCGGAAGTGGATCGGCCCGAATGTCAGCATCATGGAGGACGTTCCGCTGGAATACTCCGACCTGCTGTTCGACCCGCAGACTTCCGGCGGCCTGCTGATCACTGTGCCGGAAGAAGAGAGTCAGGAACTGCTCCGGCGCCTGAAGGATGAAATTCCGGCGGCCGAAATCATCGGATATGTCTCCGGTCCGGCCTGTCCGCCGGTGACCGTGATCTGATGAATCCGAATGCGATTCCCTTGTCCCCCTGCTTCCGGTTTCCGGCGGGGCGGACAAGTTTTTTCATTGATATCACTACGAAGAGGGACTGTCCCCCCGGCCGATCGTCATTCGCCGCGGGAACAGTCCCTCCGCTTCGTTAATCAACAGATGATATGTGGAATTAGAGTGCTTCCAGCTTCCTGCATGCCGCCAGCCAATCTTCAGCCGAACCGAAACCGGCCTGTTTCGCCAGTTCACCGATCACTTCCGCTTCTGCGCCGGACGGCTTCATGTCTTCTTCTGTCGGATAGAGCGGCTCCTCCGGATCGATGGTCCTCAGGGAATTTCCGGCCGCCATGCCCGCCAATGCAGCGGCATTCGCCAGCGTCTCCCGGGCAACCGGGGCCTTCGGTCCCTTTTCCACAACCACCGGAAGGTTTTCCAACACCATCCGCGCAGCATCCATTGCGAACCCCCTCGCATAATCCGTCGCACCTTCACAGGTCAGCGACCGGACTGCCAGGGTGAGAGCCTTCCGTCCTGCATCTTTCGCCATTTCCGGCGTTTCAGCCTGGGCATAGTCGGCATCCAGCACCGCCATTTCCGGAATCAGACTGTAGTCCGCAATAATCCGCTTCTTCCCTGCGTCGTCCCCGGCGACCGCGAACGGAGAACACTCCAGTCCGTAACCGGCCGCCGTAGGGATCAACACGAGCTTTGCTTTCTGACCTGTCAACGGGAAACCGGCTTCCGATGCGGAAATCTCTCCGAATCTGTCTGCCGTCTGCTCCAGATCAATGTCAGGGTTCTCATACAGAAGCCACATGATCTTCGCGAGGCTCATGATTTCTGCGCCTCCGACACCAATGATGACTTCCGGCTGAAGTTCCTCCATTTTCTGGAGTCCGTTTCCGGCATTGCGGAAGGTGGACAGACCACCCTCCGCTAAATATTCCGCAGTCCGGATTCCCTGCTTATTCAGCATCCGGTCGACAGGGCCCACGACTCCTTCTCTGTACAGATCAGGATCTGAGACAATGAAAGCTCTGTTCAAACGATATACTTCATGAAGTTCTCTGAGCGCGACCGGCATACAGCCCCGCTTGAAGTAGACCTTCTTCGGTATCCTAAGCCATAACATTTCTCAATCACCTTGCCTTTATGCTGCCACATTAAGCGCATCGCTTAATTGAATCCGCCAACCTTGTCCAGGCCGATCTCCGCAGCCAGTCCGTTCGGGTATGCTGCGTGGGTGTCTGTCGGGTTCTCGAACGGCAGAGCCAGGACATCGCCGAACTTCTCGACGAATTTCTCGTTGCCGTAGAAGGCGCGCAGGTAGCAGGCCTTGAGTTCTCCGATGGTCGGGTATACCGGGTTGCATCCGGTGCAGGCATCATGGAATGCCCACTCGGACATCTGGTCAACCGCTGCCAGGAAGTCTGCTTCATGCTCTTCCGCCGTCTTCTCCGGATGTGCCTCGCACAGCCAGTCACAGATGGTTTCAGGGATGTCCACATCCTTCTTCAGCTGTTCGGATGCCTTGATCCAGTTCTCGAAGGTTTCATCGTCATTCTTTCCCTTCACGCCGATCAGTTCACCCAGCTGGACGTACCGCTCGAATGCCTGCGGATACTTATACTGGGAGAAGGTACCCATGTGATACGGATGCTTCTGTGCATTGAACCGGCATACATACGGGAACAGCAGAGCGTTCGCAGTGCCGTGCGGGATATGGAACCAGCCGCCCAGCTTGTGGGACAGGGAGTGGTTGATGCCCAGGAATGCGTTCGCAAATGCGATGCCGGCCAGAGCCGATGCATCTGCCATCTTCTCTCTCGCAACCGGATCCGGCTTCGCACCCTTGAAGGCAGATCTGTACGCCTTCGGCAGCCACTTGAATACCAGCTCTGTGGCTGTCTTCGCAAATCCGTCTGTGTAGTCTGTCGCAAATGTGGATACGTATGCTTCCACCGCATGGGTCAGAACGTCGTATCCGGAAGCCTGTGTCGCTCTCGGCGGCAGCTTCATCATATTATCTGCATCGACGATGGCCATTTCCGGCATCATTTCGTATCCGATCAGAGGCCACTTCATTCCGGTGTTCGCATCGGAAATAATGGTGAACGGTGTCATCTCGGAACCGGTACCGGCTGTGGTCGGGATGCAGACCAGCTTCGCCTTCTTGCCCATCTGCGGGAAGAAGCGGATCCTCTTACGGATATCCAGGAATGTGGTCGCCATGTCGAGGAATCCCTCTTCCGGATTCTCGTACATGATCCACATGATCTTCGCTGTATCGATTGCGGAACCGCCGCCGATTGCGATGATGACATCCGGTTCAAACTCATGCATCTTCGGCAGGCCCTTCATCGCATCCTGAATCTGCGGGTCAACTCGAATGTCGAAGAATTCCGCAACGTCGATGCCTTCATTCTTCAGGTCGTTGATGATCGCATCGCAGGCGCCCATCTGGAACAGGTTGGCGTCGGTGACGATGAATGCTCTCTTGAAGTTGTAAACTTCCTTCATCTCTCTCAGAGCAACCGGTGTGCACCCTGTCTTGAAGTATACCTTCTTCGGCAGCTGCAGCCACAGCATGTTCTCCTTACGCTGCGTCACGGTCTTGATGTTCAGCAGCTGTTCGAACTGCGTATTTCCTGCGAAGGAAGAACCGCCCCAGGATCCCGGTCCCAGCGTCAGGGACGGAGCCAGGTCGAAGTTGTACAGGTCGCCGATGCCGCCGAATGCTGTCGGCTGGTTGATGATGATACGGCAGGCCTTCATCTTCTTGCCGAATGCCTCGATCTTGTCTTCCTCTGTCGGATCGATATACATACAGGCGGAATGTCCCGCACCGCCCTCGATAACCAGTTTCTCACAGATGTCGAAGGCTTCTTCCAGTGTCTCTGCCTTGAACATACCAAGCAGCGTCGTCAGTTTCTCACAAGCCCACGGGTTGTCATGGGATGTATCATCCGTCTCGTAGATCAGAACCTTGGTTTCCGGCGGTACTTCGAACCCGGCCATCTCTGCCAGATGAACCGCCGTCTGTCCTACAGCTGCCGGCTTAACGCCGTGCGTCTTGAAGTTGAAGAACACATCCGCCACCTTCGCAGCTTCCTCATCGTTCAGGAAGTAGCAGCGCGCATCCTTAAACAGAGCCTTCACTTCATCGTATACGCTGGCCAGAACTGTTACATGCTGTTCTGTCGCACAGATCATGCCGTTATCAAACGTCTTGGAATGAATGATAGATTCTACAGCCATTCTCAGGTCTGCAGATTCATCGATGACTACGTTGCAGTTGCCCGGTCCTACGCCGATCGCCGGTGTGCCGGAGGAGTAAGCCGCTCTGACCATTCCTTCACCGCCGGTAGCCAGAATCAGATCTACTTCCTTCATCAGCAGTCCGGACAGTTCGATGGACGGTGTGGAAATCCATGCGATTGCATTCGGCGGCATGCCCATTTCGATCGCTGCGTTTCTCATAATCCGAACAGCCTCGATCGTGCAGTTCGTCGCGTGCGGATGCGGGGAAACGATGATGGCGTTTCTGGTCTTCAGAGCCATCATCACCTTGTAAATTGCAGTGGAAGTCGGGTTCGTTGTCGGTGTGACCGCACCGATGATTCCCTTCGGTGTGGCAATCCGCTTCGTGCCGAATGCCTTGTTCTCTTCGATCACATCGCAGCTTGGCTTAAGACGCATGTAGTTCCACATATGTTCTGACGCATACTGGTTCTTCGTGACCTTGTCCACCATAACGCCGTAGCCGGTCTCTTCACAAGCCATTTTCGCCAGCGGAATTCTCATCTTGGAAACTGCCATCGCCGCATGTTCGCAGATACGGTCGACCTGCTCCTGTGTAAATGTCGCAAACTCATCCTCTGCGGCTCTGATCAGCGGAAGTGCTTCTTCGAAAGATTCGACTGAATTGATCAATAACTCCTTGTTCATACTACCTCCTTGCAGCAGGGTCCTGCAGCGGAACCGTGCTGCGGCCTAACAAAAAATCGCAGTAACTTTTCATTGGAATGATAGTGATTCAGTTGATTGGTTTAGAATTCTTTCAATTTCGATCGATCGATACCGGTTTTCCAAGACTGTTGTATTGCCGAACATACTTGCGAATACAAAAATGCATTCAATTCGTACAATTCCGAGTCTTTCGTAACGTCTAAAGATTAAAACAGCAGCAAGGAAAAGTCAATATGTTTGGTAAAAAAAAATAATCATAGTTAAAACTTTTGTTTATCGTCACAATATACAGTTTAGTAAAAACAGGCGTTCCGAAATCCCTTCGAAACGCCTGTTGCAATGCTTTCAGCCGATTTATCAGTCCGGAATCCGGTACCGGGAGATGATCTTCTCTGCGATCCGGATGCCGTCACAGGCGGAGCTGGTTATGCCTCCTGCATAACCGGCACCTTCTCCGCCCGGGTACAGACCCGCCACGGTGCTCATCAGCGACCCCCTGTCCCGCAGAATCCGGACCGGTGAGGAGCTCCGGGTTTCCACCGCTGTCATCACCGCATCATCCCGGTCAAAGCCCCGGAGCTTCCGGCCGAGATGGGGCATCGCCTCCCGGATGGCTTCTGTGCAGAATTCCGGCAGACTGTCCAGCACCGGCGCCGCCGACCGGTCCCCGTCCCGGAAGCATCCCCAGGTGGTCCGGGGCGGCCGGTACCCGCCCCCTCCGTTCAGGAAGGCAAGCCGCTCGTATTTCTCCTGGAAATCCACCCCGGACAGCGGATCAGACGGGTCCGGGAAATCCGTCGTTCTGACGTCAACCAGAAGACCGCTGTTGGCAGTACCGCTGTCCCTGGCCTTCTCACTCATCCCGTTGGTCACCACGCCGCCTTCTTCGGAAGACGCCACAATCACCCGGCCGCCCGGGCACATGCAGAACGTATAGACCCCCCGGCCGTTCGCACAGTGATAATTCAGCTTATAAACCGCCGGCGGCAGATCTGGATGACCGGCACTCTCTCCGTACTGTCCACGGTCGATCAGTTCCTGGGGATGCTCGATGCGGACCCCGATGGAGAACGGTTTCTGTTCCATGGGCACTCCTTCCTTCTTCAGGCTGCGGAAGGTATCCCGGGAGCTGTGCCCCACCGCCAGGATCACATTCTCCGCCGGAAGGATCTCTTCCCGGCCGTCCTCCCGGTACTTCACCCGGACACCGGTAATCCGCTGCCCCGAATCCGCCTCAGATGCCGGGGAATCCGGCGGAACCGGACCGGCGACCAGCCTGGTCACCCGGGCACCGAAGCGGATCTCTCCGCCCAGACCGATGATTTCCTGCCGGAGATTCCGGACCACCTTCCGGAGCACGTCCGTGCCGATATGGGGCATGTGTTCATACAAAATATCCTCGTCCGCCCCCGCTTTCACGAAACTCTCCAGCACGAACCGGATCCGCGGATCCTTGATTCCCGTGGTGAGTTTGCCGTCGGAAAACGTTCCGGCGCCCCCTTCACCGAACTGTACGTTGCACTCCGGATCCAGAACTCCATCCGCCCAGAATTTCTCCACTGCAGCGACCCGCTCTTCCACCCGGCCGCCCCGCTCCAGCACAATCGGGCGATATCCCTGCTGCGCCAGCACCAGGGCAGCGAACATGCCACAGGGGCCAAATCCCACGATCACCGGCCGGCAGGCCATTTCTTCCGTCCCCGGCTCCGCCCGGCGGTAGGTAAGATCCGGCGCTTCCGGCAGGTTAAGCTTCCGGTCGCAACTGAAGTCCACGGTATACACCTTTCGGATGTCCTGCTTCTTCCGGGCATCCACGGACTCCCGGACAATTTCCAGATTCTTCAGCCTGAGCCCCTTTCCGGCGCCCCTGAGCCCCCGGATGATCTTCTCCGGAATCCGCTCCTTCGGCTCTCCCAGCTTCAGCCGGATCTGTCCCATTCTGTATCGGTATCTCATCTTGCCTCATTTCTCCTGTGTAATCGCAATTATTCTTCTCCCGAAAACCGGACCGCCATAGCCCGCCCCGCCCGGATGCCGGTCTCCCAGGCGTGCTGCAGATTGTATCCGCCGCAGGGGCCGTCATAGTCCAGAACTTCTCCTGCCAGATAGAGGCCGGGGACAAAAACCGACTGCATGGTCGTTCGGTCCACCTCGTTCTCCGGCACGCCGCCCTTCGTGACCTGGGCGAAATCCCAGCCTTTCACGCCCTTCGGATGCAGCGGCCAGTTCTTCAGAAGTTCTGCCGCCTCCGATACCCTTTCTCCGGCCTGTTCCCAGAGGAAATCGGCCAGATTCCGGCGGAGAAGCATCCGGAGCGGTGTCCGGCCCGGCCGCAGGGCCTGTTCTTCCGCGAGCATTGTCCGGACCTGTTCCGGCTTCATATCCGGCGCCAGATCCACCCGGATGGTATAATCGTCAAATCCGTTTCGCAGGTTCTTTCCCTCCGGAATCGTCAGACAGCGGCTGGCATTAAACACCACAATCCCGGAAATCCCGTATTTCGTGATCTGAAGTTCCCCCCGTTCCCGGAAGACCGGATCTTCCGCAGACCATACCCCAACCTCAGCCGGCGTCCGGACACCGGCCGCCCGGGAGAGATCTTCCTTCGTTTCCACCGCCGAGAGGACCGGTGCCAGCCGTGTGACCCGGTGACCCATAGACCCGGCCAGTTTTCCGCCGTCGCCAGTGGTGCCGAAGGCCGGTCCGGCTTTCCCGCCGGCAGCAAGCAGCACCTGATCCGCATGGGTTTCTCCGCCCTTCCATGTGATGCGAAACGGCTTTCCCTGCTCCGGCGGCCGGATTCCTGTCACAGCCGCCCCGGTGATGCATTCCACCCCCAGCTGATCCATCCGGTCCTTCAGGGCATCCCGCACATCCCGGGCATCCTCCGTATACGGGTAGATCCGCCCCTCCTCTTCCCGGGTCAGAATGCCCAGGTGACGGAAGAATGACCGGATCTCCGGAAATCCCGGACAGTTCCGGTTGGACAGATTGCAGCGGCCGTTTCCGGTGGCCAGAATTTTCTTTCCCGGCTCCTCCTTCTTCTCCAGAACCAGAATCCGGGCGCCGGGCGCCTGTTCCCCCGCTGTGACGGCAGCGGCCATTCCCGCTGCACCTGCCCCGATGATGAGAATATCATATTTCTTCTGTGCTGTTTTCATTCCCGCTTCCGTCCTCTCTTCCTTTCGGATCACTGACAGTACATTGTAACATCATTCCGGGGAATCCGCCACGAAAACCCGGAAGGGTGATATAATGAGTGCATGGTCCGGCCGCCTGCGCAGTTCTTTTTTGTCTGTCCCCGGACCGGAAGAAAATGCCGATTACACAGGAGCAAGATATGTATCATTACAGAAAATCCGAGGCGCCGGGCAGGCCGCCGAAGGAGCGAAAAGCAGCCCTTCGCATGACCATGACCACGGCATTCATCACCACCTTCATGGGCAGCGCCCTGAACCTGTCCGTGCCCGCCATGGAAACCGAATTCCGGGTGAGTGCGGCGACGGTGGGATGGGTCGTCACAGCATTTACCCTTTCCGTGGCTGCGCTGAGTGTGCCCATGGGGAAGATCGCCGATTCTACCGGCAGGAGGAGGGTGCTGCTCCTGGGGATCGGGTCATTCGCCCTCTTCAGCCTGTGCTGCGCCTTCTCCGGCTCCATCCGAACAGTCATTCTCTTCCGGGTGCTGCAGGGCGTGTCGGCTTCTATGATTTTCGCCACAAACAATGCGATCCTGCTCAGTGTGTTTCCTTATACGGAGCACGGCAGGGTACTGGGGCTTTCCGTCGCTGCCACGTACACGGGGCTCAGCGCAGGACCGGTCATCGGCGGTTTTTTGAACGGCACCTTCGGCTGGCGCTCTATTTTCCTGGTCACCTGCGGCATTTCACTGGCGGCACTGGCCTTCGCTTTCGCCGGGGCACCGGAACGAAGCGCCGGCACTGCCCGGAAGGGGATCAGCGATGTGCCGGGCAACATATTGTATATCGCCATGATCACCGCTATTCTCTACGGCATGTCCAGTCTGTCGGTCTCTCCCCGGGGGAAGTGGATTCTGGGAACGGGAATCCTTCTGATGCTGCTCTTCGGATTCCGGGAAACCCGCACCGAAGACCCGGTGATCCGGATGTCCATGTTCTCCCGGGACGCCGGATTCACGCTGTCCAATCTGGCCGCCCTGCTGAATTATGCAGCCACCTTCGCCATCAGTTACCTGGTCAGTATCTATCTCCAGGTGGTCATGGGATATTCCTCCCGGACGGCAGGGCTGATTCTGATTTTCATGCCTCTGGTGCAGGCGGCTTTCTCTCCCCTCATGGGACGGCTTTCGGACCGGATCCCGCCGTATAAGCTGGCCACCGGGGGGATGATTCTGTGTGTTGCCGGACTGGCGCTGTTCAGCCGCCTGGGGATGAAGACCCCTCTGTGGTATGTCATCATGACGCTGATTCTGGTGGGGTTCGGGTTCGCACTGTTCTCCTCACCCAATACCAATGCCATTTTACGTTCGGTCAGCGATGCAGAGTACAGCGTGGCGAACTCGATTCTCAGCACCATGCGCACTGCTGGCCAGGGAGCGGCCATGGCCATTGTCACCATTGTGGTGGGACTGAACCTGGGAAATGCCGCTCTGACAGAAACCACCCCTCGGCTTCTGGTGCTCACCCTGCACCGCTGCTTCCTGATTTTCATCGTACTGTCCGTCATCGGGGTATTTTTTTCCATGAAACGGGGCGGCGCAGCCCGGGATCCCCATACGGAAACAATGGAAGGAGGAGAGCCATGGACCGAGTAATCCTGCACTGCGATATGAACAGTTTCTATGCTTCCATCGAACTGCTGGACCATCCGGAGTACCGGAACGTGCCGATGGCGGTCAGCGGCGATCCTGCCAGCCGCCACGGCATCATTCTGGCGAAGAATGAGCCGGCGAAGAAGTACGGCATCCGCACGGCAGAAACGGTGTGGCAGGCGAAGCGGAAATGTCCGAATCTGGTACTGCTTCCGCCGCACCGGGAAAAGTACCGGGATTATCACCAACGGATCAATGCCATATTCCTGGATTATACCGAACTGGTGGAGCCATTCAGCATCGATGAATCCTGGCTGGATGTCACCGGCAGCCGGAAACTGTTCGGTTCCGGAAAGGAAATCGCCGACACCATCCGCCGCCGTGTCCGGGACGAACTGGGACTGACCCTCTCTGCCGGCGTATCCTTCAACAAGATCTTCGCCAAGATGGGCAGCGAATACCGAAAGCCGGATGCGACCACTGTCATCAGCCGGGAGAACTACCAGGCGGTACTGTGGCCGCTCCCGGTGAGTGATTTTTTCTTTGTGGGAAGAGCCACCGCATCCCGGCTCTCGGGCATTGGCATTGAAACCATCGGGGATCTGGCGGAGGCCGAGGAATCGGTGCTGATCCGGCTGCTGGGGAAGCAGGGATCCAAGCTCCGGCAGGCGGCCCGGGGAGAAGACGAGACACCGGTGCGCCGGTATGACGAAAAAAGGCAGGCGAAATCCGTGGGAAACGGGGTCACCTTCCCCCGGGATCTGACGGAAGAGGATGATATTCTCGCAGCAATCACCTCTCTCAGTGACACGGTTTCCGCCCGGCTCAGGAAAGCCGGGCTCCGGGCCGGGGGCGTGAAAGTGGACATCAAGGACCCGTCTCTGGTCACCATTTCCCGGCAGATGAAACTGGATGACCCGACGGACCGGGCCGCCGACATCATCCGGGCCGCCATGGATCTGATCCGGGGCACAGTCGCCCCCGGCAGTCCGATCCGTCTTCTGACCGTAACTGCCATTCATCTGGAAGAGAAGAATGCGCCCCGCCAGCTGAACCTGTTCGGAGCGCTTTCGTCCCGGGCACCAGAAACTGCCGGTGCGTCCGGTCAGGCGGAAGATCGCACCATGGAATACACCATGGACGAGATCCGGCGGAAATTCGGCCGGGATGCGATCGGGTTCGCAAGCTCTTCGAAGCGGAAACAGGATTAACGAAAGAATGCAAGAGGCGGCGCAGCGGGAAAAACGATTCCCGCTGCGCCGCTTTCTCAGTTCTAAAGATGCAGTTTTCAGGCTGACAGGGCTCGGATCCGCTCCACCATTGGTTTAATCCTGTTCCGGTCCACCAGATCACAGCCGTGGTCGAAGTATCCCGCCAGGGTGGCGCCGAAGGAGTTGGCATCTCCGTCGTCGATCATCTTCCTGACCCAGGCGACAATGCGTCGGTCCAGCCCCTTCTGCTTCGCCGGATCGAAGGCGCCCGGGAAATACCAGTGAGGCACATCCGCCATCTGCTTCGTGAAATTGATGTCGTCCGCCTGTTCCCGGTTAGCCGCATTGTCGATCGTGATTCCGACGCCGAAGCAGAGGATTTCCTTTCCATCGAATTTCTTCCGGATGTTCTTCCGAATGAAATCCAGATTCCGGATGCCGCCGGAATAGATCCCTCCGCCGTAAACCAGAATATCATAATCCGCCACGTCCCGGGGCTTCAGCCCGTCTGCACTGAACAGATCCGCCCCGGTATCCTGGGCGATCCATTCCGCATACTGCTTCGCTACCCCGTGCTTCGAACTGTAGATCACTGCGATTTTCTTCATGCCTTCTCCTCGTATCCTCCGGCCGGTTATCCCGTCACTTCGCCAGGACACCGATCATATCGTACATTTCTTCATCGAACGGACGCTTCTGCTGCAGCGCCTCCTCCAGGTCATAGGCCACAATCCGGCCGTTTACTGTGCCGATGGCCTTGCTCTGGCTGCCGCCGTCTGCCAGCAGATCCGCCGCTTTCACACCGCAGAGGGTGGCCAGAAGCCGGTCCCGCATGGTCGGCTCGCCGCCCCGCTGCAGGTAGGACAGAATGACCACTTTCGTTTCCTTTCCGGTCTTCTCCTGAACCTGACGGGCCAGCTCCGCAGAAGAAATGTCAACTCCTTCGGCCTTGATGATAATGTTGTGACGCTTGCCCCGGTTCCGGCTGATGACGATCTTCCGGCACAGTTCATTCAGATCAAAAGGACGCTCCGGCACCAGAACCTCTTCTGCACCTCCGGTGAGACCGGAATAGAGGGCGATGTCCCCGCAGTTTCTGCCCATCACTTCCACGATGACTGCCCGTTCATGCGCAGAGGAAGTGTCCCGGAGTTTTCCGATGGCGTCCAGCACCGTCGCCACCGCCGTATCGAATCCGATGGTGTAATCTGTATAGCCCAGATCATTATCGATGGTTCCCGGCACCCCCATGACGGTGATGCCGTGCTTCGCCAGGCTGAGACCGCCCCGCATACTGCCGTCTCCGCCGATCACCACCAGGCCGTCGATCCCGAAGGTCTCCAGCATCATCGCTGCCTTCGCCTGGCCTTCCTCGGTCATGAAGCGCTTGCTTCTGGCTGTCATCAGGAAGGTGCCACCCCGCTGCATGATGTCCCCTACGGAACTTCTGTCCAGCTGACTGATCTCCCCGTCCAGCAGACCTTCATATCCCCGGCTGATTCCGTAGACTTCCATTCCCTTCTCGATCCCCGCTCTGACCACTGCGCGGATTGCCGCATTCATGCCCGGACTGTCTCCGCCGCTGGTCAGTACTCCGATTTTCCTGCCCATATGATTCTCCTTTTCCTGTCATCTGACTGCCCCGCCGGGATACCCGGCCGGAGATCTATGTCACACATTGATTTTCACGTTGTCTCTTCCGGCCATCTCCGTCAGCACCCGTTTCAGCTCCCGGGAAGGAGAAACCCCCTTTCCGGGTCCGGTCTTCATAACCGTGCCGTTCTGGCGGTAGATCATCACCGGCGTATCCCCGGGGTGATCCGCAAATACTGTAGTCAGAATAGCGATCATCTGTTTTTCGTTTACATTCCTCGGAATGCGGATCTTCACCAGATCAGCTTCCCGAAGATCCGGGCGAACCCCGGAACCGGCCGGATCGTCCGGATTTCTCCGGCCTCTCCGGAATCCGTCCTTCATCTGATCCGCCTCCGGCGAATCCAGACCGGCCACCGCATCCGCCAGCAGCTTCGGCGCTTCGCCTTCCTTGAAGTTCAGTTTACCACGGATCGCCACCACGTTGTCCTCAAAAATATCGTCCTGATATCTTTCGTACACATTCGGGAAGACGATTACCTCGGATGTGCCGTACAGATCTTCCAGGTCCACGAAAGCCATCATTTTCGAATTCTTGGTGATCAGATTCTTCTTTCCGGTGATCATTCCGGCCATCACCACAGTCATTCCGTCCCGGATTCTTCCGTTCCGGTCTGCGCCGCCGGTGTAACCCCCTTCGGATACGGACCCGTCCTCCGGCTGTTCTCCCTCCGAAACTTCCAGTTCTGCAGAGGTAACGGTGGCAACCTGCCCCAGCCGGTCCGCATACGCATCCAGCGGATGACCCGTGATATAGACACCCAGCATTTCCTTTTCCAGCGCCAGCAGCATTTTTTTGTCGAAATTCTTCACCCGGGGAAGTTCCGAGGAAGTGTCGCCGCTGTTCATGTCGTCACTGTTCAGCTGGAACAGCGAGATCTGTCCCGCCACATTCCGACGGGCATCATTCTGGGCCGCCTCCATCAATCCCTCATATACGGCCAGATGGGCCGCCCGGTTCTCGTTCAGACAATCCAGCGCCCCGGCCCGGATGAGGCTTTCCACGGCCTTCCGGTTCACAATGCCCACATCGATATTGTCGATGAACTGGAAGATGTCCTCCGGCAGGCCTTTTTTCTCCCGGCTCTCGATGATGTTTTCGATGGCATTTTCACCCACGTTTTTCACACCCAGCAGGCCGAACCGGATCTTTCCGTTTGAAACGGTGAATTTCTTCTCACTCTCATTCACGCTGGGCGGCAGCACATCGATGTGAAACGCACTGCAGGTGCGGATATACCGGGCGATCTGACGGGTGTTCCCCATCTCACTGCTCAGCAGAGCTGCCATAAATTCCACAGTATAGTGCCGCTTCAGCCATGCAGTCTGATACGCCAGCACGGCATAGGCCGCAGCGTGGGACTTGTTGAACGCATACTGGGCGAACGTCTCCATGTCGGCGAAAATCTGCTCTGCCGCCTCTTCCGAGATGCCGTTTCGAACGCACCCAGGAATCTCCACTGTGCCGTCTGCCCCAACTTTTCCGTGGATGAAATATTCTTTCTCCTCCAGCATGACAGACTGCTTCTTCTTCGACATGGCCCGCCGAACCAGATCGGACCGGCCGTAACTGTAGCCCGCCAGATCCCGGACGATCTGCATCACCTGTTCCTGATAAACCAGGCATCCGTATGTTACATCCAGAATGTGAGCCAGTTCCGGCGTGACATACTGAATCTTTTCCGGATTCTTCTTGTTTTCAATATAACGGGGAATCGAGTCCATCGGACCCGGACGGTACAGGGAAATGCCCGCCACAATGTCCTCGAAGCATCCGGGCCTGAGTGCCTTCATGAAGGCGGTCATTCCACCGCTTTCCAGCTGGAACACACCGTCTGTCTCCCCGTCAGAGATCATCCGGTACACCTCCGGATCATCGTAGGTGAGTTTCGTCAGATCGATGGTTTTCCCGTAATCCTTCCGGATCAGCTCCAGCGCATCCCGGATCACCGTCAGGTTCCGGAGGCCCAGGAAGTCCATCTTCAGCAGACCCAGCTCCTCGATGGTGGTCATGTCAAACTGTGTGGCAACACCCTTGTCCGTGGCGTACAGCGGGACGTATTCCATCACCGGTTTCCGGGAGATCACCACCCCCGCCGCATGGGTTGAGGCGTGGCGGGGCATTCCTTCCAGCTGCCGGGAAATGTCAATGACTTTCTTCACCCGGTCATCCCCGTCATACATCTGCCTGAGTTCCGGGCTGACTTCCAGTGCCTTGTCCAGGGTCATGTGCAGATCGAAGGGAATGGCCTTCGCAATCTTGTCCGTATCCGCATAACTCACGTCCAGGGCCCGGCCCACATCCCGGACCACCGCCTTCGCCTTCAGTGTTCCGAAGGTGATGATCTGAGAAACATTGTCCCGCCCGTATTTCCGCTTGACGTATTCGATGACCTCCCCCCGGCGCTCGATGCAGAAATCCACATCGATATCCGGCATGCTGACCCGCTCCGGATTCAGAAACCGCTCGAAAATCAGCTGGTTCCGGATCGGGTCGATGTCTGTGATCCGAAGGCAGTAGGCCACCAGAGAACCGGCGGCGGATCCCCGGCCGGGGCCCACCACGATGCCGCTGTTCTTTGCAAAGTTAATGAAATCCCAGACGATCAGGAAGTACTCCACGTAACCCATGGATACAATGACCCCGAGCTCGTACTCCAGCCTGTCCCGTAATTCCTGCGTCACCTCTTCATACCGATCTGCCAGTCCCTCCCGGCAGAGGCTGCGAAGATATTCTTCGTTCGTGAAGCCCTCCGGCGGAATGAACTCCGGCAGATGATACTGGCCAAAGGTGAATTCCACATTACATTGCTGCGCAATTTTCTGTGTGTTTTCCAGGGCCTCCGGATAATTCCGGAACAGTTCCCGCATTTCCTCTTCACTCTTCAGATAGAACTGATCCGTGGCATACCGCATCCGCTTCGGATCGTGAATGCTGGTCGCAGTCTGTACTGCCAGCAGCACATCATGGGCCACCGCATCCTGCTGCTCCACGTAATGAACGTCGTTAGTGGCAACCAGTGGAATGCCCAGCTCCTTCGACAGCCGGATCTGATCCGGCAGGATCCGGGCTTCCTCCTCCAGCCCCTGGTTCTGTATTTCCAGATAGAAATCCTCCCCGAAGATGTCCCGAAGTTCTGCGGCTTCCCGCTTCGCCCCGTCATAATCCCGGTTCAGAAGGCAGCTCTGCACCCGCCCGGCCAGGCAGGCCGACAGACAGATGATCCCCTCGTGATACTCCCTGAGGACTTCCTTGTCGATTCTCGGCTTGTAGTAGTATCCTTCGATAAACCCCAGGGACACGATCTTCGCCAGGTTATGGTATCCGGCATTGTTCTTCGCCAGCAGCACCAGGTGCCCCCGGGGCCGGTCTTTCTCCGGATCCTTGTCCCGCATTCCCCGGGCGGCGGTATAAACCTCGCAGCCGATGATCGGGCGGATTCCCTGTTTCTTACATTCCTTGTAGAAATTGATAACGCCGAACATCACTCCGTGATCGGTGATGGCCAGAGAATCCATTCCCAGTTCCTTCGCCCGCTTCACAACCCGGTCGATCCGGGCCATGCCGTCCAGAAGACTGTATTCCGTATGTAGATGAAGGTGTGTGAATGCCATCCGCTCCGCTGCCTTTCCGTGCAATCTGTTATCCGGCCTTCCGGTTCCGGGATGTCCGGCCGGAAGACCGGCTGTAAAGTTATTTTTTGTCTATTTCTCTGCTTCCGCCAGACGGGCCTCGATGCGGCGCTTCGTCATTTCCTCGCCCATGATCTGCTGAATCGTCCAGACATCCGGGGACTGGGCCCGGCCCATCAGTGCGATTCGGATCACCGTGCTGACATGACCCACATGGCCCTTGTACTCTTCCGGATGCTTCTTGAAATCCTTCGGCTTCGCCGCATAGCCCAGGTCCACCGCAATCTGCCGGATCTTCTCGAACCAGGTGCCGTTGTCGTCGGCGTGATCATACGTCTCCAGGTAAGACCGGAGGATCTTCGGAATATCCTCCGCCGGCACTTCCTGAGGCATCTCATCCTCCACACGGAACAGATCATCGAAGAAATAGCTGACAAAGTCAATAATCTGACGGGCGTAGATCAGATCCTTCCGCGGCTTCCGGTCCGTTCTGCCCAGATCCAGGATCTTCAGCATGTAATCCCGGTCTTCGAACAGCCCGTTATACTCCGGAGCGAATTCCCGGGCCCAGTCCTTCAGGAAGTCATACAGCTCCGCTGCCGGGATGCGCAGCAGCACATCCTTGGAGATGTCGTTCAGCTTGTTCAGATCGAACAGTGCGCCGGAATTACTCATTTTCTCGGTAGTGAACTCGAAATCATCCACCGGTGCGTCCGGATGCGCCGCCCGCCATTCCTCATAATTGGAGTTCAGGATGGTGAGCAGGTATTCCCGCACCGCCGCCGGATGATAGCCCTGGTCTCTGTAATAGGTCAGGGACAGTTCCGGATCCTTACGCTTGGACAGCTTCCGCTTCTTTCCGGTCTCCTCGTCGATTTTCATGAGCTGGGCCGTATGGCAGTAGACCGGCATCTCCCAGCCCATCTTCTCGAACAGCTCCACATGGATCGGCAGGGACGGGAGCCACTCGGCACCCCGGACCACATGGGTGGTGCGCATGAGGTGATCATCCACCACATGGGCAAAATGATACGTCGGGATGCCGGTCTGCTTCAGGATAACGGTATCCATGAAATTCTCCGGCATATCCAGGGTGCCCCGGATTGCATCCTTCACCTGAACCCGCTTCCCGGTGGTCTTCCCGTTTTCGTCTTCCTGAGGCGGCTGGCCGTCGGAACGGAGACGGATGACGTAAGGTTTTCCGGCATCCAGTGCTTCCTGTACCTGCTCCAGCGTCCAGTCCCGGCAGAGGGCATACTCGCCGTAGATCCCCGGATTCAGTTTCTCTGCTTCCTGCTTCTCCCGGATTTCAGCGATTTCCTCTTCTGTCAGGAAACACGGATAAGCCTTTCCTTCGGAAACCAGTTTCTTGGCAAAACACTGGTAGATCGGCCCTCGCATGCTCTGGGTGTAGCTGCCGTAGTCCCCGATGTCATCCCCCAGTGACGCCCCTTCGTCGAAATGAATCCCGAAGAAACTCAGAGATTTCAGAATGACATCCACAGCCCCCTCCACGTAGCGCTTGTCATCCGTGTCCTCGATACGAAGATAGAACACGCCGCCGCTCTGGTGCGCCAGACGTTCATCCACGAAAGCGCCGTAGAGGTTGCCCAGATGCATGAATCCCGTCGGGCTCGGTCCCAGACGGGTGACCTTCGCGCCTTCCGGCAGATCGCGCGGCGGATACATGGCCTCGTAGTCCGCCGGGGTCTTGGTGATCTCCGGGAAAAGTATGTCTGCAAGTTTGTTATAATCCATTGTTTTCGGTTCCTCCTTCATCTGTTTCTCCTCCGGCTCGCCCTCTCGGGCGTCCCTCGCCGGGGCTCCCCCAACGGCTCCCGCTTCGCTTCGCTCGCGGATTGCCGGGTCACAACTCCG
>NZ_FNBF01000021.1 GCF_900102225.1 Eubacterium pyruvativorans
TATCTTCTCGCTGTATGATTACATTCGTTTCCGCGCTACATTTCGACAGACATAGGGAGCGGGAACGGAGTCAAGTGACAGTACGCTGGCCGAAAGCCGGGCAGCACTTGACGTAGTGACACGGAAAATCCTTACCCGCACCAGCGGGCGTGGATACACGCTTGCTGGCTGCCCTACAGCGAGGATAAATATTGATCGTCTCTGGCGAAGCCTGAGACACCTTTTGACTGCAGACTCTGTGAAAAAGTGTGTGCATCATAAAAAGCAACCAGCAACATTGCTGTTACTGGTTGCCAAAATCTCTTGATTTTTCACTGTCCTCTTGACGGGTAGCAGTTCAGACCGCCGCGCCTTTCTCGACCGCACCCGCCAGGCCGACCGCTGCACCTTCCTCGACCGCACCCGCCAGGCCGACCGCACTTCATAAAAAAAGCGGCTGCACCAAGCAGGATCCTCTGCTCGGTGCAGCCGCCCCGTTTCCGGACGTCTGTTTCGTCATTATTTCGCCATTATCTCGCCATTGCTTCGTTGTTATTTCGAATGGCTCCGGAACGCCGTGTCACCCTCGTCGATGACGAACTGCTTCAGGCTGTTCACGTGGTTCGCCGCAACCTGTGTGGCGTTCTGCGGGTCGCCGCTCTTCAGGGCGTCGATGATTTTCTGGTGTTCCTCCGGCATCGCCTGGTACCGAGAGAAGTCATCGTAGTACAGGTAACGGAAGCGCAGTGCCAGCTCCTGTACGGTTTCGGAAAGCTGGATCAGTGTCTTGTTCTCACTGAAGATGACGATCATCTTGTGGAAGCTCTCGTCACCGTCGATCATCCCTTCCACATCGCCGCTCTTGATGGCGATCTCATAGTCTTTCGCAATCTTCTCCAGATCGTTGATCTGCTCTTCCGTGATCGATGTGGCCGTGATTCCGGCAGCCAGTGACTCCAGGTTCTCCCGGACCACCAGGGTATCGATGATATCCTTCACGGAAATATCCGACGCATAGGCACCCCGCCGCGGCTCGATCACCACCAGGCCGTCCTTCTCCAGTTTCCGGATGGCTTCCCGGACCGGGGTGCGGCTTACGCCCATCTCCTCCGCCAGGTTGACTTCCATCATTCTCGTACCCGGTGCGATCTTTCCCTCCATGATCTGAATCTTCAGCTGCTCATAGACAACTTCACGCAGTGGTTTGTGACTCTGCAAATCCAATTCCAACATACTATCCTCTCTTTTAGCTCTGCTCTTTCTCTTAGATATTTTCCAGCCCCGGTGAATTTCATCAGGACATTGTCTTCGTCCAATAGGCTTCCCAGCCCTCTTTCCGTAGCGCCAACCCGGCCTGCTCCGCCTCCCGGGACGTGCCGTAAACAGCGAAAACCGTCGGACCGCTGCCGCTCATCAGAACAACCTCCGCACCGGACTGACTCATCCGCTCCTTCAGCTGCCCCACCACCGGGTAATGCGCCAGGGTGTACCACTCCAGCACGTTAATATAGTCCTCATAGACCGCCGGGTCCCCGGACAAAATCCGACGGAGCAGCCGGTCGTTATCCGGACGCTTCCCAGGAACACACCGGTCGAACCCCTGATACACCTCTGCGGTGGAAACACTGATGCGGGGTTTTGCGATAACCACCGGCCGGGAATCCCCCCGGAACGGTTCCAGAATCGTACCGCTTCCTGTGGCCCGGGCCGCACAGGAGGACATCCGGTCGAAGCGGACGTTGTCCGGCAGCACCCGGTTCGCATTCGCCTGACCCATTGCGCAGAACGGCACATCCGATCCCAGTTCCCCGCACAATTCCATGATCCGGCCCAGAGAGAGCCCCAGTTCCCACAGTGCATTCAGCCCGTGGATCACTGCAGCGCCGTTTCCGCTGCCGCCGGCCATGCCGGCCGCCACCGGAATCCGCTTCAGGAGCCGGATGTCAATCCGGCCGCCGGGCTGATCCTTTCCGTATTCCCGGATCATCAGGATGGCGGCCTTCACCGCCAGATTCCGCTCATCCGACGGAAGATAGACACGGTTCGACTGCAGGGAAACAGTGATATCCCCCCGTTCCCGCCGGGAAGACGGCTGATAGACCACCGTCACATCATCATGAAACTGAATCTGCTGCATGATCATGTCCACCGGATGAAATCCGTCCGGCTGCCGTTCCCCCACATCAATGGACAGGTTGATCTTCGCATAGGAACGGACCATGATCTTCTTCGCTCCGGAGCGGGGAGACGGACCGCCGTCCGGCTTATTTCTTCTTCGCCTTCGGGTTCTTTCCATAATTCGTTGCCTTCAGCTCCGCACGCTTCGCAGCTTCTTCCGCCGCCTTTGCCTCGTACTGCGCCTTCCGGCCTGTCCGGAAGGTGGAACCTGCTTCCCGGATCGGTCTCGGACGGGAAACCCGATAGGCATTTCCGTGCCGGCGATCCTCGGTGTCCTCCGGAGAGATGCCCCGGCGGCGGTTCTTCTTCGCTTCCTTCTTCCTGGCCTTCTCCAGCTCCGCATCATGTTCTTTCAGAACCTGCTCAACGGACTTTCCGGTCTTCTTCGCCTCCTTGTACGGGTTGAAGGTCTTCTCATGGATGAGCTCCTCATCCTTCTTCTCCTCGTCCTTCTTCTTCATCTGGGTGGTGGAGAATACCATCATACCGCCGAACATGAGGAACATCATCACCATGTAGCCGATTGTGTATACTTTCTGGTTCATGGTCTTGAAGGTGATCTTCGTATCCTTCCCCAGCTTTTCCCCGTCATTCGCCCGGAAATCGCCGGAAATCGTGCAGGTATACTTCGTATTATCCTGGATCGCACCCTTCCCGGTCTGCGCCACCTTCGTGGTGTCGATGATGATCAGCGCATACTTACTGTTCTTCGAACTGTAGATGATCCGGGTCGGGAACTCCTTCCCGCTCTCATTCGTGATCCGGAATGCGGTCTTGTTCGCTGCTTTCGACCGATCATTTCCCACCGGCTTGTTGAAGAACACCTTCACGCACATATTATCTTTCGTGGTATTCTCCGCTCCGTTCTTCGGTTCCGTGTTCGTGATGCGGAAAGTCTCCGCGCCGAAACTGAACATCGTTGCCAGCATGACGATCAGCAGCGTCAATCCGACGATCCTGCCACTTCTCTTCATAATTACTTCCTCCGATTTCCTGTCTCTTGACTCCCTGATGCAAACGTTCTTCTATGAGCGGACGGACGGGGTCTCTTCCGAAGTTCCGAAAAAAACTGTTTCAGAATCCCAGAGCACTCCTCCTGCAGAATTCCGAATTCCGTTTCGATCCGATGGTTCAGCGCCGGTTCATCCACCACGTTCAGTACCGAGCCGCACGCACCGGCCTTCGGGTCGGCCGTACCCACATACAGATGCTCCATCCGGCTCCAGACCAATGCGCCCGCACACATGGAACAGGGTTCACATGTGACGAACATGGAGCACCCGGACAGGCGCCAGCCTCCCAGGGCCTTCGCCGCTTCCCGGATCGCCACCATCTCCGCATGCATGGTCGGATCTTTCTCTGTTTCTGTCAGATTATGTCCCCGGGCAATGATCGAACCATCCCGGACAATCACTGCACCAATTGGAATTTCACCGATTTCCGCAGCCTTCCGGGCCTCTTCAAGAGCCTCCCGCATGTACTGTTCTTTACTCATACGTTAGAAAGTATACATCAATTCCATACTGTATTCAACAACTATCTGTACGGAATCCAATGCACTCCGGGCCTGACAGGAAATCCCTCAGGCCACTGCATAGCGTCCTTTTCCGTTCCGTTTCGCCTCATAGACCGCCGCATCGGCCCGGGAGAAGAAGGCATCGAAGGACTCATAGGGCCGGACGATGCTGATGCCGATGGAACAGCTGATGGATATCTTCTCCTGGCGGAATTCGTCCCTCACAGATTCCAGAATTCTTCCCGCCACGAAGGCCGCCTCATCCACGCCCAGGAACGGGAGATACACGATGAACTCATCCCCGCCGAAACGGCCCACAATGTCCGACCGCCGGACATTGCGCTCCACGCATCGGGCGAACCGGCGCAGCACCTCATCTCCCCGGAGATGGCCGAAGGTATCATTAATTCCTTTGAAGTTGTCAATATCAATCATGAAGAAGGCGCCGCCCGCCCCCCGGTCCAGACAGGAATGAATCATCGCCACCGCCGCCTGCCGGGTCTGGGTCTTGGTGAGGGAATCCAGATCCCGTTCTTTTTCGATGTAGATCCTGTCCGACAGGGAACGGACGAAACGGGGCGTGTTCATCAGAATACAGAGAATCCCCGCCGCAGTGAAGGCCAGAACATTGGCCGTTTCCATCTCAAACGTCTGGGGATCCTTGCACAGGCGAACGGCGGTCAGATACCCGGCGCTGCCCACCAGCAGCATGGGAACCTCCCGCACCGGTCTGTCGATCAGAATGAATGCCGGGATGACCAGCATGACACAGAAGGTGACGCCCACATAATTCTTCGTAGGTGAAAAGACGGCGCTGTTCAGAATGCCGAAAACCAGCAGTCCGAAGGTCTGAAGATAGGCCCATTTCAGTCCCAGCCGCTTCTTCCGCCTCCGGGCCGCCCTTCGCAGGATCATGAAAGCGGCAGAGTATAGGAAGAAGAAAGCATAGGCCGGCAGAGGCCGCCGCTTCAATATTCCTGCCATTGCGAAGACAGTCAGCAGCAGTCCGGACAGAAAACCGATGCCGGATACCCCGAGCATATTCCGTTCATTCTCATCGACAATCCGGGACTTCACCGCCTGATAGCCCGGTTTCGACAACCCGCAGTACAAAAAAAAACTGCGCAGCCGGTCCGACAGATTTCTCCTCTTTTCTTTATTCATGTTCCCTTCCTAATTTGATCTATCGCAATTTTTCATATGTGTTAAAACAAAGATTTAAGCATTTGTCAATCATATCCCTTTCGTAGGTGAATTGCAACCCAAAAAATGGATTCATCGTGAAGAACAAAAAACTTTTTTACTGTATCTGCGTTTCCTTCGCGAGAACGCCCGCCGATCCTCCTTTGTCCCTCTGCATCATTGAATTTCCCCGGCCGGTACGGTATACTGATTTCTAACGAAGCGGGGATCACCGCACTCATAGAACAGAAAGGATATATATGAAAGGTTTTTTTAGAGAATTCAAGGAGTTCGCACTGAAGGGCAACATGATGGACCTGGCCGTAGGCATGATCATCGGCGCCGCCTTCACCGCTATTGTGCAGTCGCTGGTCAACGATATCATCAACCCGTTCCTGGGCATTTTCACGGGGAAGATCAATTTCTCCGACCTGTTCATCGCCCTGGACGGGAAGGAGTATGCCTCCCTTGCGGCGGCGGAGAAAGCGGGAGCCGCTGTCATCAAGTACGGTTCCTTCCTTTCTGCGCTGATTAACTTCCTCATTATGGCCCTGGTGGTTTTCCTTCTGGTGAAGGGGCTGAATAAGCTGCGTTCCCTGGCGGAGAAGCCGGAAGCGCCGGCGGCGCCGACCACGAAGGTATGTCCGTTCTGCAAGACCGAGATCGCCATTGATGCGGTCCGCTGCCCGCACTGCACCTCCGTTCTGGAAGAAACGCCGGCGGCAGAGCCTGAAAAGTAACGGACGGGAGCACCCATGGTTCTGGATGTCATCATACTGATTATCATCGTTTTCACGGCAGTGCGTTCCTCCTACCGGGGGTTCGCACTGACCGTGATCCGGGTCGGCCAGTGGCTGGCGACACTCCTGTGCGCCGTACTCTTCACCGGAGATCTGCGCCGGTACATCGATCGGCATACACCGGTGGGCAGCGTGCTCAGGGATATGGTTTCCACACACATTTCCGACCGAGTGAAGGAATCGACCACCTATCAGGAGATCCCCCGCGCTCTGCAGGGACTGGTGAGCACCGGCGCCGATTCCGTATCCGGGAAACTGGCTTCCGAGATCGCCGGTATTCTGCTTTCCGTGCTGGCATTTCTGCTCATTGCGCTGGCCATCAAGCTGATCTGCTGGGGGTTTGCGGCACTGTTCTCGAAGAAGCATCACCACGGCGCCATCGGCACACTGGATACGGCTGCGGGATTTCTGCTGGGTTTCGGACTGGGCATTTTCTACGCGCTCCTTCTCCTGGCACTTCTGGCGCTGCTCATTTCCGTCTGTTCTCCGGGCACAGCCTCCAGTCTGAGCGCCCTCATGAAAGGCTCCTATATCAGTGAAAATCTGTACCGGATGAACCCGCTGCTTTCCGCTTTCCGCAGTGTTCTGGGATGAGGCGGGGAAGACGGACGGCTGAAGCAGCCGCCATTGACACCCGCCCTGATCCGTTGTATAGTATTGAAGATTTAGGCTGAAACAGGATGGGCCCTCCGGCCCGGTACAGGAGGTTGCAGAATGACGCTTTTGGTTACGAACGGAACAGTTTATCTGGATCACAGATTCCGGAAAGCTGACCTGTTGATTTCTGAGAATTACACTTCCGTTTTTGATGCCGGAAAAGCCGATGCAGCGGCTGCCGACAGAGTTATTGATTGTAATGGAAAATATATTTTGCCCGGATTTGCGGATGTACATGTACATTTCCGTGAACCCGGGTTTTCTTATAAAGAAACGATCCGCACCGGATCCCGGGCGGCGGCCCGGGGCGGCTACACCGCCGTGTGCACCATGCCGAATCTGAAGCCGGTTCCCTCCACCATGGAGGGGCTGAATGCGCAGCTGGATCTCATCCGCCGGGACGCCTGCATCGACGTGATCCCTTACGGCGCCATCACAAGGAAGCAGGACGGGCGCAGTGAACTCTCCGACATGGAGGCCATGGCCCCTTACGTCTGTGCATTCACCGATGACGGCAAAGGTGTGCAGGACGGCGGTCTCATGCGGGCCGCCATGGAAACGGCCCGGGGCCTCGGGAAAATGATCACGGCCCACTGCGAGGACGAAAGTCTGCTGGGGGGCAGCGCCATCCACGACGGGATCTTCGCCGCATCCATACATCATCAGGGCATTTCTTCCGCCAGCGAATGGAAACAGATCGAGCGGGACGTGAAACTGGCCGATGAAACCGGCTGCCCGTATCACGTCTGCCACGTTTCGACGAAAGAGTCGGTGGAAGTCATCCGGGATGCGAAGCAGTCCGGTGTCGATGTGACCTGTGAAACCGGCCCCCACTACCTGACCCTGTGTGACCAGGACCTGTTCGCCATCGACCCGGCGGACCCTGCCTCCGGCCGGTTCAAGATGAATCCGCCTCTCCGGGGGAAGGACGACCGGGACGCGCTGCTGGCGGGACTCATGGATGGAACCGTGGATATGATCGCCACAGATCATGCGCCTCACAGCAGGGAAGAGAAGTCCAAGGGACTTCTGCACAGCGCCTTCGGGATCGTGGGACTGGAAACGGCGTTCCCGGTGCTCTGGACGAAACTGGTGGAAACCGGCCTCCTGACCCGGGAAAGACTGGCGGAAGTTCTGTCCGCCGCACCCCGGAAGCGCTTCGGTCTGGAAGAGGGAACCAGCTGGGTCATCACAGATCCGTCCCGGGAATTCACCATTGATCCGGACACCTTCGAGAGCATGGGCCGTTCTACCCCGTTCGAAGGCTGGAAAGTCCGGGGCAGTGTGGAGATGACCATTTACCGGGGCAGCATCGTCTATCAGCGCAGCTGAACCGAACCATCTGCACCATCGAATCACTTCATATATAACTTCACATATAAATAGAAAGGATCAACATGGACAGAAAATTTCTGACCATCATGAGAAACGAACCGGTGACCCATGACACCCGGTTCATGGAACTGGCAGGAGACTGCCGGGAGATCACGAAGCCCGGTCAGTTTCTGAATATCCGCCTGGATGGATGTTTCCTCCGCCGGCCGATTTCCATTTACGACTGGACGGAGGATCGTGTCTCGATTTTGTACAAGGTTGTGGGAAAAGGCACCCGGCAGATGGCGGACATGCACCCCGGGGAAACCCTGGATGTGCTCCTGCCTCTGGGGAACGGCTTCCGCACGGATCTGCACGGCCGAAAGCCGGTGCTGATTGGGGGCGGAATAGGCATGCCGCCTATGTACGGTGTGGCGAAGGCGCTCCGGCGGGATTTCCCGGATCTGCCGGTGCAGGTGATTCTGGGATTTAATACAGCAGAGGATATTCTGCCCACGGAGGCGTTCCGGAAACTGGACATCGAGCCGGTCATCACCACGGCGGACGGGTCGGCGGGCATGAAGGGATTCGTCACCGACGCCCTGGAGCAGACGGAGCAGGATTATGTCTTCGCCTGCGGCCCGGAACCGATGCTCCGGGCGGTCTGGCCGCTGGCGGAGGACGGACAGTTCAGTTTCGAAGAGCGCATGGGCTGCGGCTTCGGCGCCTGTATGGGATGCAGCTGCAGGACGAAGTACGGTACGAAGCGGATCTGCAAGGACGGTCCGGTTCTGATGCGGGAAGAAATCATATGGTAGAGGAGGGCAGGATGAAAAATACAGAGAACAGACTGGGTGTGACGCTTTCCGGCATTCCTCTGGACAATCCGGTGATTCCTGCCAGCGGCACCTTCGGGTTCGGCCGGGAATTCGCAGAGCTGTATGACCTGGACATTCTGGGTTCCATTTCTTTCAAGGGAACGACGCTGGAACCCCGTTACGGAAATCCGCTGCCCCGCATTGCGGAATGCCCGGACGGCATGCTGAATGCCGTGGGGCTGCAGAATCCGGGGCTGGACGCGGTGTGCCGGGAGGAACTGCCCCATCTGCGGCAGATTTTCCACAAACCGCTGATCGCCAACATCAGCGGTTTCTCCCTGGAGGAATACCGGACCTGCGCCGAGCGGATGGACCGGGAAGAACAGGTCGGCATCATCGAAGTGAACATCAGCTGTCCCAACGTACACGCCGGCGGCATGTCCTTCGGCACGGACCCGGCAGCCGCCGCAGAGGTGACCCGGACGGTCCGTCAGGTGACGAAAAAGCCGATCTATATCAAACTGACGCCGAATGTGACAGACATCACTTCCATCGCAAGGGCCTGCGAGGAGGCCGGCGCCGACGGTCTGAGCATGATCAACACCCTGCTGGGCATGCGTCTGGATCTGAAGAAGAGACAGCCCCTGCTGGCCAATGTCACCGGCGGCTACAGCGGCCCAGGGGTTTTCCCGGTGGCAGTGCGCTGCGTCTATCAGTGCTTCGAAGCGGTGAATATTCCGATCATCGGCATGGGAGGCATCAGTTCCCCGGAAGACGTGATTGAAATGATGATGGCCGGCGCTTCTGCGGTGCAGGTGGGCGCCGCCAATCTGACCAATCCGTTCGCCTGCCCGGAAATCATCCGGGATCTGCCGGCGGCCATGGACCGTCTGGGGATCCGCCGGCTGGAGGAGATCATCGGTGCTGCCCACACCGGTCGTCAGAACGCACAGTGAAGGAAACTTTTGTCCTCACATCAGGCCGTATCCCGGGGAGCACATCCACAAAACGCTTCCGGTGCGGCATCATTCAGGAAAAACAGAAATCATCAAGAAGAGAACAAGGAGGCAGCCAATGGCAAAAGACGTAATCATCGCATGCGATTTCCCATCCAAAGACGAGACAATGTCCTTTCTGGAACAGTTCAGAGACGAGAGACCGTACGTGAAGATCGGCATGGAACTGTTCTATGCGGAAGGTCCGTCCATCGTACGGGAACTGAAGGCGAGGGGACATCAGATCTTTCTGGATCTGAAGCTCCACGATATTCCGAATACGGTGGAGAATGCCATGCGGTCCCTGGCAGGTCTGGGCGTTGATATGACCAATGTCCACGCAGCGGGCGGCGTGAAAATGATGGAAGCCGCACGCCGGGGCCTGACCCGGGAAGACGGCACCCGCCCGGTTCTGATCGCTGTGACCCAGCTGACCTCCACGAACCGGGAAGTCATGAACATGGAGCTGGGCATCAAGGGGCCGGTGGAGAGCACTGTCATCGCTTATGCGAAGAATGCGGCGAAAGCCGGACTGGACGGTGTGGTCTGCTCCTCCCGGGAAACCGGGCTGATCCACGAGGCCTGCGGCGCCGGATTCATGACGGTCACACCGGGCATCCGGCTGGAAGGCTCGAAGCAGGACGATCAGCACCGCATCAACACGCCGACCCAGGCCAGGGAAAACGGCACCGATTACATCGTCGTCGGCCGGCCGATCACCCGGGTGGAAAACCCGGTGGCGGCGTACCACCATTTCCGGGAGGAATTCCTGGGATAGGCGGCGGAGTCCGCTGACGAAACCCGGCCCGGGGGGCGGAAGCGAAGCCCCGGCCGGGACATTACAGGAAACACATATTTTCAATTCACGATACCGGAAGGAGATTCCATGAATACAAAAAAAGAAATCGCAGAAGGTCTGCTCTCCATCGGCGCTGTTTTCCTGCGCCCGGAAGAACCCTTCACCTGGGCCAGCGGCATCAAGAGCCCGATTTACACCGATAACCGGCTGACCCTCACGGCGCCGGAAGTCCGCACCATCATCGAAAACGGTCTGGCGGACACCATCCGGACATACTATCCGGACTGCCAGGTACTGATGGGCACCAGCACGGCGGGAATCGCCCACGCCGCCATCACCGGCCACATCATGGATCTGCCGATGGGTTATGTCCGGGGCTCGAAGAAGGATCACGGCAGAACGAACCAGATTGAAGGAAAACTGACACCGGGCGAGAAAGTGGTGGTCATCGAGGATCTGATTTCCACTGCCGGTTCCGCCTGCGATACCGTGAACGTGCTGCGGGAAGCCGGCGCCGAAGTGCTGGGTATCGCCAGCATCTTCACTTACGGCATGAAGAAGAGCGTCCTGAAGCTGGCGGAGACCAAGGTGGAGAACCACAGCCTCTGTGACCTGGACGAACTGCTGGAAGTCGCTCTGGAATCCGGCCGCATTAACGAAACACAGAAGGCGAAAATCCTGAAATTCCGGGACAATCCGTCGGATGAGAACTGGATGAAGTAACGGGAGGTAACGATGAACGAAGTACGTAAGCTGATCAACATCACGGATCTTTCCACCGGGGAGATCGATCACCTGATGGATCTGGCCGATGATATCATGGCCGATCCGACGAAATACCAGGACGCCTGCGCCCACAAGATTCTGGCGACGCTGTTCTTCGAGCCGAGCACCCGTACCCGCCTCAGCTTCACCTCTGCCATGATGAGCCTGGGCGGCCAGGTACTGGGCTTCGCCGATGCGAAATCCAGTTCCGCCACCAAGGGGGAAACAGTCAGCGACACCGTCATCATGGCCGGCTGCTATGCGGACATCATCGCCATGCGCCATCCGAAGGAGGGAGCACCGATTGCTGCCGCCCGGAAAACCACCGTTCCGCTGATCAATGCCGGGGACGGCGGCCATTTCCACCCGACCCAGACCCTGACGGACCTGCTCACCATTCACCGGAAACTGGGCAGCTTCGACAACTTCACCATCGGTCTGTGCGGCGATCTGATGTTCGGCCGCACCGTCCACTCCCTGATCGAGGCCCTGCTCCGTTACGAAAACGTGAAATTCATCCTGATTTCCCCGCCGGAACTGCGTCTGCCGGAATACATGAAAGAGAAAATGAACCGGTCCGGCGCAGAGTGGCACGAGTACACGAAACTGGAAGATGCCATTCCGGAGCTGGATGTGCTCTACATGACCCGGGTGCAGAAGGAACGTTTCTTCAACGAAGAAGACTATGTCCGTCTGAAGGACAGTTATATCCTGGACCGGGAGAAACTGGAGGATGCCAAGAAAAATATGATCATCATGCATCCGCTGCCGCGGGTCAACGAAATCGCCGTGGAAGTGGACGACGATCCGAGAGCCTGCTATTTCTATCAGGCGAAGTGCGGACGCTACGTGCGCATGGCTCTGATCCTGTATTTCCTGGGGATCAACTGATCCGAAGCACATACTTTCTCCGGGACCCCCGGAGATCGGACTTTTCCCGGGCGCCTCACATACCCGGGCGATAGGAGGACAAAAAATAATGAATATTGACGGACTTTCCAACGGCATCGTTCTGGACCATATCAAAGCCGGAAAAGGCATGAAAATCTACGAACTGCTGGGCCTGGACAAACTGACCTGCACCGTGGCCATCATTCAGAACGCCACCAGCAGCAAGCTGGGCCGAAAAGATATCATCAAGATCGATTCCATCATCGATCTTGACCTGGACGTACTGGGGTACGTGGACAGCAATGTCACCATAGACATTATCCGAGACGGGAAGGTGGCCGAGAAACAGCGCTGCTCCCTGCCGGAGCGGCTGACCAACGTGATCCGGTGCCACAATCCGCGCTGCATCACCACTGCGGAACCGAGCCTGCCCCAGGAGTTCCGGCTGGTGAACCGGGACCAGCGGATCTACCGCTGCTGCTACTGCGATACCGAGTACAAAGAGAAATAATCCCGTGGACGAACACGCCCGGGCCGGGTTATAATACGGGACATGACAGTGAAGAAAGTACAGGTAAAAAGAAGCCGCCGGAAAACCCTGGCGGTCGAGGTAACGGCAGATGCCGAAGTGGTGGTGCGGGCGCCCTACGGCGTGCCGCTGGCGGAAATCCAGGCATTCCTGGACGAGAAGTCGGACTGGATTCAGTCTCACCTGCAATATATGAAGAAAAGGGCCGCCCGGCAGGCGGCCCTTCCCGCCATTTCCCAGGCAGAGATCCTTCGCCTGAAGGAAAAGGCCCGGATCTATATTCCGGGGCGGGCCGCCCATTATGCCGCCCGCATGGGCGTCCGTTTCGGCCGCATCACAATCCGCGCCCAGAAAACCCGCTGGGGCAGCTGCACATCCTCCGGCAATCTGAACTTCAACTGCCTGCTGATGCTGACCCCGCCGGAGGTCATCGATTACGTGGTCGTTCACGAACTGTGCCACCGGCTCCACATGGACCACTCCCCCGCCTTCTGGCAGGAAGTGGAGCGCTGGTACCCGGACTACCGCCCCTGGAAGAACTGGCTCCGGGAATACGGCAGCCAGCTGATCGGCCGGATGACTGCCGGGGAGAAGTAGTCCGCTACTTCTCCTTCCCCAGCAGCTTCCGCAGCGCTTTCTGACACGCCGCCTTGTCCGTCATCCACGGCCGGCGGCCCTCTTCATGATACATGTAGGATTCCCCGCCTTTGCCCAGCGTCAGAACCACATCCCCCGGCCCGGCGTGCCGGATGGCCTTCTCGATGGCCTTCTCCCGGTCCGGCTCGAACTCCCATGCACAGTCCGTCTTCCGGACCCCTTCCAGAATATCCTCGGCAATCTCCCGGGGATCAGAGCCCCGGGGATCCTGGGAAGTGAGCACCACGCCGTCCGCATACCGTCCGGCGATCTCCCCCATGATCGGGCGCTTCACCATATCCCGCTTTCCCGGACATCCGAAGGCAGCATAGATATGCCCACCGTTTTTCTCCGTGATTTCCTTCGCATAACCGAAAATCTTCTCGTATCCGTCCGGCGTGTGGGCGTAATCCACAATAACCGTGAAATCCTGCCCCTCTTCCACCCGGTCCATCCGGCCGTCCACCTGGGCCACATGTTCCAGATACGGCAGCATCTCCTCAATCGGCATGCCGCACTCATGCATGGCGGCAATCGCCCCCAGCAGATTATATACATTGTACAGCGCCGCCAGATTGGTGGTGACCCGGTATGTTTTCCCGGCGTGACAAAGGGTGAACGTGCACCCGGTCGCACTTTGTTGAATCTCCTGTGCGAAATAGTCAATTGTGTCGGGACTGCCCACCGGAGAATGGGTGCCGTGAACCGGATAACCGTTCTCATCCGTGAGCTCCTGTCCCTGATCCGTGCCGTAGGTCACGAAGCGGCAGCGGATATCCCGCTTCAGCGCATCGATGCTGATCACATCATCTGCATTCAGCACCGCCACCGCCTCCGGCTTCAGGTTGGTAAAAAGCCGTTCCTTCGCCGCCAGGTAGCGCTCCATGGTCTTGTGGTAATCCAGATGGTCATGGGTCAGGTTGGTGAAAACCGCACAGTCGAAGTCCACCGAATCCACCCGGCCCCGGTCCAGCCCCTGGGAACTGACTTCCATGGCACAGGCTTCCATGCCGTGATCCACCATTTCCTTCAGATTGGAGTGAGTCTCGATCTGGTCCGGCGTGGTCAGATTCGGCACCCGGGAGTAATCGCCGTAACGGATGGCGATGGTTCCCATGTAACCACAGGGCCTGTAATGGGAATACACATCGCTGATCACGCTGGTCAGCGTCGACTTGCCGTTGGTGCCGGTGGCGCCGAACATGGTCATATGCCGGCTCGGGCGCCCGAAGTACAAATCGCTGATCCGGTTGATCTCTGCGTTCATATCCTCCACATGGATATATACCGTACCCGGCAGCTCCTCCACCGGTTCTGTGCAGACGATTGCCGCCGCTCCGGCGTCGTGGGCTTTCCCGGCGAACCGGTGGCCATTCGTCTCATAACCTTTGATACAGAAAAACAAATACCCCGGCTTCACGGTGCGGGAATCCAGGGTCAGCCCGGCGATATCCACATCCATCCGGCCCCTCAGCTCCGGCCGGTCCGGAAACAGTTTCGAAAGAAGCATAACAGCCCCCCTTCATCTTTCGTTGATCCATTTGTATGTCATTTTACGTCGTTCCCGGCCCGGTGTAAAGAGACTTGCACCGGACCGGAAGAGTCGCTACAATGACATCTTGATAAATTCTGGAACATTTTCAGAAATTCCAACACTTTTTTCCCACGGCGTGATAAAATAATCCTGATGAATGTTTTCTGCGCCGTACGATATACTGAATACAATTTCCGAGGCGCGGAAAAAACACTGCGCCATCTCTATTTTACACAGGAGGCATGGTAATTATGAAGAGAGACACCGCATGGAAGAAGTATGACGACAAACAGCGCCGTCAGATCTATTCCTTCGCTGGAGAATACAGAAACTTCCTCAGCCGCTGCAAGACGGAGCGGGAAGTCAACGATTATGTGGTAGAGGAACTGAGAGCTGACGGATTCATGGATCTGGACGTGCTCATCGCCGCCGGAAAGGAACTGAAACCGGGGGATCGGGTCTACCGCAGCAACATGGGCAAGGGACTGGCGATCTTCCAGATCGGAACAGACCCGATTGAAAACGGCATGAACATCCTGGGGGCCCACATCGATTCCCCGCGGCTGGACCTGAAACAGAATCCGCTGTATGAAGATACGAACCTGGCGATGCTGGACACCCATTATTACGGCGGGATCAAGAAATACCAGTGGGTCACCCGGCCGATGGCACTCCACGGCGTAATCGCCCGGAAGGACGGTTCCGTAGTCACACTGAACATCGGCGAAGAACCGGATGATCCGGTTTTCGGCGTCAGCGACCTGCTGATCCACCTGGCCGGAAAGCAGATGGGGAAGAAGGCCAGCGAAGTCGTCACCGGGGAAGACCTGAATGTCCTGGCGGGCAGCATCCCTCTGGACACCGATCTCAGTGACGAAGAGAAAGAAAAACTCACCGACCAACAGAAGGAGGCCCTGGAAAACCCGGTCAAAGGATGGGTGCTCCACTATCTGAAGGATCACTATAACGTGGATGAACTGGATCTGGAATCCGCCGAAATCGAAGTGGTTCCGGCCGGTCCTGCCCGGGACTACGGATTCGACCGCAGCATGATCATGGGCTACGGTCACGATGACAGAGTCTGTGCCTTCCCGTCCTACAAGGCAATGCTGGAGCTGCCGGAAACCGTCAGCCGCACCTGCTGCTGCCTGCTGGTGGACAAGGAAGAGATCGGCAGCATGGGCGCCACCGGAATGCAGTCCCGCTTCTTCGAAAACACCGCAGCAGAGGTGATGGACCGCGCTGGTCAGTACCGCAGCGACCTCTCTCTCCGCCGCACACTTGCGAACTCCATGATGCTTTCCTCTGATGTGAGCGCAGCCTTCGATCCGAACTACCCGTCCGTCATGGACAAGAACAACTGCTGCTACCTGGGGGGCGGCATGGTGATCAACAAGTATACCGGCGCCCGGGGCAAATCCAGCTCCAACGACGCCAACGCCGAATACATGGCCCTGATCCGCCGTGTCTTCGACGACGCATCCGTCTCCTTCCAGACCGCCGAGCTGGGCAAGGTGGACGAGGGCGGCGGCGGCACCATCGCCATGTACATGGCCAACTACGGCATGAACGTCATCGACAGCGGCGTGGCGGTGCTGAACATGCATGCACCGAACGAGATCATCTCCAAGGTGGACCTGCACGAGGCCCTGCTGGGTTACGTGGCATTCCTGAAAAACATTAAATAGCACCGAGGACCGCCCTAAATACAGCCATCCCTCTCTGGCGTTAAGCCGGGATGGATATATTCCCCCGGCGGATGGAAATTTTTCTGTTCACTCATTTCCATCCGCCGGGATTTTTTGTCTTTCCCCGGGCGATGCAGCCTCACCGTGAATCTGATATAATGAAACTACTTTCGCGTTGTACCGCACACCCAAAGGAGGTCAAATTATGGTAAAAGTTATTATTACAGCCCCGAAAGGGAAGATGGGCTCACTGATTCTGAAGGAGGCTGCCGGCCGGCCGAGTCTGGATGTGACAGGAGCCCTGGGCCGCCCGGGCGCCGATTATGTCGGTACAGAAATCTGCGGTGTGAAGGTCAGCGGGGATCTGGAGCAGATCATCGACCAGTGTGATCTGGTGATTGATTTCTCCACAGTAGAAAATTCCATGGCCGTACTCCGAAGCTGCGTCGCCCATGGAAAGGGGCTCATCTGCGGAACCACCGGCTTCACCGATGAACAGGAAGCGGAATTCCGGAAGGCGGCAGAAACCATCCCGATGATGCGGGCATCCAATACCTCCTATATGGTGAACGTCCTGTCAAAAATGCTGGAACTAGGTGCCAGGGCACTTTCCGGCCTCTGTGACATCGACATCCTGGACATGCATGACCGGAAGAAAAAAGATGCGCCAAGCGGAACCGCAAAAGAACTGGGCGATGCCATGGCAAAAGCAGCCCGCCTGTCTCCGGAAACAGATATTACCTACCACTCCCTGCGGGCCGGAGACATCTCCAGCACTCACACCGTCTTCTTCACCGGATTCGGCGAGCGAATCGAAGTGACCCACCGGGCCTATAACTGGGAATGTTTCGCCAACGGTGCCTGCGAAGCCGCCCGTTTCATGGAAGGCAAGGGCCCGGGCAGCTACACAATGAGTGACGTGATTGCGGGAGAGATGGCGCTGTAGGTGCGGCCTGGCTGGGCCCAGCCAGGCAAAGGCTGGGCCGGGCCGAAGCTGATACCGGGCCGGGCTGGGCTGGGCCGAAGCTGGTACCGGGCCGGGCTGGGCCGAAAATTGTATACAAATCACGATTATACCCCGTATGCATGGCCGAAGGCAGCCTGATTGTATACGAATCGCAGTTCACTAATGATGAAAGGTGCGGAATCGGCTTTTCTGCCAATTTCGCAGGTAAATGAACGGTGAACAGGGTGCGAAAACAAAAATAAATCCTGATAAAAATATTTCATGATCCTGCGAAGGTGCGGAATGAAGCGAAAGGCTTGTTTCCGCACCTTTTGAGGCTGGAAGCATATCCGACTTTCCGAATATCTATACGGACGCATCGAGTATTTCGTCTCTACGCTTCCTGCAAACCGGTCGCATCACGGCCACATTCCATCTGCCGTGCATCTCATCAAATATTTCTGTATTCTTATTCACCCATAGAAAAACAATCTCTGATTATTCAATTCGCTCCTCGAACCGGCGGGTGCGAAAACGGGCTTTTTTGTCATTCCGCACCCACGAGATTTCTGCCCCCGCACCGCAGACCGATCACTGCGAAAATGAACATGCGAAATCCGAAAAAAACCAAATTCCGCACCCGCCAGGACGACCGCACACACGTCCCATGGATAAAAAAAAGGACGGGCTGCCTCCTCGAAATGTTTTCCACTGTTTCGAGGAAGCAGCCCGCTCATCTGGAACAGGTCCGATTCGAAGATCAGGACCCTTTCTCCGTCTTCCCGGCCCGGAAGAACAGCAGTGCCATCGCCATCAGCACGGCAGATCCGGTCAGTACCTGCAGCGGGAAGAGGAACAGAATCTTCTCCGGCACCAGCATGGGGAGGATGCCCATGGCCCCCGCCGGCGGCAGGAACATGCCGGTCACTGCGTAGGCGGCCGACAGAAACAGCATGGTCACCACGGCCGCTGCTGTGACCGGCAGTCCCAGTTCCCGGCACAGCAGAATCCGGCTGTAGGAACCGATCATCGCCATGAATCCCAGCAGCAGGACCGCCCGCACCGGTTTCCGGCGGGCCGGACATGCGGGATCCGTGAATTCCTGAAAAGCAACCAGAAGCGGCGGAGCGATGCAGAACCGCCATCCTGCCGGAATACAGATCAGGCCGAACAGCAGAACGAGAAGGAGACGTTCCCCCAGCTTGATCCAGACCTGCCGCCCGCCCGGCGGCAGTGGTTCGTACAGGTCCGGCTCCCGAAAGCCGGCTGCTTCCATGACTTTCCGCAGCAGTACGATCATCAGACACAGCAGGAAGGCGGAAACCGGGTAGACGATCTGTGCCGACTGCAGAAGCACCGGCAGAACGATGGCGCTGATCATCGGCCCCAGAGATGTGCCGCTGATTCCCAGGATGAACTGACCGACGGCGTAAGCCAGCAGGATCTGGAGCAGCAGCGGCAGGTGGACATACTGCACGATGATCATCCCGCAGACGGCGCAGAGGGTGATGAAGAAGATGATACGAGGGCCGTTCACCTTCCACGGCTTGTGGGGGGTCAGGATCATACCGGTGGCCAGCGCCGCAATTTCCGGAAAGATAATCTCCCGTTCCACCAGCCCCTCCGCCGATCCGGTCATGCAGGCCACTACCACCGTAATGAGAATCGTGGCGATGAGATAGTCTTTTTTGTTTTTTATCTGCTTCATGAATTCTACTCCACTTCGTTCCCGCCGGCCTTTCGCCGACCGCTCCCCTGCTGCCTGACCCCGGCTTTCTGAGCCGGCCCGGGCGAACGCCGGCCTTCCGCCGGCCGCCTTACATGACCTTCGTGCTCTCCAACTTGTGTTCCATCCACCGGTTCAGCCGGATGATCGGTTTCCGGAGGATCAGTCCGATCACCAGCATCGGAATCACGAACAGACCCAGTTTCCCCAGATAGATCCAGTAATCGTTTGCGTGCCGGCCGGCGACGCATTCCCGCATGGCATTCATGCTGTGCACAAAAGGCAGGAACGGATAAGTCATCCGGAATGCCTTCGGCATCATCTCCACCGGGAAGGTGCCGCCGGAGCCCGCCACCTGCAAAACCATGAGAATGACGCAGACCGCCTTTCCCACATCGCCGAAGGAGAGAACCAGGCTGTAGGTGATGATCACGTATACAAGGCTGGTAATCCAGCAGGCAATCAGGAAAAGCAGGGGATGGATACACTGGATCTCCAGGAACAGGAGATCCCCCAGCGCCACCAGGGTCGCCTGCAGGAAAGCAATGATGGCGAACAGGATCAGCCGGCCGAAGTACGCCTGGTACGGCCGGAGCCGGGCGAACTGGATCCGGCGGTCTTCCGTCATGTCCGCCTTCATGATCGCCACCAAAATGACCGCGCCGACCCACAGCGCCAGCGTGGTGTAGAACGGCGCCATGGCGGAGCCGTAGTTTTTCACCGAATAGACGCTGATCCGCTGAAGTTCCACCGGGGCGGACAGGAAGTCCGCAATGGTCCTGGAGTCATTGCCCATGATGCGGCTCAGTGCCTTCCAGCTGCCGGAAGCGGAAACGCTCCGAACTTCCCGGATCAGATTTTTCAGTTCCGCATCGGCGGACCGGAGTTCTTTCCCGGCAGAGGCGAGAAGCCGGTGCAGGGATCTAAGATCTCCGGCAGTCCCGGAAGACAGCCCGGCCGCAGCACCCGCCAGCTTTCCGAAGGCGCCGAGCGTACTGTCCGCCGCATTCAGAGAGCGATCCATGGAACGAAGGAGCGTTTTCATCTCCCGCCGCCAGGATTTCTCATATTCCGTTTTCATGGAACCGATCGTGGACCGCACGCTGTCCACATCCCCCCGGAGCCGGGTTCGCCAGGCGGCGGTGCTTCTGCGGGCCTCGGCGGAGGCGGATGCCGCATCCTGCAGATCCTGCCTGAGCGCATTCTGTTCTGCAATGGAAGCCTCGATTCGTCCCTCCATCCGGGCAATCACCCGGTGGGAAGCCGTCGCCCGGTCCGGAAGCGCCCGGTCCACGGCTTTCAGGTCGGACAGGAACGCCTCGTAGCGGGCGGTGATCTGTCCCACATCCCGGCTCATCGCCTGCAGATCGTTCTCGCCGGCAGCCAGATCCGTGTCCGCCTCCTCCAGAGCTCTGCCGATTTCCTCATCCATAGCAGCATAGGACTGATCCATCTGCGTCAGCATATCGCCGATCCCGGAGACCGCCGTGTCCAGAGACGACGCCAGTCCGGCGCCCCGGGATCCGGCTTTCCGGACAGCCTTCCGGCTTTTCTGAACCTGCTTCCCGCTGTCCTTCAGGAATCCGGCGGTCACATCCAGCAGATCAGACAGGGAGCCGGTGAGGGAACCCACCGCCTCCACAGACCCCGCCGCCGCATCCAGGCCGACTTCTGTCTTCTGTAGATTTTTCCGGAGCTGCTGCATCATACTTTTTGTGCCGGACCGGGACACCGTGCGCTCCAGCCCGTCCATGACGTCCAGCTCCACCTGCAGGATGGTAGACAAAAAGTTACGGCTGATCTCCCGCTGCACCGCTGAAGCGCCGCTGTCGGTCACTTTCGGTGCGATGGCATTCTCCTTCTGGTTGACATAATAGAGGATGGAGGAATGCTTCACATGGGGCGTGAAGAAGCTCATCATGTCATCGCTGAACCGCTTCGGAATGACGATGGCCGCATAGTAGGTGCCGCTGCGAACGCCGTCCAGTGCGGTTTTTTTGTCCACAAATACCCAGTCCATCCGGTCGTTTTTCCGAAGCTCCGCAGTCACCGTCTCACCGATATTCATGTGAAGCGGCACCAGGTCACCGCTGTAGCCCCGGTCTGCATTGACCACCGCCACTTTCAGATTTCCCGTATTGCTGTACGGGTCCCAGCTGGCGGCGATATTGAACCACGCATACAGACTCGGCACCACCGTCAGTCCCATGATCATGATCCATGCGATGACGTTATACTTCACCTTCATCAGGTCACCGACGAAAATACGCAATATATTTCTCACTGCCGGTCACCTCCTTCATCCGATTCCGTGGTTTCTTTCTTTTCCCTCCGCCGGTGCCGCCGATCCCGCATTAGTTCACGGATCCGCTCCACCAGTTCCTCCTGCGGCGTATCCCGGATGCCCAGCCGCTGCTGCACCGTCTCATGGATGTATTCCAGAGCGATCAGGCAGATGGAGATCACCACGATGGAGGTGACCCACAGGATCAGGAACAGCAGTTTCGCCTCAATCCGGAATGCCAACACCAGGAAGAAGAGCGGCAGCAGAATGTACAGCAGGAAGCCGTAGCGGATGCGCCGTGGATATTTCTTCTCAAAGGACACGGCCCGCTCCATGACCACATCCCGTGTCGCTTTCTCTTCTGTCAGCACCCAGAGAATGTGGCTCAGATTAGCCTTCGGCCGCACATCATTCTCCCGTTCACTCATCATCAGACCGGTCTGGGACAGCCGGTCATCGAACATATTATTCATATTCATGATCAGCGGCTGAATCACCAGTCCCAGCAGCAGCGCCACACCCAGGAAAATCATCAGAATCCCCAGATTCTTCCCGTAATGATGGCCGTAGTATCCCGCAATGGTTTCCCGCATGGCGTTGATGCTGTAGGTAAACGGCAGCATCGGGTGGAGGATACGGAAAAAACGGGGCAGCATCTCGATCGGGTAGGTGCCGGAAGATCCCGGAATCTGCAAAATCACCAGGAATACCACGATCGCCCGGCCCAGATGGTTGAAGGTCAGGGTCAGCGCATAGATCAGGTTAATATACACGAAAGAGGCCGCCATACCCGCCAGAATGAACATGCCGGGGTGCTGACACTGGATTCCCGGCAGAAGCAGATCTCCTGTCAGAATGATCAGCGCCTGGATCTGTCCCAGCAGAACGAACAGCAGACCCCTGCCGAAATAGGCCTGTGTTCCGGTGAATTCCGGAATTTCATCATCCGCATCCACCCGAAGTTTCAGAATCGCCGCCAGAATAATACCGCTGACCCAGAGGGCCAGATTCGTGTAAAACGGCATCATGGCGGAGCCGTAATTCCGCACCGGATAGGTGGTCTCGGTTTCCAGCTGAATCGGGGAGGCCAGGAACTCGGAAAGTTTTTCCGTACTTCCCTTCGACCGGGAAAGCAGGTTTCGGTATGCACCGGAGCCGGAGATGGTATTCAGGTCCGCCCGGGCGGCGTCCAGGGTATTTTTTGTCCTCCGGATCGTCCGGGATGTCCCCTGAAGGCTCCGGTCCGCATCGTCCAGCGCCCGGGACATGCTCCGAAGCAGGGTGCGGACCCGGGCGGTTTCCGCAGGCACGCCGTTCAGTACGCCCCGGAGAGAAGCGCTGAGGACCCCATAACTGTCCAGGGTCTGCTCAACCAGCGGAAGACCCTGACCGAACCAGCTGCGGCGGGCCTGCTGCAGCAGCAGGGCATTGCCGTCCATGAGACGGTTCATCTCTTCACCGAACTGTTTCGCTCCCGTCTGCGCATGGTCGATCCGGTCTCCTGCGGCCGTGAGGGACCGGAGCAGTTCCTGTGCCTTCCGGTTCTCAGCGGTGAGCTTGTCCAGGGTATCCGATGCCGGAGATCCCGGGATCAGCCGGTTCAGTTCCTGCATGTCTTCAATCAGCCGGCTGTTCAGGCTGACAATCACCGTCAGTTCCGTCACCGCCTGCTGAAGCTGCCCGCTGACCCGGTCATAAGGCGTGCTGAGCCCGGCTGCCGCCCGGGCGGTATCACTCCGGAGGGTTTCCAGCGAAGTGTACAGGCTGTCCAGAGAACGGTTGAGCTGTTTTGTGTAAAAGGCAGTGGAGGTCCGGGCATTCTGCAGGGCCCGGTCCGTGTCATCCAGTGTTTTCCGCCCGGCTTCGGCCGATTGATCCAGCTGATCCAGAGCGCCCCCGGAAGCCCGGAGTGTTTCCCGGGCCTTTCCGGAAGTCCGGCGGAAGCGGGTGAGCACAGCATCGTACTTTCCCAGTTCTTCAGAAGAATGCTGCAGTTTCCGGTCAATCCTGCGGCGGGACTGCTCCATCCGGCCCGCAAGGCTGCCCCCGGTCCGGTCGATGGTATCGGAAACGACGCCGCTGACCACTTTCACGAAGGTTTCGTTGATCCGGGTCTGCAGCGCTGTGGCGCCGGAATCCGTAACCTTCGGGGAGATGGCGTTCTTCTTCTCATTGCAGTAATACTCGATCCGGGGCCGCTTAATCTTCCCGGACAGCACGCTGATAATGGAGCGGGAGAATCCCTCCGGAATGACAATGGCGGCGTAGTATTCCCCGTTTGCCACACCCTCCCGGGCGTTTTCGGCGGACACGAACCGCCAGCCCAGCTGATGATTCTTCCGGAGCTGGCGCTGCACCTGGTTGCCCAGTTCCAGAGGCCCTGTGACCTTGCTGTAGGCCCCCTGATCCGCATTGACTACTGCCACCCGGATGTTTTTCGTATTGTTATACGGATCGATATTCGCATAGATATTGAACCAGGCATAGAGAGCCGGAATGAAGCAGACCCCGATGATCACCACCAGGGCGACGAAATTCCGAAGGATGCGCCGAAGATCCCTTTTGAATATTTTCCAGACCATAACTCTCCCTCCGTGCGGAATGGACAAAAAAACGCCGGGCTGTTCGTTCTAACGCTCTCGAACCCCGCTCCGATGCCGCCGGCCCAGAATTGCCGGCAGCACTTCCGAAAGCACGGCGCCCCCCAGAATCAGCAGGGCTCCCGCCGCCTGCAGACCGCTCATGGATTCCCCCAGAACCAGAGCGCCCCAGATCACAGCGGACAGGGGCTCCAGATAACCCAGTATGGAGACCGTCTGCACAGGCAGCTTTGCCACCGCTCCGTAATAGGCGCACCAGGCAATGCCGGTGTTGAACAGTGCCAGAATCAGCATCCAGGGCAGGCTGCCCCCGGGCACAGGCCGGGGAAGTCCTTCCTTCGAAAGAACGAACAGAAACACCACGGTGAAGCAGCCCGCAATCTGGATCAGGGATCCTTCAAATCCCCCGATGTGCCGCGCCTTCTTGTACAGAATCAGCATGACAGCCAGGAACACGGCACTCATCAGCCCGGCGAAGATGCCGTACTGGGTCTTTCCGCTCTCCAGCGCCTCCAGATTCACCAGAATCATGCCGAAAACTACGGCCAGAAAGGTTCCAGCCTTCCACCAGGTCATCTTCTCCCGGAACAGAAGAGGAGAAAGAAACATAACGGCGATCGGACCGCAGTAATATGCGATGGTGCCAAGGCCTGCGCCGATCTCCTGATACGCAGTGTGAAGGAAAATCCAGGACACCCCCTGGGCCATGCCCGACAGAAATACGATGCCCAGGTCCTTCCGGTGCGCCGGCCCCTCCGGCTTCTGACGTGTCAGCAGAAATACCAGAAGGATGAACGCACCGCCAATGCCGGACCGGTACAGCACGATGTCCCAGCTGGGAAGATCGATGCGGCTGACCCAGACTCCCGCTGTACCGAAAGATACCAGCGAAAAAATAAACACTGCCAGAACCGACTGTCTCGATCCCGGACGGACTCCTTCTTCTCTGCGGCCCATTGATACTCCCTCTATTCAACAAAAAACGAAAAATTTTCGGACACTTCTACATATAGAATGGTACCATATTCCGCCCCTGCCAGGAAGAGATTTCCGCCCGGCGGCTGAATCCCGCCGGCGGCCGGCTGCTCCCGGACAGGGAAAGAAGCCGGAAGGAGGGAGAAGGAAAGGGGAATTGATGCATTTTTATTCTATATATCACATCTTTATTACTTTAGAGCATTCCACTGTAAACGTCTTAAACCGTTGAAAACACTGGATTTATGTCCGCACACCCTTGTCATCATGGATCAGAAATAGTATACTTTATACATCAAATATGCAAAAACAGGTCCCCGGCTCTGCCGGGGACCCTTCTGCGGGAGGGAGATTCATTATGAAACGAAACAAGGTATCACATGCAGCGCTGACACTGCTTCTGGTGACGGCGGGAAATATTCTCTATGCGGCAGCCGTGAAACTGTTTCTGCTTCCCGCCGGGCTGCTCACCGGCGGCACCACCGGAATCTCTCTGGCCGTCCGCCATTTCACCGGATTCGATCTTTCCGGCTTCATTCTGGTCTTCAACGTGCTGATGCTGGTTCTGGGATGGTTTCTGATCGGCCGTTCCTTCGCCATGACCACCATCGTCAGCACTTTCGTGTATCCGCTGTCCCTGAAACTGCTGGACCGGACCCTGGGTGACATCATTCTGACCCGGGATATTCTGCTCTGCACCGTTTTCTCCGGTCTGGGCATCGGCCTGGCGCTGGGCATCGTCATTCGCTCCGGCGCCTCCACCGGAGGCATGGACATCCCGCCGCTGATCCTGAACAAATATTTCCGCATCCCGGTCGCCCTGTCCCTGTATATCTTCGATTTCATCATCCTGCTACTGCAGGCTGCATACAGTCCGACGGAGAAAATCCTCTACGGTCTGCTTCTGGTTCTGATCTATACGGTGGTGCTGAACAAGGTTCTGACCGTTCTACCAGATACCCATCACATGCTGCATCAGAAGACTGACCACCGTGATGCCCGCCCAGCAGCAGGCGCCCAGTAAAATCGGCTTGCCCCCGGAACGGATCAGTTCCACCACGTTGCTGGACAGTCCGATGGCGGCCATGGCCATGACGATGAAGAATTTACTCAGCTCCTTCAGTGGTGCGAACACCGCCGCCGGCACTCCCATGGAAGTGCAGACCGTGGTGATGACTGAGGCGATCACGAAGTACAGCAGGAACATCGGGAACGCCCGCTTCAGACTGAACCCGCCGCTTTTCTGCTCCGGACCCTCTGCCTGCTTCTCCCCCCGGGCCCGGTACAGCGCCAGCCCCAGTGTGATCGGAATGATCGCCAGAGTCCGGGTGAGCTTGACCGTCACCGCCTTGTCCAGCGTCGCACTGCCCAGATTCCACATACTGTCCCAGGTCGCCGCAGCGGCTGTCACAGAGGATGTATCGTTAATTGCCGTTCCGGCAAAGACACCGAACGCACTGCCGTCCGTCGTCGTGAATCCCAGAGCGTGCCCCAGCATCGGGAAAAAAATGGCCGCCAGCACATTGAAGAAGAAAATCACCGAAATGGACTGGGCCACCTCATTATCATCAGCGCCCACCACCGGTGCCGCAGCCGCAATGGCAGAACCGCCGCAGATGGAGGAACCCACGCCGATCAGCGTCGCCGTGTTGCCGTGAATATGCATCACCCGGTGCAGTACCCAGGCGATGACCAGAGACGTGGTGATCGTGCAGACAATGATGGGCAGGGACTCTTTCCCGGTCTGCAGCACCACATTCAGATTCATGCCGAATCCCAGCAGCACCACAGCACTCTGCAGAATAATCTTCGATGTCCACTTAATGCCCGGCTGTGCGCCCCCTTTCTCTTTCCATACCAGGGTGATCATCATCCCCAGCAGAATGGCGATGACGGCGCCGCCCACGATCGGAAACTTCTTTCCCAGCAGCCAGGACGGCAAGGCGATCAGGAAACAGACCAGCAGGCCGGTTCCGTTCTTCTTCAGAAAATCCATCTCAATATTCTCCTCTCCATCTGTGATCAGTAAGACACGACCGATTATACCCTTGACAATACAGAAGGAAAAATTATATATATTTATGTATCAATAATATTTCATTATGCATCGCTGTGTGTTGCTGGCCGTCGTTTTTCGTCTCCGCCCGTAGGGTAACGTCGCTGGCCGTAGGTTTTCGTCGGGCAACGTCGAATGCCGTAGGGTAACGTCACCGCCCGTCGTTTTTCGTCGGGTAACGTCGAATGCCGGTGACTTCCATCGAAAGAGGCCCCCCATGCTGGATTTCCGCACAAAAACATTTCTCGAAGTATGCCGCTCCATGAACTACACCCGGGCCGCCGAGGCACTGCACATCACCCAGCCTGCAGTATCCCAGCACATACGGTATCTGGAGAACATTTACGGCGTGAAACTGTTCCGCTATCAGAACAAGGATCTGTCCCTGACCCCGGAAGGGGAAATGCTGCTCCGGGCGATGCGTCAGATCACGAACGACGAGCAGCTCCTGCGGGAGAAGATGCAGTCCGGGTCCGGGTCCTCCCGCACCCTGTCCTTCGGTGTCACCATGACTATCGGCGAGTATGCGGTCATTCCATCTCTTTCCCGGTATCTGTCCGCCCATCCGTCGGAGAACATCCACGTGCGCGCCGGAAATACAGAGCAGCTTCTGGCAGGTCTGCAGGACGGAGAGATCGATTTCGCCATTGTGGAGGGGTATTTCCCGGAAGGAGCGTATCACACCGAACGATTCCGGCAGGAAGATTTCATTCCGGTGGCCGCCGGCCGCCACACCTTCTGCTGCGGCCGGACACCCCGGGACATCACGGATCTGTTCGGCGAACGGCTTCTGATCCGGGAATCCGGCTCCGGCACCCGCAACATTCTGGAGCGCTGGCTTTCCCTGTACAACTACTCCCTGGAAGACTTTCCCCGCTTCGTGATTCTGGAAAACATGCACACGATCCACCGCCTGCTGCAGGAAGACTGCGGGATCTCCTTCCTCTACCGGACCATCGTCGAAGAAGACCTACGGAGCGGCCTGCTTCGGGAGATTCCGCTCCGGGACTTCCATATCCGTCACGACTACACCTTTCTGTGGCGGAAGGACAGCATCTTCTCCGATGAAATCCGCCGGATCTGTCTGGAACTGCGGTCGCCGGGAGAATAAGACAAAGTAGAAGGCGACTCGCAAATCCGCCGGACTGGCGGGTGCGGATTTCGGCTTTTTTCGATTTTCGCACCGTCTTCCGCTTCTATCCGGCAGCGAAACAGGCGACCGGATTGCTGCGGGTGCGTAAACGCAAAAAAAAACGTTTTCGCACTCCGCCGCTTCCGGCACGAATTGAATCATCAGAGATTTTTTTCTATGTGCAAATAATCATACAAAGGCATCTAAAATTATCCGCTCGATGGAATGAATCATCCTCTCCCAGAAAACACTCCGCCGATACCATCGACACGACCGGATATTCTTTCGGGAAACCGGATATTCTTCCGCTCCCAGAAGGTGCGGAATCCAGCATTCCTCCTCATTCCGCACCTCGTACGGACCGGAAATATATTTAATCGGGATTTACTTTGGTTTTCGCACCCTGGGAACCGCATGAAAGATGCGGAATCAGAGAAATTGGCGATTTCGCACCTTCCAGCAATATGCAACCATGATTCGTATACAAGAAACCATCTTCAGCCATACATCAATATTCAAGCCACGATTTGTATACAGTATACCCGACATACCCGACGTTCATCGCTCCACCTTCCAACCCCCGCCCTGCTGCAAAGCAAAAAAAGAAATTCCCTGCAACCACCACCCGGTGATTACAGGGAATTGTTTCTGGAGCTCCCGGCCGGACTTGAACCGGCGACCTGCGCGTTACGAATGCGCTGCTCTACCGACTGAGCCACGGAAGCACCTTCCCGCCGTGCTCTCACAACGTCGAGTATAAGTATACCAAACATATCCATGGCCGTCAAAGTTTTTTTGCCGAAAAAACGCCGCAGCCCATGGATAATTCCAATACTGCCGCCCCCGGTTCTGTAATAAGATAGAAGGGAAGGAGGCCTCTATGAATGAATCGAAGAATAAGCGCGGCATCATCAAACTGTCCGTTTTCATCCTGCTGATCATCGGCCTGGTGCTGATCACCCGCCATTTCGGCTGGGCCCGGTATTTCACCGGGAAAGGCTGGTATCGGAATCTCCAGGTCATGGTGGAACAGAACTTCCTGAAGGCCGCCGGCATCTACCTGGTCTTCACCGTGGTCGGCTGCGTTGTGCTGGCTCTGCCGGGCGTCACTTTCGCCATCGTCGGCGGCGCAGTATTCGGGCCGGTGTGGGGGACTATCCTTTGCACCCTGGGCGCCACTCTGGGGGCCATCGCTGCCTTCCTGGTGGGCCGCTTCTTCCTCCGGGACAGCATCCGGGACAAGGTGGCAGCCAACCGCTACATCCGGAGACTTCTCTTTGACGAGAAAACGAAGAACGAAATGCTGGTGCTGATGATCACCCGTCTGGTCCCCCTCTTCCCGTACAACCTCCAGAACTTTGCCTACGGCATCACCGACATCAGCCTGACGAAATACTCCGTCGGCACCTTCCTGTTCCTGATCCCCGGCACCGCCATGTACACCGTGGGCACCGCCGCTGTGGCTGACGGAAAGAACCGCCTGCTGTACCTGGCCGTCACCGGCATTCTGGTGGTCCTGGTGGTATTTCTGAGCCGGCGGCTGAAGAAACGCTATGTGCCGGACGCTGATGCACCGGAAGAGGACAAAAACTAATCCGCTGCCCGTTCTCCGAACGCCCATGCGAAAGAGGGAATCCTCCCCGGCGGCATGCCGGAAGGATTCCCTCTTTCGTATCAACTAATAATTATTTCACGCATCTTTCTTCTTCTGACGGTCCTTCCAGATCTGACGGAACAGGACGATCAGCGCCGACAGGGCGAACAGGATCAGCAGGGCAGTGACCACCTTCTGGGCACCGCCGGTCAGCATACCACCCACATACGAATAGACGATGGTGGCCGGCAGCTGTCCGATCCCCGTCATCAGCATGAAGCCCCAGAACCCCATGCCGGTGAGACCCGCTGCGTAACTGACAATATCGAAGGAGATGAACGGCAGCAGCCGGGCGATCAGAATGCTCTGGCTGCCGTAGCGCTCGAAGAACGCATCAATCTGCTTCAGAGCGCCCTTCGTCGTCAGTTTCTCCACCACATCCCGGCCCAGGATTCTGGCAATCCAGAAGCAGACCGCCGCACCGGCCATGGCGCTGGTCCAGGACAGAATCGCACCCTGCCACCAGCCGAACAGGTTGGCGTTGGCGAACGTAATCAGGAATGCCGGAAGCGGCGCCGCAACGCTCTGCAGAATCATCAGTGCGAAGGAAACCGCCGCCGCATACGGTCCGTAGGACTCTACGAACTGCCGTACGACATGAAAGTCTCCGGAGTAGAACATCTTCGTGATATGGTTCATGCCCTGATGCACAGAAGGGACAAAAAAGTAGGCCAGAACGGCCGCCCCGATCAAGGCCAGAACGACAACCTTCCCGATCCATTTATTTTTCTTCGTTTTCGTTTCCATAGTTCCTCTCAGTAACTAAGCTCATTCCTCCCCTATTATAGCAACCCGCACCCGTCGCTACGAATTGAAGAAGTCAATAGCACCGGCGCAGGGTATATTCTGTATCGATGTGATGTCGAAAACCCGGGCAGCCCTACGCTTCTTCAATGCGGCGGATCTCCTCCAGAAAAGAATCGCTGAGGTACGCCTCCAGTTTTCTCCGGGTGGAATCGTTGGACAGCTCCTTCTCCTCTTTCTGATACTGCACCCAGGCCATGGCGCACCAGGTCACCCCCCGCATGCAGGTCACCGGCATGAAAACACCCAGCCGTTCCCGGAGACCGGTCAGATCGATTCGGCCGGAAACCGATGCCTCATAGGCAGTCAGAAAGTCCGCCGTTTCCCCGGGGGACAGAATGACATCCGTTTTCCAGAAGGTTGTGGTCGGCACCAGAAAATGGGCGATGTCCTGGGCAGGATCGCTCCACAGCGGCTTTTCCCAGTCGATCAGCCAGTCCCTGCCCCCGGCCGGGCCGTCCGGCGCCTCCGCCATCAAGAAGTTGGTGTTGTTCAGCTCTGTGTTCACAATGCAGCGGGCGCCGCCGGTTCTGTTCGTCCTGTGGTAACGTTCCCAGGCCAGATCCAGCAGTTCTCGGATCTTCCTTTTCTCCGAAAGCGGCGGCAGGTCAGAATTCAGATACACCCGGAGCATCTCCTCGCACTCCTCCAGCACCGCCCGGAGCGGATCCGCCGGCTCAATCAATCCGGAAGGCCCGGGCAGAGGGACACTGTGCACATCCGCCAGAATCCCGGCGGCCCGCTCCAGATCCCTGTGATAATCCAGGGGCCGGCCGGGCAGATATTCCATCACCGAAACCCCGTGATCCGTATAACGCTTCGATCCGTCAGTATACAGAACCCGGGGCGTCCGTCCCGACGGAGCCAGCAGTTCCAGCGCATGGGACTCATATTCAATCTGATGTTCCAGATGCATCTGGCTGCCGCAGTTCACCCGGAGCAGCAGTTCTTTTCCTGTAACCGGATGGCGGAACCGGAAATTCCGGTTATACTCCCCCTGGGCCAGCAGCCGGTATTCCTCCGTCACCGCCGCCGGAAGACCCAGAGCGCTCCGGTATTCCGGGGATCCCACCAGCTCCGGAAGCCCCGGAATCTGTTTCAGTTCATCCATTTCGATGCCTCCTTCTCCCCGGCCGGACACCTTCTTCCCAGTTTTCCGACTCATATTCCTCGAACAGTTCTGCCGGGTCTTCTCCCCGGCGGTACCGGCGCCGAAGCTCATACATCTGCTTCATCCGGAGCAGTTTCGTCACCGTGGATCCCCGGTACCGGCGGGCTGAGGACAGAATCCGCCGCCGGGCCATCACCGGCCGGTATCCGGCGGACCGGAGGGTCAGACTGAACTGGTAATCCTCCATCAGCGGAATCTCCGGAAATTCTCCCATCCGGAAGAACAGTCTCCGGTCCAGAAAAATCCCCTGATCCCCGAAAACAATGGCCCGGCGCTTCGCCCGGAAATTGGAAATCCACCGGTTAGTCCACATGAAAAAATTCCGGGACGGAAAACGGACCCCGAAACACCCGTATTCGTTCATGATCATTATGTCCCGGATCTGACGGTCGAAATCCTCCGGCAGAACGCTGTCACAATGCAGGAAGAACAGAATATCCCCCCGGGACGCCTCCGCCCCGGCGTTGAGCTGCAGCCCCCGGCCCTTCCGCGTCCGAAGCAGCCGGAATCCGGCGGCTTCGATCTTCTCAGCCGTCCCGTCCGTGCTGCCTCCGTCCACGAAGATCACTTCCGTTCTGCCTTCTCCCCGGCGAAACGGCCTCATCTGCTCCAGCATACGGTCCACCGTCCGGGCCTCGTTGTACGTGATCACGATGATGGAAAGAACCAGGTGGTCCGCCGTGAAACGTCCCGTGGCCCGGAGATCCGGGGCAGGGGAGCTGCACAGAGCGTCCCGGTACCTAAGCAGATCCTCGTGGGTGTCCACATCGAAGAGCGTATCCGTAAAAGCAACGGACAGGCCCGCCGAACGAAGCCCCTCCAGCGTGTTGTCCAGCACCTTTTCATGCCCGTAGGACGGAATCTGAAACGCCTCCGGATGAGGCTCTTTCATCCCCACCAGATAGTATCCCCCGTCCTCAGAAGGGCCGAATACAAGGTCCGCCGACGCCAGACCCCGGAACGCCCGCTCATAAACCGGCGCCGAAAGGAGCGGAATATCCGCTCCCGTCAGCACACAGGCATCATACCCCCGGCCCAGAACCTGAGCGATGGCGCGGAACATTTTTTGTCCTAAATCCGCCCCGGATTGGGCAGTCAGCGGGACCTCCTCCCCGAACAGAGGACGGAGCAGCGCCGCAGCCTCTTCCTCTCCGGGCGTGAAGTACACGAACAGGTCCGCCTCCGTCCGGCGGCATTCTGCCGCAATATCCGTGAGCATCGCCCGGTGCAGGCCGGCGCACTCTCCGGGGCTGAGCCAGGGCATCATGCGGGTCTTCGTGCGGCCCGGGATCGGCGCCCGGGTAAACAGAATGATTGCCTTCCGCATCACGCCTCCAGCTCCTTCAGCATCACCACCGTATCCCGGCAGATGGCGGGACAAAGGGTGAACATGACCTCGCTCACATCTCCGTTCCCGGAGGCGAGCAGTTCCCGGCAGTTCAGACTCGGGTATTTTTCCAGAAACGCCTTCATGAAGGCATACTGCTTCATTTTCAGTTCATCCTTCTTCTCGAATTCGTCTTCTTTTTCGTTTCCGTACAGCAGTCCCAGCACCACCAGACCCGCTGCGTAGGCGCCGCAGGTGTCTCCGTTCATCAGACCGCCGCCGAAGCCTGCGGTCATCCGTCTCAGGGTTTCCGGATCCAGTCCGGTTTCCTCCTGAAACGCTTCCGCCACCACCTGACCGCAGTCGATGCCGCGGCGGAATTTTTCTGCTATCTTTTCTGTATCCAACATTTCCTCTGCCTCCGTTGCCTGTCCTATTTCGCTCTTTCGTCACCGTGCAGACGATGCACCAGCTTCCGGAACCCGCGCCGCAGAAACTGCTCTGCCCGGAGCACCCGCTCCGTCCGGCGCCGCTCTTCCGGATCGTCGATACCATGCATGTTCTTCTCCGTTTCCCGCCGCAGCCGGAACCGGTTTTTCTCGCTGGCCGTCCGGTACTGGCGCATGGTGGCCAGCAGATAATCCTCCGGTCCCATGGTCCGGATCCACCGGAGCCGCTTCCGGTACATGCCCGCCGGAACCGACTCCTCCGGCAGGGTGTCCAGACCGAAGAGGGCCAGACCTTCCTCCTGCAGCACCTGATAATTCCGCAGATACCCGTCCCAGGTGCGCTGCGCATCCAGGGATTTCAGCAGTCCCTTCAGAACCCGCCGCTGAAATCCCGGCAGCACCGCCGGAAAATCCGGGTATTCTGCGAGTTTTTCCCGGGTATACACGAAGGATGCATAGGTGGCCAGAGGGTAATCCGAGGTTCTGCCCGTCAGGCTGTCTGCGTTATACCGGCGGTACATCACCAGTTTTTCGTCCACCCATGTGATCCGTTCCGCCAGAAACATCGCCGACATGACGAACACCGTGTCTTCCGCCCGGACCAGATTCTGGAACCGGATGCCCCGGTCCAGCAGAAACCTGCGGCGAAACATCTTGTTCCAGGCGTTATTCGTGGCGAAGTCGAAGATGTTCTCCGGCATATCTCTCCAGCTGAAGGGATCCCTGTCCGGCAGTTTCTCCGTTTCCAGGAAGGCTGCGGTATCGTACAGTTCTCCGGCGCCGTCGAACACATCAGCGCCGCATACCGCCACATCGGCTCCGGTCTCGTTCATTTTCGCCGCCATCCGGGCCAGGTACCGGTGCCGGAACCGGTCATCCGCATCCCAGAACGTGATATATTCCCCCTTCGCTTCCCGAAGCCCCCGGTTTTTCGCTTCTCCGGTGGTGATCCGGTTCCCCGAAAGGAGGCGCACCCGGCTGTCCCGCTCCATGAAAGACCGGATGATCTTCACTGTTCCGTCCCGGGATCCGCCGTCCACACAGATGACCTCCAGGTCCTCCACGGTCTGGGCCAGCACGTCTCCCAGAGATTTCCGGATATATTTCGCCGCATTGTACACCGGCATGACCACCGTAACTTTCACCATTGACCTCATTTCTCCAGCATCTCCCGAACCCGCCGGGCCCATACAGATGCCGCCAGTTTCTCCCGCAGGGCAGGAAGCGCCGCCAGCGCATCCTGACGCAGGGCATCATACTCCGTTTCCGCCCGGCGGATGCACTCCAGGAAACTCTTTTCGTCCTCATAGTACAGAACCCCGGCGGAGAACAATGCGCCGAACTGCCGGCCGCCGTCGGACACGATCGGCTGGCCGCAGGCCAGCACCTCCGGCAGCCGGTTGTTCACATATCCCATGGCCAGCATATCCTCGTAGTGATCGTTCAGGATCACTTTTGCATGCCGGTAAATCTCCGGCACCTGATCATAAGGGGCCGGGTCATGGAATATGAGATTGCGGCTGTCCGGATAGAGACGATCCCATCCGGTTCCCCACACATGAAGGGTAATGTCGTTTCGTTCGCACCACTCCGTCACATTCCGGCGGATGCCCCGGGCGTTACCTACAAATACACGGGGGTAGAACGGTTCATCCGGTTTATCTTTGTCCTTCTCCCCCCGGGCAGGGGAGGCGGGGCAAAACAGCTCCGTGTCCACCGGAACGATCTCGGTGCGGACCGGCACCGGCAGCCGTTCGGCCAGCACATCCCGCCCGGATACAGAATCCACCCAGACCTGGTCGTACAGTGCGCATTCCTCGTCCGTGACCTGATCCGGATGGCTGACGATCCAGAGGATATACCGGCAGTTTTCGTTTCGCCGGTCCGGCCGGTACCCGTAGAGCCCCCGCATGACGATGACCAGCTCCGCACCGGAGTCGCAGTACCAGTCCTCGTAGCAGTCCACGATGACGTACAGGCCTTCCCGCTCCAGATTCCTCTTCAGCATCATGCAGTAGTTCCAGTCACCCCACCGTTCACGGGCCGGAGAGTCCGGGGCAGGGCACTTGATGACGCAGACCCGGCGGCCCCGGGCCAGATGCCGGACTTCCGCCTTCCGCTGGGCCCACAGGTCCCGCCGGCGGAATTCCCGCTGCACTTCCTCCCGGATTTTCTTCATTTCCGCCCCGTTCTTCTTCGTCCGGGACTCCAGAACCGTGATGCGGGATTCCAGTTTCCCCGTCCGGTCCGCCAGCTGTCTCTCCTGCCGCAGGATCTTCTGTTCTGCCCGGCTGCCCTCCACCCGGAGAACCTGTTTCACCCGCTTCGTATTCTTCTCGCCCAGAATCGCCTTCGCCGCCCGCTTGGCATCCCGGATTCTGCGCTCCGCCTTGTCCATGGGCACCTCCTTTTTTTCGGATTCCAGTATATCACATCCGCCCGCCGATATCCCGGAAAGAAAAACACACCGGATGCGCCCTGAAGCTTCCCAAGACGCACCCGGTGAGGATTATTCTCTTCGACACGCCCGGACCGGCGGTATCAACCGCACCGTCCGGTCAGAATCCGGAACAGATCCGAACCGGACAGATTACTCTACCATATCCGGATATGCCACATTCCATCTCCAGAAGGACTCCGCATAGTTAGCAGCACACTTATATCCCAGCTTCTCCAGAACCAGCTCCATGTAGGCCGAACGGATGCCGCCGGTGCAGTAGGTGACGATGCAGTCGCCTTTCTTGATTCCCTTGGAAGAGAACATTTTCACAATGTCTGCATCGGACTTCAGTGTGCCGTTCTTCCTGAACAGACCGTCATACGGAATGAAAACCGCATCCTTCAGATGGCCGCCCTTGGTTTCGCCGTACTTCGTGGCACCGTCCCACTCCTCCTTGCTGCGGACATCCACAACCTTGTATTCACTGTATTTATCGTGGAGCTGCTTCGTGGTGACGTTGTGCTTCTGGCTGATGGAGGTTACCGTGACTTTCGCCGCCTTCGCCTTCGCGAATGTCTTCGCTGTTTTCACCTTCGCCGCCTTCAGCGCCTGCCAGCCGCCATTCACTATTCTGGCCTTCGTGAATCCGCAGGCACGGAGCTCCCAGAGCACTCTTCCGTCGTCGCCCCATCCGCCGACCGTCTGGCCGATGATGACGATGTTCTTCTTCTTCGTCATCCCGAACTTCGTCAGCACCTTGGACATCTGCTTCGCCGGAAGCATGGCGCAGTGGCCCGCTTCGCCCGCATTCTTCATCGTGCTGAAATTCTGCCAGGCAACACCGATCGAACCCTTCACAGTGCCCTGTTTCTTCACTGCACTCTCCGGTCTCGTATCCACGAACAGCACATTCTTCTTCCCCACCATGGACTTCGCCTGCTTCGCACTGATGAAAATGTTCGATTTCGCCCCGCTGCCGGAGGTCTTCTTCGCCGCTGCGAAAGCCGGTGCGCTGAACACAACCGTCATAACCGCCGCCAGAGCCAGAACCGATGCCTTCCTGCATATTGATTTCTTCATTTCTTCCTGACCTTTCTGTAATTCCTGTAATTCCTGTAATTCCTTCTGAGCTTACTTCACAACTTTTCCGACCTTCGCCCATCTCCAGAAGGACTGGTCGTAATTATAGGTATGGGGATAACCGCACATCTCCAGCACCAGCTGCATGTATGCGGAACGGATGCCCCCGGTGCAGTAGGTGACGATGTAATCGTTCTTGGAGATGCCTGCATCCCTCATCATCTTCTCCACGTCCTTCTTGGAAACCAATGTACCGTCTTCCCGGAAAAGATCTGTGTAGCGGACATGCACCGCCCCCGGCATGTGGCCGCCCTTGGCCTCGCCGTACTTCGTGGCACCCTTCCACTCTGCGTCGGTGCGGACGTCGATAATCTTGTATTTCTTGTAATTTTTCTGCAGATCCTCGGTGGAAACCGTGTGATCCTTCCGGATCCGGTCAATCTTCACCTTCGTCTTCTTCGGCGTGCTTCCGCCGTTCTGGATCTCGATGCCGGCATCCTTCAGCGCAGTCCAGCCGCCGTCCACCATCTTCGCATTCTCGAATCCGGCTTCTCTCAGCTCCCAGAGCACCCTGCTGTCATCGCCCCAGCCGTCAGAGGTCTGTCCGATGAGGATGATCTCCTGATCCTTCGTAATACCCAGATCACCCAGACGCTTCGCCAGATCCTTCGCAGCCGGAATCTTTCCCCATTCCGCATCTCCTTCCGCACCGTAACGGTCACTGCACTGACACAGCTTCTGCCAGCTGGTGACCACAGCACCTTTCACCGTGCCCTTGTTCGCCAACTTATCATCCCGGCAGTCCACGAACAAAACGTTCTTCTTTCCCACCAGCGCCTTCGCTTCCTTCGCCGTCACGAGATACTTCCCGGTAAATGCCGCATCAGAGACCCGCTCACTGTCCGGCGTCTGCTTGTCCTTCCCGCAGCCCGACAGCATGAACGCACTCGTCACGGCCATGGCCATGCAGAGACACACCGTCAGGATACGTTTCGTTCCTTTCTTCATGATCCCTCCTCCCATCGACAAAAAGCGATGTTCTTCACTCTCTCATACAGAGTAATTGTATCATCTGCTTCCGGGTATAGAAAATATGCGTTATAAATGCCGCCCGGAACGTCATTGATATTGTCGATATCAATGACGTTCCCTTGCAATATTCGCCTCATTCATAGAGAATTATGGGAGTTGAGCTAATTTTTTTTATATTAAGGAGGCAAAAAAATGACAAAGACGAACACGACCCTGCGCCGCGCCGCCGTCCTGGCTCTGTCCCTGCTGCTGACAGTGACATTCCTAACTCCGGGCGCATACGCAGCGAAGAAGCTGACGGTGAAGCCGACGAAGGTGACACTGAAAGTGGGCGGAAAGAAGAAACTGACTGCGAACCAGAAGGCGAAATGGTCCGTATCCAAGAAGGATGCGAAAGTAGTGAAGCTTTCGAAAAAGTCCGGCAAGGCCACGGTTGTTACTGCAAAGAAAGCCGGCAAGGCTGTCGTCCGTGCGAAGGCGGGCAAGTCCGTGAAGAAGATCACCGTGAATGTGAAGGCAGCACAGCCGGCTGCGCTGAAAGCGGAGCAGAAGTTCGCCTCCGTCCTGAACGGAAAGACGATCCAGCTGAAGGTCAACAGAACAGACGTCACATGGACTTCCGCAGATCCGACCATCGCAACAGTCAGCAGCAAGGGTGTTGTTACCGGCGTCGCCAAGGACAAGGGAACGACCATCACCGCTGCTACGAAAGACGGCAAGCAGAGCGTGAAAATCGATGTCAGATCCGGTATGAACGGCATCAGCGCTGCTAAGACCAATGAGATCAACAACAACGGATACACCCAGAATGGCTACAAGGTTCTGGATGTAAGAGACGCCGCTAAGTATGCGAAGGCACATATCCCGGCATCCGTGAATACCGACATGGTGAACAACCAGGATGCGGCCTCCCAGAAGAAGGCAGTCGAAACTGCTGTCAAAGGCGACGATCCGGCAACGAAGTACATCCTGGCCTGCAACTCCGGCAACAGCCTGGCGCAGAAGGCCCATGATGCCCTGATCGCTCTGGGTGTCAGCGAGGACCGCATCCTCAATCTGGCGGGCGGCTACCTGAACGAAGATCTGGTATTTAACAACTATATCTCCGTATCCGACTTCAAGGCAGCTCCGGCCGGCTACCAGGTCATCGACTGCAGAAAGGCCGCTGATTTCGCCAAGAAATCCGTCGAAGGCGCTGTGAACGCAGATATGGATGCTGCGGTCTCCTCCGGTAATCCGCTGGCAAAAACGGCTGCTGCAAACATGAAGAACGCCATTTCCGGCAAGGCCAAGGATACGAAGTATGTCCTGCTCTGCTACTCCGGCAACCGCTACGCCAACGCCGGTGCGGCAAACCTGAGAGCACTGGGCGTCTCCAACGATCAGATCATCGTGCTGACCGGCGGTGCGAAGGCATACGAACTGTAACCCGCCCATACGGACTGCAGACCACTCATACGGACTGCAGACCACTCATACGGACTGCAGTCCGCTTAGAGGGAAAGCGCAGTGATGCCTGTTCGGCCAGCCCGGCCTGCTCGGGGGCCGTTTCAATCCGTGTCGTTTCCGTGAACAACCTGTGCCGGAACCTCCACATTCCCCACACGAGGTCATGACACCGATTTGCTACTATAATCTTGCGCAAAGAAAACAACTAATAATTCCCTCTAAACATCACAACAACTAACA
>NZ_FNBF01000032.1 GCF_900102225.1 Eubacterium pyruvativorans
CGAAGGATATCCGCGTGGAACTGAAGTCCGGAAAGACAGCGGAAGCATCCGGAACGGATGCAGGGACATACCGGATGAATCTCAAGGCGGATGATTTCGACGTCACGAGCGGAAACTACGAGAAGATTAATGTCGTGGTGGAAGACGGAAGCCTGAAGATCAATCCGAAGGCCCTCACCCTGACCGGCGAAAGCGGCACCATAACGTATGACGGAAATCCGCATACGCTGGACGGCATCAAGACAGACGGACTGATCAGCGGACATGAACTCAAGGGAATCACGTACGCTGCAACCGGAACCGATGCCGGAACCTATGAAGGAAAATTCACAGGTGATGCGAAGGTCATGGCCGGGAATGCAGATGTCACGAAGAACTACAACATCACGAAAACGCCGGGTACGCTGACGATCACGAGAAAGATATATCCGAATGATCCTACTCCGGCGGTCCAGTACACGTTAACGTATAACGGAAACGGAGGAATAACGGCATCGGGAGACAGGATCTACTCGGATCCGAAGAACCCGTATATGGGTGACGCAACGGTAGTTGTGCTTCCGAACATGTTTACCTACTCCGTTCCGAAAAACGGCAAGTATGCTGACGAAGAGAATACGGTTTCTGCAATCAGCAATGCTATATTCGATGGATGGAACACAGAAAAAGACGGATCTGGTACAACCTATCAGGCCGGAGATACCTTCCGGATTCAGTCCAATGTAACCCTGTATGCACAGTGGAAAACGGCGGACAATCCAGTTGATCCGTCGAAACCGGATAAGCCGAACAAGCCGTCGAAGCCGGACAAGCCAACGAAACCAGATAAGCCGACGAAACCGAACGGCCCGGGCAAACCGGTCGAACCGGCGAAACCGAACGATGCTGCCAAGCCGACTTCTGTCGTGAAGACAGACGGACAGCATCCAAGGACCGGGGATGATACGGAACTTCCGCTCTATGCAGGCGGATTTGCATCGGCTGCTGCGGCACTGATCCTGCTGCGTTTGCTGAGAAGAAAACGCAGAGGGGAAGGAAAGTAATTCACAGATAGCGAACGAGTTAATCGTATTTAGGAAATGAAACAGCGGGGCTGCTGACCGGATGGAAGAAACCATCGTCTGGTCATGCAGCCCCGCTGTCCATGATCGGCTTGGAAAGTGCGGATTCGGCCATTTCCTCCATTTTCGCAGGTGGAATACGGCTTCGAGGGTGCGAAATCAAAAGAAAATCTTGAGTAAATTATTTCGCCCGCCTCCGTGGGTGCGATTCTAATAGAAAGCCGTTTTTTCGCACCTGGCCTGGCGGCCGGATTGCATACATCATGGGACAGTTCGACAAAAAATAACCCGGTTGCCGATCGCCCACTCCGGAGAAACCGGCAGCATGGCAGGCGAGTTGTCGGAAAAGCCGGTGAATGTATATGATGCGTGCGGCTTGAGTAAAATAATTATGATGCAGCTAACGGGTACCCGGACGGCAAAGTGCGGAAATGAGGTTTTTTGTGTTTCCGCACCCGCCTGAATCGTGTCGTCCTGAATTTCCGGTTGAATCGGGCGAAAGAAGGTGCGAAAACCGAAAAAAATGCGATTCCGCACCCTCGCCGCACCCTACAGCTCGATCAGGTCGTGGGTGAAATCTTCAGTCATGTTCTCGAAACCGTCCTCGGTGATGAGGATCTGGTCTTCGATGCGGACGCCGCCCCAGCCCGGGATGTAGAGGCCCGGTTCGATGGTGCGCACGTGGCCCACCGGGAACGGGGTGTAGTCTGTGACGGAGTTGAACGGGCCTTCGTGGACGAAGAGGCCGATGCCGTGGCCGATGTTGTTGTATTCGTAGCCTTTGTATTTCGTGCCTTCCAGTACGTCCATCTGGGCCTGGTAAATGTCGTGGCCCACTGTGCCGGCCTTGGTGATCTTGTTGCACGCATCGAACATCTTCTGCACCAGGTCATAGACTTCCCGCTGTTCGGAGGTGGCCTTGCCCACCACCACGGTCCGGGTCATGTCGGACATGTATCCGTGAACCTGGCAGCCGAAATCCATCAGAACGAAGTCACCGTACGCTACGGCTTTCTCGGAGGGCACGCCGTGGAGCAGGGAAGTACGGGCTCCGGAAATCAGGATGTTTCCGTACGGCATGGTGTCGGCGCCGTTCATGACCATGTAGAGGGAGAGTTTTGCGGCCAGTTCCTTCTCGGTGACGCCCGGCTGGATCTCCGGCAGCAGCATCTCCAGCGCCCGGCAGGATATTTCGCAGGCCTGCCGCTGATAGGCGATTTCTTCCGCATTCTTCACGATGCGCATGTCGGAAATCACGCTGTAGGTCGGGACCTTCTCCGCTTCCACGAATTTATCAAAATCCAGGAAGAACTCGTAGGAGAAGTCATCGGCTTCGAATCCCACGTTTTTGCAGTTTTCCTTCTTCAGAAGATCCTGGACGCTGTTGGCTACCACTTTCCCCGGCAGCCGCCAGATCACGACTTCATAGTCCGGGCACTCCAGTGCCGCATCCTCTGTGTAGCGCAGATCGGTGATGAAGAATTTCTTTCCGTTCTTCGTGAACAGAAGCCACTGGGCGCCGTCGCTGGCGGTGAAACCGCTGATGTAGCGGATGTTCGTCGGGCTGGATACGAAGAATGCGTCCAGCTGGTGTTCCTGCATGTATGCCAGGATTTTCGGTTCATTTGTCTGCATGGTGATGCCTCCTGTTGTATATCGACAAAAAAATACCGAGTTGTGCGATCGATCTGCCTGGCATTTTCTTTGTGGAAGGACGGCAGGATAGTGCGCTCTCCGCCGGATGCCGAGCAAGGTCTAAACCGCAGTCTAACACAGAGATTATAATATATTCAGAAAAAAATGTCAATGAAGAGGCGCCCGGGTTTTCTGCATCTGCGATGGTGCGCCGGGGAGATTTGATGGTACAATAGGTGCTGTTCAATGAAGAGAAAAGTGCCAGCCGTACCGGGGGCCGGTGAATGCACAGATCAGGAGGGTTGATCATGCCGAGAATGACAGCGAGGAAGAAACAGGCGATGGAAATGCGGGCGAAAATACAGAATGCCGCACTGGATCTCTTCGACCGGGAGGGGTTCGACAACGTCTCCATGGCGGAGATCGCCGAAGCCTCCGGCTGTTCTGTCGGGAATATCTACAACTATTTCCGCAGCAAGGACGAGCTGGCCATCCAGCTGACGGATCACGTGGACGCAGCCTACGATGAACTGGAGGCGGCGTACCGGCAGGACGGCGCCGCTACGGCCATGGAGAAACTGCTGGATTTCGTGGGACAGTCGCTTCTGATCAGTTCCAGAGAAGCGGTTTTGTACACCACCTTCATTCACAGCATGAAATATCCTCAGCAGGGAATCCTGAAGATCAAGGAGCAGCGCACCTATTTCCGGCTGCTCCGGGCGCTGATTGAGGCTTGTCAGGAAGAGGGCTCGCTGCCCGGGGACCGGGATCCGGCGGAGATCCGGGCGAAACTGGTGACGATTCACCGGGGGGAGCTGCTGGAATGGAAAATCTGTGAAGGGTCATATGATCTGGCAGAGGACGGGCGGGCGCTGGCCGCCGCCTATCTGCGGGGGATCGGCGGAAATGTGCCGGCAGGGATCGCTGATTGATGGCGATCCCCGCCGGCGTTTTATTTTTTTGCGTTAATCTTCCGAATGTTATCCCGCATCCGGTTGACAGCGCCGGGAAAAAGATGAATAATTGAATTATTCAGTGAATCATTCATTGAAATAGAGAAAAAGAAAACAAATCGAAAAAACGAAACAAGATCAAGAGACAGAGAAATTGGGCAGGAGGGAATATCATGAAACAACTGCTTTCCGGAAACGAAGCGGTGGCCAGAGGCATCTACGAGGCCGGCGTGAAAGTCTGCTCCGCATACCCGGGGACACCAAGTACGGAAATTCTGGAGAATGTGGCGAAATACAGGGACGAGATCTATGCGGAATGGGCGCCGAACGAGAAGGTGGCTGTGGAGATGGCCTACGGCGCAGCCATTGCCGGATCCCGGTCTTTCTGTGCCATGAAGATGGTGGGTCTGAATGTGGCGGCAGATCCGATGTTCACCGCCGGGTATATGGGGGTGACGGGGGGATTCGTCATTCTGACTGCAGACGATCCGAGCATGCATTCTTCCCAGAACGAACAGGACAACCGTTACTATGCCAGAGCGGCGAAGATCGCCCTGGTGGAGCCGTCCGACAGTCAGGAGTGCAAGGATTTCATCCGGGCCGCCTATGAAATCTCCGAGCAGTTCGACACACCGGTGCTGTTCCGCACCACGACCCGGATCAACCATTCCAAGAGTCTGGTGGAATTCGGTGAGCGGACAGAGCACGAGGCGCCGGAATATCACCGGAATATCCGGAAGTACGTCTGTGTGCCGGCGAATGCCCGGAAGAACCACCCGAAGGTAGAGGAGCGGCTCCGGAAACTGGCGGAGTACGGCAATACCTGCGGGCTGAACCGGATGGAAATGAAGGGGAAGAAGATCGGCGTCATCACTTCCGGCGTGTCCTATGAATATGCGAAGGAAGTGTTCCCGGAGGATACATCGTTCCTGAAACTGGGGCTGACCTTCCCGCTGCCCATGGACCTGATCCGGAAATTCGCAGAGCAGGTGGAGGAAGTGTTCGTGGTGGAGGAGCTGGAACCGTTTCTGGAAGATCAGATCCGGGCTGCCGGCATTTCGTGCTGCGGGAAGGAACGGACCGGCCGCATGTTTGAATTTAATACTGCGCTCCTCCGGGAGCGCATCTTCGGGGAGAAACCGGAGACGAAAGTGCCGGAGGCAGCGGCGGCCGCCCGTCCGGCTGCCCTTTGTCCTGGATGCCCGCACCGGGGGTTCTTCTACACTCTGTCGAAAAATCCGAACTATGTGGTCACCGGGGACATTGGCTGCTATACTCTGGGCGCCGCACCGCCGCTGGGCTGCATGGACACGGCGGTCTGCATGGGCGGCGGGCTGTCCGTGGGCATGGGCATGTCCAAGTCATTTGAGCAGGAAGGGGTCACTGCGAAGAAGGTTTTCGGCGTGGTGGGTGATTCCACGTTCTTCCACAGCGGCATGACCGGTGCGGCGGAGATCATTTATAACAAAGGGAAGATGATTCCGTGCATCCTGGATAACCGGATCACGGGGATGACCGGACACCAGGAGAACCCGGGCAGCGGCTATAACCTGGAGGGGGATCCGGCCAGGGCCATTTCCATCGAGAAGGTGCTGGAAGCGTACGGATTCGAAAAGATCATTGTGGTGGATCCTCAGGATCTGACGGCGATGCAGAAGGCGGTGGACGATGCGCTGGCGTCGGAAGTGCCGGCCGCCATCATCACCAGAAGACCGTGCCTGCTCATGAAGCGGTCGCCGAAGCCGGAGACGGTCTGCCGGGTGGACCCGGAGAAATGCAGAAGCTGCCGTTCCTGTCTGAAAGCAGGATGCCCGGCTATTGCGATTCACGAGGGCAAGGCGGTGATTGACGAAGTGACCTGCGCCGGCTGTACGGTCTGCGCACAGATCTGTCCGTTCGATGCGATCGGCACAGTGGAGAAATAGGAACAGGTTTGGAACAGGGGGAGAAAGATGAGCGATACGAAGAATGTAATCCTGGCCGGTGTGGGCGGACAGGGCACGATTCTGATTTCAAAAATCATGACAAACGGTCTGATCCGGGCCGGCTACGACGTGAAGCAGAGCGAGATTCACGGAATGGCCCAGCGGGGCGGCAGTGTATCCACCCAGGTGCGCTGGGGCAGCCGGGTGTACGGGCCGGTGTTCGGTGAGGGGGAGGCGGATATCCTGATCGCCCTGGAGCGGATGGAAGCCGTGCGGTATGCGCCGTTCCTGAAGCCTACAGGAATTGCGGTGATCAACGACTATGCCATGGATACCCTGACCACAGCTTCGGGTCTGGAGGAATACCCTGCCGGGTGCGTTGAGGCGATGCAAAAAGAATTCGCCACCATCGTTCTCAATGCGGAGGAGATCGCAGCGGAGCTGGGGAATCCGAAATGCATGAATGTGGTGCAGTTCGGCGCATGCTGCGATGTGCTGGGAACGCCGGAGATCGACTGGGAAGAGGTTGTGGCGGAGACCGTGCCGGAGAAGTTCCGGGAACTGAACCGGAAGGCATTCCGGGCCGGCCGGGCAGCGGCGAAGGAGAAGGCACAGGCATAGAAGGCATCAGGGAAGAAGCACAGCGGGGCGCCTCGGCGCCCCGGTTTAGAATGAGGTGAGAACATGTCCGTATATGATGAATACCGGGCGAAGCTGCGCAGCCCGGAAGAGGCAGTGAAAGCGGTGAAAAGCGGCGACTGGGTGGATTACACCACCAACATCTGTTTCCCCACACTTCTGGACGAGGCGCTGGCGGCGCGGCGGGATGAGCTGGAGAACGTGAAGTTCCGGGGCAACCTGTGCTTCGGGCCGATCCGGGTGGCGGAATGCGATCCGGAGCGGAAACACTTCATCTATAACACATGGCACTGCTCCGGCTATGAGCGGAAACTCTGCGACAAGGGGCTTTGTAACTACATCCCCATGGTTTTCCGGAACCTGGGCTGGTACTACCGGAAGTTCCTGGATGTCAATGTGGCCATGATGTGTGTGCCGCCGATGGACCGGCACGGGTACTTCAATTTCTCCTGCGCCACCGGTGTGGCGAAGGACATTCTGGACAAAGCCGACATCATCATCCTGGAGGTCAACGAGCACCTGCCCCGGATTCAGGGCGGGTTCGGCGAATGTATCCACATTTCCGATGTGGATTATGTGGTGGAAGGGGAACACGGTCCGCTGCCGGAATTCCCGGTGGCAGAGCCGGATGAAGAGGACCGGGCCATTGCGGCGCTGCTGGTTCCGCAGATTCCCAGCGGCGCAACCCTGCAGCTGGGTATCGGTTCCATGCCGAATGTAGTAGGATCCATGCTGGCGGATTCTGACATCCGGGATCTGGGTATGCATACCGAACTCTGCGGTGACGCCTACTACCGGCTGTACCGGGCCGGCAAGCTGACCAATGCCCGGAAGAATCTCTGGCCGGGAAAGGGGCTCACCGGCATCGTCTTCGGCTCCCGGGATCTGTACGACTGGGTCAGTGACAACCCGTCCGTCGCAGCAGCCCCTCTTTCCTATGTGAATGATCCGGCGGTGATTGCCCAAAACGACAACATGATCTCCATCAACAGCTGCATCGCAGTGGACCTGTACGGGCAGATCTGCGCCGAGAGTGCGGGACTCCGGCAGATCAGCGGAACCGGCGGCCAGCTGGATTACCTGACCGGGGCGGCCCGGTCCAGGGGAGGCAAAGGCTTCATCTGCATGCGTTCGTCCTTCGTGGACCGTAACGGGGTCCGGCATTCCAACATCGTGCCTCATTTCAACGGCGACATTGTCACAGATCCCCGGAGCCAGGCGTACTACGTGGTGACAGAGTACGGATGTGTGAACCTGGCCGGCCGTGCCACCTGGGAGCGGGCGAAGCTGCTGATCTCCATCGCCCACCCGACATTCCGGGATCAGCTGAACCGGGCGGCGGAAGAACAGAAGATCCGGCCGCGGGGAATCTGGTTTTGATGCACTGACCGGAAATTCCCGGGGATGACATTTTGAAGCCGGATTCCTCTCACAGCCGGATCCGTAATGCAGCCGGATTCATCTCACAACCGGATCCGTAATGCAGCCAGATTCATCTCACAGCCAGATCCGTAATGCAGCCAGATCCATAATTGCAGTAAAATGGTTGCAATATTCCGTCGGCTCCTGTATAATGACAATAAATTAACAAACAATCCGCTACCTCATCGACGCGAAGCCGCACCGGCGGCTTCTGAGATAAAAAAACCAGATTTGGAGGAACGAATTATGAAAGACGTTGTTATCGTAGGAGCAGCCAGAACCGCAATCGGAACCTTCGGTGGTTCTCTGAAGGATGTACCGGCCAGAACGCTGGGTGCGGTATGTATCCGGGAAGCACTGAAGAGAGCCGGTGTGAAGCCGGAGCAGGTGGACGAAGTCATCATGGGTGATGTGCTCCAGGGCGGCCTGGGCCAGAATGTGGCCCGCCAGATGTCTCTGGATGCAGGGCTTCCGGTGGAAGTGCCGGCCATGACGATTAATAAGGTCTGTGGATCCGGTCTCCGGGCCGTGGAGCTGGCGGCACAGATCATCAAGGCCGGCGATGCAGATATCATCGTTGCCGGCGGAGCGGAGAACATGTCCGCGGCGCCTTACGTTGTGCCGAAGGCCCGCTGGGGAGCCAGAATGTTCGACACGAAGATGGTGGACCTGATGGTAAACGACGGACTCTGGGATGTGTTCAACAACTACCACATGGGCATCACCGCAGAAAATGTTGCGGAACAGTGGGGCCTCACCAGAGAAGAACTGGATGACTTCGCACTGCAGTCCCAGCTGAAGGCGGAGAAGGCGATCAAGAATGGTGTGTTCAAGGACGAGATCGTTCCGGTGGAGATTCCGCAGCGGAAGGGCGATCCGAAGATCTTCGACACGGATGAACATCCTCGGTTCGGCCAGACGAAGGAAGCACTGGCGAAGCTGAAGCCGGCATTCAAGAAGGACGGCGGTGTTGTGACAGCAGGAAATGCATCCGGCATCAATGACAGTGGTGCAGCAGTCGTGGTTATGTCCGCAGAGAAGGCGGAAGAACTGGGTCTGAAGCCGCTGGTGAAGATCCTGTCCTACGCTTCCGGCGGTGTGGATCCTTCTATCATGGGTGTGGGTCCGGTACCGGCGACGAAGAAGGCGCTGGAAAAGGCGGGTCTGACGATCGCTGACCTGGACCTGTACGAGGCAAATGAGGCATTTGCGGCTCAGTCCGTTGCAGTCGGCAAGGATCTGGGATTCGATCCGGAGAAGTTGAACATCAACGGCGGTGCGATCGCACTGGGTCACCCGATCGGCGCTTCCGGCTGCCGTATCCTGATCACGCTGATTTACGAAATGCTTCACGGCGATGCGAAGAAGGGCCTGGCCACACTGTGCATCGGCGGCGGCATGGGAACAGCTGTCATCGTAGAGAAATGCTAAGATTTCTGAACAGAAATTCTGACAGAACTTCCGGTCGGATCTGACGGCAGCAAGCATGCCGAACCGGCCGGTCCTGCCCGCAGAGAGGCTCCTGCAGAGCCCCGCTGCGGGCTTTTTTCCGTTGTGAGGCCGCCACACTAAGCTGCTGCCGGCTGCGTCGGGGCTTTGCTGCGGCCGGGTGAGGACTGACCGGGAGAAAATTGGTCGGGAGGGATTTGTTGGGAGGGGGGAGCTGGAAAAATTGGTCGGGAAAGGATTGTATACAAATTGCGATTTGAATACTGGTGAATGGCTGTAAAAGGTAGTTATGTATAGGAATCGTGATTGTATATTGCTGGAAGGTGCGAAAACGAGGTTTTCCTTGAAATCGCATTGTATTACGTGTTTGGAGGGTGCGGAAACGAAAGAAAATCCCGATTAATCTATATCATGCCCGATTGCAGGTGCGAGATGAAACGAAATTAGCATTTTCGCACCCAAAGGATTTGGAAGAAAATACTGTTCGTGGAATATCTATTCAATCAGGCTGAGAATATCGAATGGTCGTCTCCCGGGATCAGAGCAATCCCTCAGTCGCACGTATATTATCAAGAAGCTTTGTATAATGATGCACCCCACAGGGAAATGTCCCTGATTATCCAATTCGAGGCGGATACGGAAGGTGCGAAAATGAGGTTTTCCTTGAAATCGCACCCGCCCATTCCGGTCGCCTTCCCGATCAGCGCCAACCGGAGAAATCAAAGTGCGAAAACGAGGTTTTCTCTGAAATCGCACCCGCACGGCAACCGCCCATCGCATGACCACAGATGGCCAGGGGCTGCCGCACCAAGCGGCGGCCGTCCGGTCTTTCGTTACGATACTGCCGGCACACGAAACGAGGCCGCTCCCCGGATTAACATCGTCCGGGGAGCAGCCTCGTTTTCAAAAGGGATGGTGGTTATCTTCGGATATTCGAAATGAGCGTCCGCTCTTATTTGCGCGGATCGACCACTTCTGCAACGCCGTAAGGCATTCCCTGCTGGAAGTTTCTCGCATTCTCCATGGTGTCCGCAGCAATGGCCTGCAGAGCCTCTCTGGTGAAGAAGGCCTGGTGGGATGTGACGAAGACCTGCGGGAAGGATGTGAGACGGGCAACCACATCGTTGCTCAGAACATCGTCGGAGTGGTCTGTGTAGACAACTTCGTCCTGTCCTTCATATACGTCCAGGGCAACAGCGTGGAACTTGCCGGTCTTCAGGGAAGCGATCAGTGCTTCTGTGTCGATGAAGCCGCCCCGGGCTGTGTTGACCAGCATGACGTCGTCCTTCATCATGGAGATCGCCTTCGCATCGATCAGGTGGAAGGTGCCGCCTTCGCCGGTGATCAGCGGTCCGTGCAGGGAGATCAGGTCAGCCTTCTGGAAGAGCTCTTCCTTGGAAACGTAGGTCAGCAGGCCTTCTTCTTCCAGGGACTTCTTCGGGAACTTGTCCCATGCGATGACCGTCATGCCGTAACCTTTGCAGATTCTGGCCATGCACTCGCCGATCCGGCCGGTGGTCACGATGCCGGCAACCTTGTTGTGCAGGTCCGTGCCCAGAAGGCCGTTCAGTGCGAAGTTGTTGTCCTTTACCTTGTTGTATGCCTTGTGCAGACGACGGTTGGCCGCCTGCAGAATTGCCATGGCGTGTTCTGCAACAGCGTACGGGGAGTATGCCGGTACACGGAGAACAGTGATGCCGCATTCCTTCGCAGCGTCCAGGTCAACATTGTTGAAGCCGGCGCAGCGCAGCAGGATCAGACGGACACCGTTCTTGGCCAGCTGTTCCACCACGTCCCGCGGTGCTTCATCGTTGACGAAGATGCAGACGGCGTCGAATCCTTCGGAAAGGTGAACCGTTTCGGAGGTCAGTCTGCTGTTGAAATAGGTGAGCTCTGCATTGTAAGCGCCGTCACCGAGGTCCTTGGACAGTTCATCGAAGTAAATCTTGTCATAATCCTTCGTGCCGAAGAACGCAACGTTCATAATGTTCAGGTTGTTGTCTTCCGGAATGATGTGAGCGAAGACATCCTGCAGCTTTTCGTAATCCGCCTGTTCCGTGTCACCTTCTCCGTCCACGGTGATCTTCAGCACATCACCCTTGCCCGCACGCAGTGCGATCAGTTCCAGAGCGTTGGTGCCGTTTGCTGTCTTGCCGTTGCTTTCTACCATGACACTGCTCTTCATCGCATTGCACTCCAGAGCGAGAATTGCACTCGGACGAGCGTGAAGACCCAGCGTGGCTTTGCATGTGTACTCGAATGTTTTCATCTGACTGCCTCCTTCAGGTGATCCGGGGTGGTGTGATCCGAATCGGGGAAAAAATCTATGCCTCAATGGGCTCTGATGCCATCGGGGTATAATGTATACATGAATGTGTCAATACGAGCCCTATTATACCGCTTCAGAGATTGAAATCAAGCGGAAATCACATTATTTTTGCCGCAGTGAGGGGATTATTTTCTGTATCACCGAAAATTCAATCAATTACAGAACGAAATAGAAAAAGACGGCGGGGAAGGTGAGTAAAAATATTCCCGTTTGCCGTCTTTCGTTCGTTATTCGTTGGTTATTACTTGGCTATTATTTGACTGCTGCTATGCAAGCGTTTCGATAGGTTTACTGCAGGTCAGCAGAGCGGTTATTCCGTTGTTTTTTGTCATGCGATGCGGCTCTGTGCCCCGGCAGTGCTGCGGGCGGTTCTCGCCTGATATACCTTCGTGATGATGAAACCGATGATCATGATGGCGAAGGTGATCACAGCCAGGGAGTTGCCCACCAGGTTTCCGTAGAAGCAGTAAGCCATGACGCCGATGGCGATGATCGGGAAAATCGCCTGCCATGTCCATTCTCTCTTTCCCTCTCTCACTCTCGTGAAGTATACCACGGAGCTGAGGCAGGTCAGCGCATAGGTGAGGATCAGTCCCAGGATACCCACCGTGGCGACGGTGCCGAACACGTCAGTGCCGGAGGTTTTTCCGGCGGAAGCGGCATACATGGCGATTGGCGGGATCAGAGCCAGTACGAAGATGGTGTGGTCGGAAGTGTACGGCGTGTTGTGCTTCGGGTGAACATGGGAGAACACCGCCGGAACTTTTCCTTCTTTGCTCAGGTCATACAGCATACGGGTGGATGCGGTCATGGAGCCCAGTGCTGTGGAGAAGGCAGAGACCGCAATGGCCAGCGTGACCAGCAGCGTGATGGCCGGGTTGGTGTATTCGGAAGAGAGTTCCACCACAGAGGAGCCCGCCTGGGTGAACCGGGTGAGACCAGCCTTGGTGATGCCGAATCCATTCATTTCCGCCCAGGCCATCACGATGAAGATCAGACCGGCGAAAATAACCGTGCTCAGAATCGCCAGAGGGATGTATTTTTTCGGGTTCCGGGATTCTTCACCCAGGGAGGCAGCGCCTTCAAATCCTCCGAAGCACAGCACCGCCGGAACGATGGCGCCGCCGATGCCGGCTGCGGTGACTTTGCTGCCGTCCGGAAGCACTGCGCCCCGGAGCGCAAATGGCCGGAACGAAATGCCGGAGGTACCGGATACCTTCGCCAGCACGAAGAGTGCCACGATGACCAGGAGAGCGATGGATGCCAGCTCGATGAAAAGCATGATGCGGGTGCTCAGCTGAATATCATAATATGTGATCAGCCAGATTGCGACGATGCCCAGAACGGTGAAAATGATCCACGGAACCTGTACCCCGGAAATCTCCTGAATGAATGCGGAGAGCAGGTAGCCGAATGCCGCGGAGCAGCCGCTGGTGAACGTGAAGTACGCCAGAAGCAGTCCCCAGCCGCTGACGGTGCCCACGTTGTCACCGAGCCCCGCTTTCACATAGGCGTAGGCCGAGCCGGCGGATGCGAAGCGCTGACCGAACTTCACGAAACTGAATGCCACGCACAGCAGCATCAGGACGGACAAAATGAAGACGAACCCGATCGCCGTGCCGGCAGATGAAACCATCATGCCGAAGTTCATGGACGATGCAAAGGTTGGTGCGATAATGGCAACGGATAGTGCGACGACCTCGAAGAATCCCAGCTGGTCCTTCTTCAGTGAGGTCTGATGTTCCTTTTTACTCACAATAATCACCTCTAAATTTTTCGTGTACGAAAACGGACTTGATAATAACGTATAAACATAGCGGGTTAGTAAATTTATGAGTTATTCACATTTTATTCGCTTGAGGGGAAATGTCAACGAATTTTTTGTGCTTATCGTACAAGAAACGAAAAATAATTGGTGTGTATGTGCTGGAGATGAAAAAAGACGGCTCCGAAGAGCCGTCCTGCACAATTGTACGGAATGCTATTCAAATTTCACGTAGAAGAGATAACAGACGCTGCATTTCTTCGTCAGTTCCGGGTGGGAGGTAATGACCTCCGGATCCGAAGGCACGTCAACATTGGACGAGGCCAGGAAGACGGTTCTGAGATAGATCTTCTTTCCCTTCCGGATTCGCTGCGCTGACGAGAAGTCCATATGACGGAGGACTTCCCCCCGGGAAGGGGTCAGACTCCGCCCTTTTCCTGTACTGCGGAAGGAGGTGAATGCATCCCGGCTGCCGCTGACAGAGTAGGTGAAGGCGCCGCTGTTTGTGTGGACGGCCAGCGCACCGGTGCGGTTCTGGCTGTCCAGAGGTGTTGTGGTTTCGCCGCCGGTGCCGGTGATCCTGCGGCCGTGACTGTATTTCTCATAGCCGAACGCCAGTCTGTGAAATTTCCGGTCTGCCCGATAGGATGCCAGAACCGGCTGATTATGGCTGTCAGCCAGAAGCAGGCCGGCCAGCTGTTTCTCATCCTGACGGAGATGACGGGGCTTCAGTGTGTTTTCCTGTACGGCGTCTCCGGGGTTGAAATTCCGGCCGGCGGACGGACCGAAGGCGATGAACAGCGCCGCCGCCACCACGATGATAGAAAATATGGACACGACCATCAGCACGCGGCTGGAATCTTGTTTCGGGATCATCGGATCCACCTCCTTTTCGAACTTCCTTCATCATACCACAATTATTGCCCGTGAAGTGGGCTGCTCTTCATGTGCCGTACACATTGTTCACAAGAATTTTCCAACAAAACGACGAAAAAACTTCCGATTCCGAACATTTTGTCTGCATATCCGGCGGTTAGAATAACCCTGAAGCCAAGCTCCGGCCCGGCGGGCAGGATTCACCCACCGGGCGGAGCGGACATCTGTTTTCTTTCGGTATCATGCAGCAGAAGGAGGTATTTTCATTATGTTTATTATCCGAAATGCCGTGCGGAACATCCGGCGTTCGAAAGGCCAGAGTGTTCTGATTGGCATTCTCATCACCATCATCGCATTTTCGATCTCTATCGGCCTGTACATCCGCCAGGCGTCGAGCGATTCCCGGGATGCGGCTTTGTCCAAACTCAACATCACAGCGCAGATTACGCAGAACCGCAGCAGAGCCATGAAGCAGGCATCGGGCCCGGGGGGAAACTGCCTTCCATGAACAGCGGATCATTCACTATTACCGGCTATTCCTCCGATGAGGCGATGACGGACTTCACTGGCGGGACGAAGAAGATTTCGAAGGGAAAAATGTTTGCGGAAGGGACGGACAGCATGGTCTGTGTCATCAGCAGCGAGCTGGCCAAGTACAACGATCTCTCCGTCGGGGACTCGATCAAGGTCAGCAACCCGAACAATTCCAAGGAAACCTACAAACTGAAGATCGTGGGGATCTACAAGGATTCCCAGAGCTCCGCCCAGGCAGGGCAGGCAGGACCGAACGCTTCCGACCCGGCGAACAACATCTATACCAGTTACGAAACGCTGAATCAGATCGTAACGGCTTCTGGAAAGAAGAACAGCGAGAGCACTTCAGCCATCTCTGGACGCCTGAACGGGACCTACGTGGTCGGAACCCTGGGAAAGTACAAACAATTCAAGAAAGAAGTGAAACAGCTGGGGCTTTCCACCAAGTATCAGGTGACTTCCGCAGATATTTCCAGTTATGAGCAGAGCGCCCGGCCGCTGAAAAATCTGGCGAAATTCGCCGGCTGCTTCCTGATCGTCATCCTGCTGGTGGGCGCGGCCATTCTGGTCATCATGAACATTTTCAGCACCAGGGAGCGGAAATATGAAATCGGTGTTCTGACCGCCATCGGCATGAAGAAAAAGCAGGTCGCCGCACTGTTTCTCACGGAAATTCTGATTCTCTCCCTCGCCGGTGCCATCATCGGCGGTGCTGCCGGGGCGGCCGTTTCCAAGCCGGTAACGAAGCAGCTCCTGAATGCGCAGGGTACTTCCTCGGCAGCGGATGCACTGACCGCATCAGCTTCTGTCAATGGGGCAGTTCTGCTGGAGCTGCTCGGGTGCTGCGTCCTGCTGGCCCTGGCCGCCGGTGCGGTGTCCGTCACGGCGATCATGCGTTATGAACCGCTGGAGATCCTGTCCGAGCGGGATTTGCGGCATGGAATGAAACAGGAAGGTGGAATATGGAAAAAATCCTGAAACTGGAAAATATAGGGTTTCGATATGGAGACAAACCGGTTCTCCGTCAGATCAATTATTCATTTGAACCGGGGAAAATATACGGGATTGTGGGAAAGTCAGGGTCCGGAAAGACAACACTGCTTTCGGTGATGTCCGGCCTGGCGGAACCGTCAGAAGGCAGGATTCTCTGCCGGGGCGAAGACCTGACCGCCCGGGACAAGTACATTTACCGCAGCCGGGACATCGGCGTGATCTTCCAGAATTTCAATCTGCTCACGAAGCTGACTGCCGCCGAAAATGTGGAACTGTCCCTGGAACTGTCCCTGCGCAGCGCCGGTCAGAAGGCGGATCCGAAAGAGCTCTATTCCCGGGCGTACGGGTGTCTTCGTGAGGTGGGCCTCGGACAGGAGGAGGCTGACCGGCGGGTTCTGAAACTTTCCGGCGGCCAGCAGCAACGGGTGGCCATCGCCCGGGCCCTCTCCTACAACCCGGAATGCATCCTGGTTGATGAACCCACCGGAAATCTGGATGAACACACACAGAAAGAGATCATGGAAATCTTCCGGCGCCTGGCAGATTCCGGGAAGTGCGTCATCATCGTCACCCATTCCTCTTACGTTGCCGGGTGCGCCGACCGGTGCATCGAACTGCAGCAGATCAACCATCTGCAGTAATGAAAAAAAAGCGGCCGCCCCGTGACAGGGCGGCCGCTTCAGCCTTCCAATGGTCATCAGCTTCGAACGGGCATTAGCCTTCGATCTGAATGTATTTCGTCTCCGGAATTTCCTCCTTCGGCTGTACCTTCGGGAAATCCACGGTCAGTACGCCGTTCTCGAATTTCGCCTTGATGTCGTCTTCCTTCACGTCATCACCGACATAGAAGCTTCTGCTGCAGCTGCCTTCGAAACGCTCCTTCCGCAGGTACTTGCCGTTCTCGTCCTTCTCTTCATTGGACTTCTTCGCAGTCGCTTCCACATTCAGGACACCGTCCTTCAGCTGAATCTTCACATCATCCTTCGTAGCACCAGGCAGATCCATCATCAGTTCATAACCGTTATCCGTTTCCTTCACGTCGCTCTTCATCAGACCGCTCTGTCTGTGATCAAAACCGAAATCAAAGAAGTCATCGAACGGATCAAAGATGTCATTGTTTCTTCTGAATAATGTTGGCATAAACATGAAATCAACCTCCTTGTGAATCTATCATTTCACTCCGTCAGTCGGTATTTCGCTGGCTGCCGTTCTTTCCTGTCCTTTCCTTCGGACACTTTATATCTACCCGGGTGTTAGCACTCTAAACATGTGAGTGCTAAAAAATTATTCTTTTTTTATTTAGTCCTCTTTCGTCTCCTCCGTATCGATGTGTTTCGCCTCGGCGGCTTTCTGCTCCGCCAGCTCCCGCTCATACTTTGCAATCCGGGCGTCATCGATCCGGTCACCCTTCACATAGAAAATGGAGCCGAGACAAAGGCTGATGCACATGGCAATATAAAGCCAGTCGCCATGGAGAATCGCCAGCGGCGTCAGCAGACCGCAGATGATGCCGCCGGTCAGGATGATCTTGTGTTTCTTCCGCAGTTTCATTCTGTATTCCTTCTTTCGTTTTCATAGATGAACAGACTGCTACATTATATATGCAGGGAAGGGATATTTCAACTGCTCCCGGGGGCGAGGGCGGTTCTCCCGCAGCTCGGGTATGTGGTATAATAGGGCATCAGACGGATTGCCGGACCCGCCTCGGGCGGGGCCGGCGGGAGGGAGAGTAGTATGAATTTTTTTGTCGAAGATCTGAACTGGGGAGTGGAAAGCACCGGAGCCGGCAGAAGCAGCGGCAACCGGGTGCTGGAACTGGCAATGACCACGGACGTGCCGGATCAGCACACATATATGACCTTGTATCAGATTGAATCCTACTGCCGTTTTTACGTGACGGAACAGAGCTGGTTCTCCCGGCTCATGGACGACATGGATCTGGATGCCTACGACGAAATGTGCGACGCATCGACATGGTCATTTCTGTATTCGGAAGACGGCGCCCTGCCGGAGGAACTGCCGGATGCGCTTCATGGAGCGGTATCCTTTTTGCTTTTTGCCAACCGCCGGTATCATCAGGAAGAGGATGTCCGGTATGCAGCGGCCAAGCTGGCAGCGCCTTACGTCGGGAAGAATGTGAATGATCTGGATCTGCCGGAGGAGAAACCACAGAAAGCAGATGTGGAGGAGGAACTGCCGCTCAGGCCGGAGTGGATTTCCGAGGCAAAGGTGAAGGGGGATGACACCGGCGCCGGCATGCACATGGCGGAAGCGGAACTGAAACTGTCCGTGCCGGACGAGGAACCGGTATGGATCTTCGAGTCCGAGATGTGGGACCGGCAGTATGAATTGCGCCGGGAGCCGGCCATGGGGCACGACGAGCCAGACTGGCCGGATGCGCTTCAGTCTTTCTCCGAAAAAGAATCAGCCTGTTCCAGGTACCGGGCCTATTTCCGGTATTTGGATGATATGATTGCGAGGTTATAATGAAGTTTCTGATCGACATGGCGACGAACCCGGTGCTGGTCTCTGCGGCGGCAGGCTGGTTCTGTGCCCAGTTTCTGAAAATCCTGGGAGAAATTCTGAAGGGGGATTTCTCGCTGAAGCGGCTGAAAGGAGGCGGCGGCATGCCCAGCGCCCATTCCGCCACCGTGGTGGGACTTACTACCGGCGCCGCCATCACGTACGGCGGCGGCAGTTTCGCTTTCGCCATTTCCCTGTTCTTCGCGATCATTGTCATGTATGACGCCATGGGGGTCCGGTATGAAACCGGCAGAGAGGCCAGAGCGCTGAACCTGCTGGATCGGGAGCGGCGTGAAAGGGAAACGACGGCAGCGGACCGTGAGCCGCTGCTGGAGAAACCCCTGGAAGAAAAAATGGGACATACGCTTCCGGAAATAATTGCCGGCGTGCTGGTGGGCCTCATCGCCGGCATCATCGTCTGCCAGCTGCTGCCGTGAGGGCGGTGGGCAGCAGCTGGCGGTCGACGAAGCAGCATCGGTCGGCGGGCGGAGCAGCATCGGTCGACGAAGCAGCATCGGTCGACGAAGCAGCATCGGTCGGCGAAGCAGCATCGGTCGGCGGGCGGAGCAGGCGGTCGGCGGGCGGAGCAGGCGGTCGGCAGGCTGGATTGTATACAATTTGGCCCATGCATACTGATGAAAGGTGCGGAATCGGCATTTTTGCCAATTCCGCATTTAATTTGCGGCAGAGAGGGTGCGAAAACAAAAGAAAATCCCGGTTAATATATGGGGAGCCAGCCAGCGGGTGCGGAATGGGCGGTTAGTGGATTTTTCGCATGTTGGAGGGAACGGAGGATGGGCAATTAATGACCCGGCTCTGTTGGGAGTACCGGCGCACGCCTGCTTAAGAACGCTCTCGCAGCCCTGCGAGTGGATAGTTATCCAGATATAAGCATGAACATGCGGTTTCGGGTTGGGTTGTTCCGATTGGAAATTCGTCTTCCGGGCAATTCGGGTGCGAATCGGGCATTTTTGTGGATTCCGCACCTGCCGCTTCGTGTCTGCCCCCATATTACAGCGGAAACCGGGATTGGGGGGTGCGAAAATGAGTTTTTTTGAAGAATCGCACCTTCCGACGACCGGCTGTCCCGTCATG
>NZ_FNBF01000014.1 GCF_900102225.1 Eubacterium pyruvativorans
TCCGGGTCTTCAGGGTCCGGCTGCGGATGCCGTTGCGACTGTCTGTGCGTTCGTCAGAACGCTCATACGGCGCAGCCCGAAGCTGTTCCTGAGACTCCGCCTTCAGGATGCTGTTGAGACTGTTGGTGAGCAGTGTCCGGAACGCTTCATCGCGATCCACGGAAAGTAATTGTAGAATTTCCTCCTGATTCAATGTAATATTGAGTTGAGCCATCGTGTTCTCCTTCCTTGGTATTAATGGTGATTTTGGTCGATTTTCATTATACCTAAAGGTCGAGCACCTGGCTCTTTTTAATTTTTCAATTTACACCATTATACGGACGCCGCCGAAAAATCCCTTAAAGATATCCAACGTGTATGTCATGGGTAAATTAATCATAATGTTAATTTTTGGTATTCTGACAGTCGGGTGCGAAAACATAGATTTTCAAATTTCCGCACCCCGCACAATCGTGTCGTCCCTGATTTTCGGCAGAACCGGCCGAAAATGGGTGCGAAATCAGCGAAAACGAGAATTTCGCACCTGCCCGGCCTCCTGCTCGGCCGTCCGCACTTCATGATCTGCCCGGTCGCCTGCTCGGTCTGCCGTCAGCCGTCCTGCACCCCTCAGAACGGCAGCTCCCCCTCTTCCTCCGCCGGACCGGCTTCGGCCACGTGGGAAATTCCGGAAGACGAATAATCTGATTCCGGCGTTTCGCCGCCTGCCTCACCTTCCGGCAGCTCGCCGCATTCCTCCGCCCCGCTGTCAGAGCCTGTGCCGGCATCCGGTGCTGTGGTTTCCGTTTCCCACCGGTCATTCACAGGGGGTACGCGGTTTTCCTGCGCGGTCCGGTTCGGCATTGCCTGATCCGATGCGGTCCGGCCCGGTGCCGCCGGATCCGGCGCCGGACGGTCCGGCACCTCCTCGAATGCCTCGTCCGCCGCCCGGAGGTTCGTCTCGTTCCGGGGATTGCGGGTTCTGCGGTCGTTGCTGAAATTGTTGAATATGCGGACCAGCTGGCGGATCTCATCCATGTACAGTGTGACTCCCTTGGACATGTGCATGTGGTCCGGGCTCCAGTCCCGGATATCGAATTTCGGCGGTGCCCCGTTCCAGCTCACGATATTCAGTTCCTTCCTCCATCCGTTCTTCTTCGTGCCGATGGTGCCCACCATCGCCTTGATCTCATAGCTGATATCCGAATCATACTCTCTGGCCATACTGATTCTCCTTTTCCTTCTTCCGACGGAGCGGAGCGGCGCCTGCCCGGATGCAGGTACTGCAGGGCCCTGAGCGAACTCCGAGCGGGCCCCGGGCAGGCGTCCGCCATCTGCTCCGTTCTGATCTGTTCTGATTTTGTTCTACGAAGGTACCAGTATTTCCAGATATTGTCAATCGAACGGCCGCAAAAAAACGGGGATGGGAAAAAGAAAATCTTTTCCCATCCCCGGAACCTTTGTCCTGAAGGCCTCAGCGCTTCTCCGGGCGAAGCCGCAGCAGCACCAGCTCCGGCCGGTTATGAAGGCGCAGCGGGAAGGTGCTGTTTCCCAGCCCCCGGCTGATCACCATATGTGCATCTCCCGCCCGGTGAAGTCCCTGGGTGAGGCGGGGCAGGATCCCCTGTTCCGGCGCATACAGCCCCTGTCCCCCGGGCAGGCGGAACTGGCCGCCGTGGGCATGTCCGGAGAAGATCAGATCCACCCCCGGCCGGGCATAGAATGGCAGCAGCTGGGGTTCATGGGCCAGCAGAATTGCGATCCGCTCCGCCGGAAGCGCATCCGGAAATCCGTTCGGTTTTTCGCCCGGAACTTCGCCTGCATCTTCAGCCGGACCATCGCTCCGGCCCGCCATCCGGTCGATCTGCCCTGTAATGATCTCCGGATGGAATCCCCGGTGCTCCACCCGGCTTCCGGTTCCCGGCTCCTGGCCTCTGGCCCGGAACACCGTTTCCTCCGCCAGACCCATGACCCGAACCGGCACCGGGGGACGTCCCACCGGAAGCAGGACCGACCGGTCCCGCAGGACCCGGACGCCCAGGGCCGAGAGTTTTTCATAGAAAGATTCCGCTTCCCGGGTCCTGAGATCCGCCTCGTGGTTCCCGTTCACGTAGCACACCGGCCCCAGCGCAGCCAGCCCCGCCGCTGCCTCCAGAGATGCCCGGTAGTCTGTATGACGCCGGTCCGCCAGGTCGCCGGTGATCAGAATCAGATCCGGTTTCGCCTGAGCCGCCAGCCGGAGTAATTCACACTGGCCGGCGCCGAACCGTTCGCTTTGTAAGTCGGACACCTGCAGGATGTGAAGCCCGGGGTGCCCGGCCGGGAGACGGTTCGTGGCGAGCGTGTAAACCGTACACTGAACGGGCCCGTTGAGTTTTCTCCAGATGTTCATTTCAGCGGCTCCTCTCTGTTCCGGAAGGACGCTGCAGCACATTTTCCTGCATGTGTCCTTTCCGCTTCACACCCTGACTGCAGCGCACTTTTCCTACTCCTCAATCCGGTACAGGCCCCGCTGCCGCTTGGCACGGTAAAGCGCCAGATCTGCCAGATTGAACAGATCCCTGACGAATCCCCGGCGGTGTATTCCGCCGATGCTGACGCTCAGCCGGATCTCCGGGTGTCTGGTCAGATGGATTCTGCCGATTTCTCCCAGAATCCGCTTCAGTTTATCCTCGAAACAATCCCGGGTGATTTCGCAGAATGCGACCACGAACTCATCTCCGCCGTACCGCACTTCGTCCTCCGAGCGGACACAGCTGTCAATTGCCTGACCCACCCGGAACAGGACTTCATCCCCTGCAAGGTGGCCGAATTCGTCGTTAATCTGCTTGAACCCGTCAATGTCGATGATGGCCACAGCACTGACATATTCTGCAGACATGATCTCATCGTAGTACCTGCGGTTATGGATCTGCGCCAGGGAGTCGATGTACAGTTCCCGCCGGCAGATGGAGATCATCTGAATGAATGCCTCCTGCTCGCTGGCTGCCAGTCTGGAGCTTCCGTCCATCCGTTTGGCAATTTCCATGACCACCGGCTTCCCGTTCAGAACGAGATAGCGGGAGATGACGGCAAAGATATCCTGTCCGTCGGTCTCAAACTTGGATACCGTGGACCGGCTTCGAAGCGCCTCTGCGGAAGTACATTCCACGCAGGGGGAATTCTGTCCCCAGATTTCGTAACAGCGCTTCCCGGAATTTCCCCAGCTCCGGTCCTCCCGGAAGGACATGACCCGGTGATGTTCCACATCCACGACCCGGACCACATCGAAGATTTCTCTGAGAAGCCGGATTTGGCGCTGCAGTTCTTCGGAACGGATCCGCCGGTTCCCGCCGGACTTTCCGCCCGGAGCCGAAGCGGTCAGGGCAGCATTTCTCGCCGGAACCGGAGGATGGTCCGCCGCCGTTTTTTTCCATTCCGACACCTTTCTTTCGGGCAGTTCTCCCATCTGGCTTTCGTACTCGTCCTGAAGCGCCAGGTAATGACCGAACGCCGGCGTGACCGCCGGGGTCAGGAAAAGCAGAACCTGCCCCTCTCTGCCCATGCGGATCATGCGGAATTCTTCCCAGTGAACGGATCTTCCGTTTACCACCCGGAACGCACTGACACACTGCCGCTTACTGGCATTATGGAAGTAGGTACGGATCTTGTGCGGATTGAACCAGCGGAGGAAACGCTCCCGGTCCTCTTCCTGAATATAGGTTGCCACATTGGCAGCATTCAGCTCCCAGATTTCCCCGGTCTTCTCATAGATGAAATCAGAGGCCAGTACTTCCACCTTCATCGTATCCAAATCGAGTCGGTACACACTGTCGTACACATTCATGACACACTGCACCACCGGATCCGCATTAGCCAGCAGCAGCTGCTTCGAAATCACCGTGGTGTCCCGGATTTCCACCTTGCAGAAGCTAACTCCGTTCACGGAGAAGAGCATCCGGGCCGAAACCGAATAGTACACGCCGTTCCAGTAGTAGTTCAGGATTTCCTTCCTGCCTGTGAGCACCGCACTGTCAATCGCCATTCTCATGCGCAGAGAGAAATCCAAATCCGAGCGGGGCATTTCCCCCTGGAGAAACAGTTCCTCCATGTTCCGGCACTCCGCTTCCTTCCGGAGTCTGGGACTGCGGTATACGATTTCCAGATTCTCACCCCGGTGTACAGCAAAAAGCCAGGAGCTGGATTCGTCAAATTTGACATCCGCAATCCGGTCATAGAGGATTCGCTCGGAGACAGACTCCGGGTTCGTTCCGGACTGTTTCAGGTACGGCATCAGTTCTTCATACGGCAGCGGCCGGCTGTAGTAGAAGCCCTGAATCCGCTCACATCCCAGATCCAGCAGGAACTCTGCCTGTTCCTTCGTTTCCACTCCTTCACACAGGATGCGGATGCCCATTTCCTTCGCCATATTCACCATATTGCGGACGATGCACCGGCTCTTTTCATTCAGCCGGCTGATGAATACCCGGTCCAGCTTGATTTCGTCGAATTCGAAATCCTTCAGCACGTTCAGCGAAGAATAGGATGCACCGAAATCATCCATCCACACCTGGTACCCCGCATTATGGAACCGGATGATCTCCTTCCGGATTTTCTCCGGATTATCCATGACCGTTGTCTCTGTAATTTCGACGGATACCTGATTCCTGCGGATGTGGTGCCGCTCCACCGCCGCCTCCAGCTCTGTGAAAGGATCGAACTGAATGAAATCCTTCCGGGACAGATTCAGCGACACCGGCAGGGAACGGCTCCCGGTATCCCTCTCGAACCGGGCGATCATCCCCGCCACTTCATCAATCACGAACCGGGCCAGCTTGTAGGAGATGTCCTTCTCCTCCAGGGCCGGAACGAAGAGGCCCGGGGGAATCAGGCCGTATTTCGGATCGTTCCACCGGCTCAGCGCTTCGTAAGAAGTCACTTTCCCGGTCAGCGTGCGGATGACCGGCTGGAGATACACCGTGATCCAGCCTTTTTCCAGCGCCGTATCAATGTGATTCTGGATGTACAGTTTCCGCTCCAGCTTCTTCGCCTGCTCCCCGGTATATTCTCCGGCAGTGTCCATTTCACCCCGGACCGACTCAAAGGCCAGATTCGCCCGGTTTGCCGCCATTTCCGGCGTAATACTCTGGTCATTCCAGTCATAATGACCCGCTTCAATCCTGGTCGGAAATCGTTCGTCAATGTCCGCCGCATCCGCCCGGAGTTTCTCGATCTTCTCGCTAATGTTTCCGTCGCTGCAGAACACCAGAAACTGATCCGCATAGGCCCGGGCAACGTAATCCGACCGGAATGTCTTCCGCACCAGTCCGGCGAAACGTTTCAGGAAGTCGTCTCCGGCATCGTATCCGTAAATCTCGTTGTACTCCCGGAACCCCACCACATTCAGGTAGATCACTTCCCAGGGCATGTCCCGGAACTGCCGTTCGTTATTCTGCTGCTGTTCCTCCACCCAGTGGATCAGATGCGTGCGGCTGTAGAGACCGGTCAGATGATCGTAGGTGTCCCCGTAATCCCAGTCCTCCGCCGGCGTCACATACAGGGTATGGACCTTCCCGTAAACCGGATCCTTCAGTTCCATGCCGGTGATATCCACTTTCACCAGACCTCCCTGCTTCGTAATCAGCCGGCAGGAATGGTGCCCCCGGATGCTGCCGGAGCGTTCCACCTCCCCAAGCACGGAACGCAGATCGTCCGAATAGACGATGTTCATATATACCCCGCCGGAAGCAGTCATCAGTTCTTCCTTCGAGGCGTATCCGCAGATTTTCGAAAATTCGCCGTTCAGGGCAATCATATCGCTGCCCTGCTCGATGGATTTCACGGCGACGAATCCATACGGAATATTTTCCGCTGCCTCGATCAGATTCGCCAGTGCATTATTATTCATTGCCAAAGAAAACTCCCGTTATTCCTTACTTTATATCATTCTTGCGTCCCATTCCCCGTTATACTTTGTCCTCCGCTCAATGGGACATGTCGGAACAGCCGCACTCGCTCTTCCGCTTTCGGTCCTCCCGCACAGCCCGCATCATGCAGAGCAGCAGCGCCACGCCGAAGACGTACAGAACAGAAACCAGAAGATTGGCGTACATGTTGTTTCTCAAAAATATCATCGCGATTACAAATCCAACCGTCAGGAGACCCATTCGCATCAGGAAAGGGCGGTCCGGCGCACAATGGGGCCGGAAGTGCCCCCGGAGCAGAAACAGCGACAGGAAATACGCCGCCATGGAAATTGTTATCATCATGATTTTCGGTGCAGCGGCGATCCGTTCCTCCTCCATGATTTCGAAGGACACGGTGATGCAGTTCATGGCGAAAATGATGAAAATATGGATCAGCATGTACCGCATTCCCGCATGGTCGCCCTCCCGGTCGATCAGATGGTCGTAGATCACTTCATAACTGAGGAAGAGCCCTACCACCACCAGGAAGGTCATCAGGGAGACATAGATCGTCCCGCCGTGGAACCGGCCGTCCCCCCGGAAGTAGGCCGCTATGGCGATGATCATTTCCCCGAAGGTGAACACCACATAGAGCATGGCCCGTTCCGACAGATGGGCGAAGTCCACCAGTCCCCCGCCGCTGCTTCTCCGGGTGATCAGTGTCAGAATCACTCCTGACAGAATGGCAATGACGGAAAACAGAACGCCCGTGGTCCGGTTGGGAACCGCCGCCAGGAAGATGAACACTGCCTCCGCCGCCAGGTTGACCGCCATGCGCCGGATCAGATCCCGGTTCCACACGTCTGTCTCATGGTTACGGAGTTCCAGGAGATACTGAAGCCCCACATTCAGGACGATCAGTCCCCAGGCGATATGATACTGTGTCTGGTACGCCTGCCAGTCGTTCCGGGTGCTTTCTCCCATGAAGTAGATCAGATACATGTTCACCAGAAGAAAAACATGATCCCGGGCACCGTTTCTGCCGTACAGATTAATATAAAATGTGGTGAATGTCCAGATCTGGATCACCGCCAGGGTGCTGACCAGAAAGACAACGAATGCGCCCGGCTCGATGAATCCGTTCCGGAAATGATGAAGAATCGCATTCTCCCGGCCGATCAGGTACACGAAAACCAGATCGTAGACCAGCTCCAGATATTCAACTTTCTTCTCTTCTTTTTTGAAAATATTCATATTCATCGGGTCATATTCTCTTTCCGGCTGAGCCGGGACGCTCCCCACGCCTTCACCGTTTCTTCCGCACCGGAGACCTCAGCGCCGTGTACCGCCAGACTTCCCATGACCCTGGCACCGGGGCAGGCCTTCTTCAATGCCTTCACCGCTTTCCGGGAACCAGACCCCTCATGGGTGATCACCGGCCAGATCCGCTTCCCCCGAAGATTCAGCCGTTCCAGCTGAGTGAGGACAATGTGCGGGCAGGTGCCCCACCAGATCGGAAAGGCCACAACAATATTATCGTAGGATTCTGCGCTGTCCAGATACGCACGCAGATCCGGCCGGGCGCCCGTCCGGATCTCCTCCTTCGACACCCGGGTGCATTCCATATAATCTTCCGGGTAAGGCTCTTCCGGTTCGATGCGGAAAACGTCTGCATCCGTCGCCTCCCGGAGGAAGGAAACCAGTCTTTCCGTATTCCCCGTTTCCAGATGAATCAGATCCCCGTTCACGTAATTCTCGCCGGCTCTGGAAAAATATATAATCAACGGCCTCATTTTCAATCTCCCGTTCACGCCTGCCACCCGGGTTTCCGGTTCCTAACAGCAAATTACTACAAATATACCATATCCCGGGGCGTCCTGCCGCAAGTTTTAGTATTCCGCTTCAATTTCATGAACCCGCCGGTTCAGGTAGTCATTCACCGGCGTGGCAATTCCCAGTTCCCGGCCGAACCGCATGACGGCGCCGGAGAACATGTCCACTTCGGATTTCCGCTTCTGGCGCCGGTCCTGGGCCATGGACGGCACGGAGGACGGATCCAGGGATCGGAGAATCCCGGTATACTCCTTCACTTCCTCTTCCCCCAGCGGAATTCCCTTCGCCCGGGCAATCAGGCAGACTTCCCGCATGGCGGAAAGCATGACGGCATATTCCAATCCTCCGTCGGTGAGGCAGACACCGTAATCCGCATCGAACACCATGGTCGTCTGGTTGCATCCCGTGTTCGCCATGAATTTACACCACTGGCGATAAAGGATATTTTCCTCCCGGTGGTACGGGAACCTGACCTGATCGAAGAAGGCGCACACAGCATCCAGTTTCTCGGTCAGCACCTTCTGCAATTTCTCATCCCCGGTCCGGGGTACCCCGATGAACAGCCGGCCCGCCTTCGAGTATTTCAGATCGGAACCGTACCGCTCCGCATCCATCTCCTGGGAGACAGAATACAGCACTTTTTCCTTTCCGAACCGCTCTCCGATGATTTCCTCACTGTCCACACCGTTCATCAGTGAAATGATGATCGTGTTTTCCGTTACACAAGGCGCCGCCGTTTCCAGGCCCGCCCGGAGCCCTGGATACTTCAGTCCCACGAACAGCAGATCCGCCGGCTTTGCCTCCTCCGGCGTCACCATCCTCAGCTTCACCGGCTGACCGTTGATGGTATACACCTCCTGCTCATGCCTGGCTTTCCGGGCCGGGTCCATGACATATTCCGGCTGACCGTTTCCCAGGTTCTCCCGGATCGGCGTACCGAACAGCATGCCCAGTGCGCCCATTCCGACAAAGGTTACATTTTCAATCGTTCTCATTCTTTTCCTCCCCGCCCTGCGAAATCCCGCAAAGCGCTGCAATATCAAGTATTAAACGGATCGTCAAAAGACGATCCGTCATCATTTCACCCTGCGGAAAGCCTCCATGCTTCCCGTTTACCTCTTTCATTCTCAGATCCCCAGAAGATCGCTGTACACCCTGAGAGCTCCGTCCGTATCCCGGGACAGTACCTTCTTCGCCAGTACTTTTCCCAGCTGAACCCCCTCCTGATCGAAACTGTTCAGATTCCAGAGGAACCCCTGGAACATGACCTTGTTCTCGAAATGGGCCAGCAGCGCCCCCAGGCTCTCCGGCGTCAGTTCCTCACCGATAATGATGCTCGACGGACGGCCTCCCGGGAATTTTTTGTTCCGGTCCGCATCGTCCTTCCCGCAGGCAAAGGCCACAATCTGAGCCGCCACATTCGCACAGAGCTTCTGCTGGCTGGTGGTTCCCTGAATCACATCATCTGTTCCCAGCTGACTCTTCCGGAATCCCACAAACTGAAGAGGGATAATATCCGTTCCCTGGTGAAGCAGCTGGTAGAAGGAGTGCTGCCCGTTAGTCCCCGGTTCTCCGAAGATAACCGGACCGGTGGGATAGGATACCGGCTCCCCGAACCGGTTCACCGACTTGCCGTTGGATTCCATATCCAGCTGCTGCAGGTGGGCCGGGAAACGGCTCAGTGCCTGGGAATAGGGCAGAATCGCCGTGCTTCCGTACCCCAGCACGTTCCGCTCGTACACCCCGATCAGCCCATCCAGCATGTCCGGGTTCTTCAGCGGGTCCTCTTCCGCAGCCAGCCGGTCTTCCGCTGCTGCGCCCGCCAGGAACGCTTCGAAAACCGAAGGACCGAAGGCCAGAGACAGCACGGCGCCGCCCACCGCAGAAGTGGAGGAATACCTTCCTCCCACGAAGTCATCCATGAAGAAGGCCGCCATGTAGTCGTCACTATGCGCCAGCGGCGAGGTTTCACTGGTGACGGCGATCATGTGCCGGGCCGGATCCAGTCCCTGCTCCCGCAGCGCATTCTTCACGAAAGCCTCATTGGTCAGCGTTTCCAGGGTGGTGCCGGACTTGGACACCAGGATGAAGATCGTCCGGGACACATCAGAAGATGCCAGAACCTGCGCCGCATCATCCGGATCCACATTGCTGATGAAATCCGCTTCCATGAACGCCTTCCCGTTGGTTTTTGCCCAGTTCCGCAGAGCCAGGTACATCGCCCGGGGTCCCAGGTCGCTGCCGCCGATGCCGATCTGCACCACATGATCGAAGCATTGGCCCGACTCGTTCCGGATCTTTCCGCTGTGCACGTCCGACGCAAAATCCGCAATCCGACGCAGCTGCTCTGTATAGAACACCCGCTTGTTCACGCCGCCTTCGATCACGTCCTTCCCCAGCTGCCCCCGGGTCAGATGGTGAAGCACCAGGCGATTTTCGCCGGTGTTGATCCTTTCTCCTTCATAAAGCGCCCGGAATTTTCCGGTGAGGTCTGCCTCCCGGGCCAGATCCCCCAGAGCAGAAAGAATACGGTCATCCACGGCTTTCGCCCCGTAATTCCAGGCCAGTCCCGCCGCCATGGGCACGCTGTACCGGCTCACCCTGCGGGCGCCGTTTTCCCCCGCCATCTCAGCGGCGAGATCCACCTTCGGCAGTTCTCTGAGTGCATCAAAGGACTGCAGTTCATCTAAATTTCTCCATTCCGGCATCCGGTATTCCTCCTTTTCTGATATGAAAGCTCTGTTTCCTGGGTTCCCGGGGCTTTCGATGCACGTTCCGGGTGTGCGCCTTCACGTTCCCTGAGCAGGGCAAAAACCACCTTGCCATGACGGTCGTCTGAAACCAGATCAGCCATCTGGAGCACCTTCCGAACCGTCCCCTGTTTCGTGATGATCCGGAATTCCCGGATCTCGTCGATGGCAGAACAGCTCGATTCCGAATCCGCTCCGGTCCGTCCCGTTTTCTGTTCCATGGCAGCGCAGAAGGCATCCCGGTCCTCCGGAACAATCAACCGGCAGAACCGGCTTCCGGTCATATGAAGCAGATCCTCGAAACTGTCACATCCGGTCAGATGGACCAGTTTCTCGTTGGCAAACAGGATGCGCCGGTCTTCTCCCGCCCGGTATACCAGGAAGGCCCCCGGCACCCCTTCCGCCATGGTGGCGGCGCTGAACCCCAGCTGCTCCCGGTTCATCTCTGCCATATCCTGCGTATATCTTCTGGCGCCGCTCTTCCCGCTCATTTTCACGGCATACAGCGCTTCATCCGCCAACACCATCAGTCCGGACCGGTCCTGTGCCTGCTCCGGATAATCCGCATACCCTGCAGACATGGTGTAGGTGATGGCCCTTCCGCCGTGATCGAAAGAGATGCGTCCCGCTACCGCCCGTTCAGTCATTTCCGCACATTCCGCCGCGGTTCGTCCGATGATCGCCACACAAAACTCATCTCCGCCGGTCCGTCCGATCAGAGAATCGGACGGAAACATCTTCCGGAGATGCGAGGCCGCAGTGATCAGCGCTCTGTCTCCCGCCGGGTGCCCGTACATATCATTTACCATCTTGAAATCATCCAGATCCAGAAATACGGCGGTCAGATTCGTCTCCGGATGTTCTTCCAGCTGTTTCTCCAGCCTGCCCATGAACCCGCCCCGGCTGTACAGCCCGGTCAGCGCGTCCCGGTAGGCCAGCGTCCGGAGCTTCCGTTCCTGTTCGATCACCCGGAGCAGGGAATAAATCAGCAGGCCTGCGGATACCGTAAGCATCAGCCCGCCGGCATATGCCCACCGCACCCGGTCAGAATGCCATCCCTGGACCGGTGTCACACTCAGCCGCCAGCGGGTTTCTCCGATCCGGATCACCTTACTTTCCGGTCTGTCCAGCGTTTCACCTTCTCCCACAGAGGCCTCAATCCGTTTAAACCGGTCTGAAACCGGCGAAGCGGTGGTATCCAGACAGTAATCATATCCGAAGGAATGGAGTTCATTCAGCGTATGCTGATAGAGGGACGGCACCCTGATGACGATAACCGCATACCCCCAGAAATCCCCGGAATGCAAAAACACCGGATTCACCACAGTAAGGATCTTTTTCGTCTTGTTCTCACGAAACGGGCCGTACAGCACCGGCACCTGGTACCGCTTCGCATAGGCCAGAACCTCATCGGGATATTTCGATTTCTCTGTAAACTCCGATGGCAGACCGGATCCCGGATAGGACTCCGAAACCTCTCCCCCCGGTGCCAGAATGATCCGTTCGACCCAGTCCCGCATGAGCAGTTTCGCAGCCATCCGGAAATTACCCGTATCCCCGTTCCGGTCTGCGACCCACTCTCCCAGAGAGATACTTCGATAGATCCCGGTCTCTAGTCCCCGATCCAGATTCGATGCCGAAGAGGCCGCAATATCATAGGCCCGCTGCCGGTGCTGGGCCAGGTCCTGACTCCGCACATTCTCGGCGTTCACCAATGTGGCAGTCACCATCAGCAGAGCAGCCACTGCCACGATCATTCTGTGCTTCCAGTTCAGTCCCATAATCCTCCGCTCCCGGCAGGTCTGCTGATCCGCTTTAGTGCAATAAATTCCCTGTGCGAAAAAAACAGGCACAAGGTTCATCCCCTCATGCCCGTCGTCCTGACATTTCCCATAGAGATGATACTCTATAGGGGCATTTTACCATCATCTTCTGTGCATTTCTACCCGGATGCACGGATAATCTGCGGGGTGATTCCTCCCATCAGCCCAGCGCCACATCCAGCACCATCATCAGAACGAATCCCACCGCAAAGGCGATCGTTCCGACATTGGAATGACTTCCCTCGGACATTTCCGGGATCAATTCCTCCACTACCACATAGAACATCGCTCCGGCCGCAAAACTCAGAAGGTAAGGCATCACCGGGACCACCAGTCCCGCCGCCGCCACCGTCAGTGCACCGGCCAGGGGCTCCACCGCACCGGACATCATCCCCGCCAGGAAAGTGCGGCGCTTCGGCATCCCCTCCGCAAGCAGCGGCATGGACACGATGGCACCCTCCGGGAAATTCTGAATGGCAATGCCGATGGACAGTGCCAGCGCAGCGGCTGCCGTGATATCACTGGTGCCGTAGAGCCAGCCTGCCAGCACCACCCCCACGGCCATTCCCTCCGGAACATTGTGGATCGTCACTGCCAGAATCAGTTTCGTCGTCCGCTTCATGCCGGATCTCGGTCCTTCCTCCACCCGGTCCATATGCATATGCGGCGTGACCTCGTCGAAAAGCAGCAGCAGCAGAATGCCTGCCAGGAACCCGATGGCCGCCGGCAGGAACGAAAACCGGCCCATCTTCGCAGCTTCCTCCAGTGCCGGGGCCAGCAGACTCCAGAAACTGGCCGCCACCATGACACCGGCGGCGAACCCCGTGAGGATTTTCTGAATTCCCGGACGGATTTCATTCTTCAACAGGAACACCATAGCGGCACCGGCGGTGGTGCCGATGAAAGGGATCAGCAATCCCTGAATAATTGTGGGCATTTCCTTTCCTTTCTGTACATCATAATCAGATAATAATCCGATAAAACAGCATGTTATTTCCCGGACCGCTCCGTGCGGATCAGCGGTACGTCACTTCTGCCTTCTTCCGGGGTACGGTTCTCCGGAATTTCACCGCCGGCGTTCCGATCACCAGCACCGTGTGCACGTGATAGTCATCCCGGATCCCCAGTTCCTTCCGGATCTCCCCGGAACCCTCGACCGCAAACCGGGAAAAACCGCTGTACAGCATCCCCAGCCCCAGAGAATAGACCATCGTCTCCATGTGGGCGGAAGCAACACCGGCAGAAATCGGATCATCGGAGGACACCAGAATAACCGTTCCGGCATTGAAAAACAACCGGTCCTTTCCGTTTTCCCGGTAATCCCGCTCCATGTCCAGCCACATGTCCGTATAGAAGGACGCCCGCCGTCCCTCCTCCAGCATCTTCCTGCCAGCAGCCCCCAGCTGACGGATCAGCTGTTCCCGGACCCGCGGAAGATCCTGCCGGATCACCGTATAGGCCACGTTCTGGCGGTTTCCGCCTGTAGGCGCATACCGGCCGGCTTCCAGAATCATCTCCAGCTGGGAATCGGTCACCGGGGTGTCCCGGAACTGACGGATGCTGCGGCGGGACTTCATCAGATCCAGAAATGCCTGCGGATCCACCTTCGCCCCCGTCTCCTCCAGTTCCTGCACTTCACTCATATCATACCCGTTCAAGGAGACCGCATTCACAGGACAAACCGCTACGCAGTGTCCGCACTCGAAACACTTCTCATTCTTCGGAACAGCCTTTCCGTCCCGCAGAAGAATATCCTCCGGGAAACAGTCTCGGACACACTGTCCACAGCCGATACACCGTTTCTGATCAATACTTATCATAACTATTTCTGCCTTTCTTTTCCTCGCTCCGGCGGCCCGTTCCCGGCGCCGCCGCTTTCCGAAGAATATACCACGTCGCAAAGATACTGACAACCCTGCGCCCAGGATTCGGACCGGCACAAAAAAAAGAGCTGCGGGCCGAACGATCGAAACCCGCCCGGCCCGCAACCGCTGCATCAACTTACGCCTCTATACCAGCCTGCGCCTTCCCGCCGGCTTACGTCTCTAAGTCAGCCTGCGCCTCTAAGTCAGTCTGCGCCTACTTCTCCAGTTCCAGCGTCAGCCCCTGTTTCTTCGCAGTCAGTTTCATGACATTATCGTCATTTACCTTGCCTTCCATCTTGGACTTTCCGTCATCCACTGTGATTGTTTCGTCCTTCAGGCTCCACGTCGCCGACCCGCTTTCTCCGAACACCTCGATCTGACACTTATCTCCGGACTTGAATTCAATGTATCCGGCATCCTTCCCGCCGTTGTACTTCTTCAGCTGCTTGGCATCCAGCTTGATCCCGGACATCTCCGCCGACTTAATCTTCCACTTCCCGTAATACTTCGCCTGCGGATCATCCTTCTCCCCGCAGCCGGACAGCAGAACCAACCCGGAGACCAGCACCAGCGCTGCCAATACACACAGCACCTTCTTCATTCTGATCTTCATATCCTTCCCTCCTGTTCCTGTAAACACAACACAAATCTTTTCGTCTAAGTCGGACAATAATGACTACTCTGTCTAATTGCATTATAGGAACAACCGGGCGTTCTCCATAGTACCCCACGGGTACTTTTCCCTTTCCGCCGGGAGCGGCGCCGCCCAAACAGGGTGCAGCGGGATTCGACACAATGAAGACGAAATGCGGAGATCCCATCCTGTCATCGCTGTGGCTGTATACTGTATGGAAAATGTGCGGAATCGCTCATTCAGGCCAAATCCGCACCAAAAACACAGGTTGCAGGGGTGCGAAAACAGTAGAAAAACTTGATTAATTTATTCCTGATGCCCCTGTGGGTGCGTTTTGACGAAAATTAGATTTTCCGCACTCGATCATTGCCGTTGAATCCGGACAGTTGGACAAAAAACAAACCAGTTCCCGTTCAATCGCATTGCACGCAACCTTCTTCATCGGGTAAATCGGATCAATAAACTGCAAACGATGCGAATCTGGTATGCTTGAGTAAATTAATAATAATTACGAAATGCCATTCTCCACCTGCCTGGCTTCAGCGTGGTGCGATAATCAGGTTTTTTCGATTTCCGCACCCGCCTGAATCGTGTCGCCTCCGTTTTCCGGTCGCACCATCAAAAAGAGGATGCGAAATCCAGATTTTTCCAAATATCGCACCTTGCCACCAGCCAGCGCCGGCTCTGCGTCCTGTATCACTCGACGTTATGCGACGCCGCATCACTTCACGCTCTTCCCGTAATTAAATTCGCTGCTCTCCTTCGTTTTCTCGTCAATGGTATATTTCCCCCGCTCCATACCCAGGATGCCGGTCCGCGCCAGCTCCAGGATACCGAACGGCGCCAGAAGATCCCGGATCGCACTGATCTTCGACTCGTCCCCGATGAGGGCCAGAGTCAGGGTTTCCCGGGACACGTCGATAACGGAGGCGCGGAAAATATTGCCGATCTGTATGATCTCATTCCTGGTTTCAAACGTCGGCGCACTGCATTTGAACAGAACGAATTCCCGGCGGATCGTCTCCTCTTCCTTCAGCAGTTTTGCATAGTAGACCGGCACCATCTTGTTCAGCTGGGCCAGCAGCAGCCGGGTGCTGTTCGCATCCGCCACCACCTCGATGGTCAGCCGGGTCAGTCCTTCGTCCAGTGTTGCGCCGGCCGTGAAGGACTCAATATTGTAGCCGCTCCGGGAGAACAGCCTCGCCACTATGGACAGCACGCCCGGCCGGTTTTCTACCAGAACGGACAGCGTGCGCCGTCTGGCCTCGTTATCGGATGTATGATTCGTTGACATTCTGTATTCTCCTCTCCAGTTTACAGGCACATGGTTCCGGGCCCGGCTTCAGGCCTTCCATCCCCGGGCCCGTTTCCCTCTGTATTCATCCCCCAGACGCCGCTAATTCAGCAGGAATTCTGTGATGTTCGTTCCGCCGTTCACCATCGGCCGGACCATCTCTTCCGTGGCCACAGCGCAGTCAATCACATAGCCCCGGCCGGCTTTCCGCTCCTGCTTCGCATCTTCAATGGCGGACCGCAGTTCCTCCACACAGGTCACCCGGGCACCCTTCAGACCATAAGCCTCCGCCAGTTTGACGAAGTCCGGCCCCCGGTCCAGAATTGTCTGGCTGTAGCGTTGTCCGTACATCAGCTTCTGCCACTGGTGCACCATGCCCAGCACGCCGTTGTTGAAGATAAATGTAATAATCGGCAGCTTATAGTGTTCTTCCGTAGCCAGCTCGTTGCAATTCATCCGGAAAGACCCGTCTCCGGTGATGTGAATCACTGTTTTTTCCGGATTCCCCGCCTGGGCGCCGATGGCGGCTCCCAAACCGAATCCCATGGTGCCGTATCCCCCGGAAGTCAGCAGCTGCCCCGGATAGCTGAAGTGGAAATGCTGGATCGCCCACATCTGGTGCTCCCCCACATCCGTCGCCACCGTCGTGTCCTTCGGCAGCATCTCCGCAATAGTGGAGAGAATCTGCTTCGGGGTCATGGCGCCATTCACATCATCGTCGTATTTCGTCTCCGTCGGGAAAGAAAATACATACTGCTTCCATTCGGTGTGATTGTACTGGGGAATCTGCTCATTCAGCTTTCTCAGCACATCCTTCGCATTGCCGATGATGTGGTGGTCGGTCTGCACATTCTTGTTGATTTCCGCCCGGTCAATGTCGATGTGCACGATCTTCGCCTGCGGAGCGAAAGTATCCGGCTTCAATGCCACCCGGTCCGAAAACCGGCATCCCACGGCGATCAGCAGGTCGCATCCGGCCACACCCCGGTTGGATGCCTGGGAGCCGTGCATACCGATCATGCCGGTGGCCAGCGGATCTGCACCGTCCATGGCGCCTCCGCCCATCAGCGTGATGGCCACCGGTGCATCGATCTTCCGGGCGAACTCTCGGAATTCCATATGGGCCCGGCTCCGGGTGACGCCGCCGCCGCAGATCAGCATCGGTTTCTCCGAATCCCGGATCATCTCCGCCAGAATGTCAATGTCCTGCTGATCCGGCTCCGGCATCAGCAAAGAACTGGTTCTGGCCCTGCTGATCAGTTTCCCCAGCATGCCGTTCTTCCGGTGCTCTTCCCGGGGCAGCGGCACATAATCCACCAGAGCCGCCGTCACATCCTTGGTAATATCGATGAGCACCGGTCCCGGCCGGCCGCTTCTGGCCAGACCGAAAGCCGTGCGGATCGTGTCCGCCAGCTTATTTACATCCCGCACCAGATAGGTGGATTTCGTAATCGGCATGGCGACGCCGGTGATATCCACTTCCTGGAACGTATCCTTCCCCAGAAGTTTCTGACCCACATTACAGCAGATGAACACCACCGGGGAAGAATCCATGTAAGCAGTGGCAATACCCGTGGTCAGGTTCGTCGCCCCCGGCCCGGAAGTGGCCAGACAGACACCGACCTTTCCGGTGGACCGGGCATAACCGTCCGCCGCATGGGCCGCCCCCTGCTCGTGAGATGTAAGATAGTGCGTAATCCTGTCCTGATATTTATATAATTCGTCGTAGATATTCAGAATCGTACCGCCCGGATACCCGAACACCGTGTCCACGCCCTGTTCCAGGAGACACTCCACAACGACTCTCGCTCCTGTCATTTCCATAACTCTTCTCCTTCCGTTTCTTTGACCGAGGGGGAGGAGAGGACAAAAAGCAACCGGCTTCCCGTTCTCCCATGCGCCCCCGCGCTCCCTCGTATTACAAAAAAAATCGCCCCGGGACACGCACTGAACGGTTCCCGAGGCAGTCTTCACTCTCACCAACAATTCGTCCAAAGCAGCAACAAATTGTTATGAATACTAACATATCGCAATATATTTTGTCAAGAAGAAACAATTAACAGGCAGGATTCGGCGGCGCCCGCTATTTCAGCACAGCACCCGCAGCGGTCCGGCTGCGCCCGCTACTTCCAGCGCAGCATCCGGCAGCGGTCCACCGCCGCCGCTATTTCCAGGCTCCGGATCTCCGCCAGATTTCCCGGCACCGGCCGGTCTCCGGCAGCAGAGCGAAGGGTCTTCCGGATTTCCGATTCCATTTCTTCGGCAAGCCGCTTCACCGGCGTGCGGCCGTCCATTCCGTGCTCCGCCGCCCGGATCAGTTCCCGGCACAGAGACTCCAGCTGCTCCGAATCGGCGATCTGTTCCACTCCTCTGAGATCCACCGTGCCGCGGCCGATCATGAATCCGTCCGGCCCCAGAACCTTGGACTTCGGTCCCCGGCCGTTTCTGCCGCGGAATTCCGGACCAGCCTGCGGGCAGCGGCGGGTTCCGGATTCCCGGACGCTCCGGTCTTTTCCGCATTCCGGCTCTCCCGTTTCTGCTTCTACGCCGTTTTCCGAGAGGATTTCCCGGACTTTTTTTGTCACATCCCGGGGAACATACTGGTTCATCTGGATGACCCGGTCCGCCACCCGGAAGAAATCACCGGAACTGCCGGCAACCAGCACCGTGGAGACCCCCTCCGCACCCAGAGCACGCATCCGGCTCAGATACGGGATGATCGGCTCCTCCTCCGGGGACACGATCCGCTGCATCAGGCTGTCCCGCACCATGAAATTGGTGGCACAGGTGTCTTCGTCCATGAGCAGGCACCCGGCTCCGGCTGCGATGGCTTCCACACAGGACGCCGCCTGGGAGGTGCTGCCGCTGGCATCCTCGGTGGAAAAGTCCGCCGTGGATTTCCCATTCGGCAGACTGCGGATGAAGAGACTGATGTCATCCCGGTTCACACACCGGCCGTCCTCGGCCCGGATTTTTACGGCAGTCCGGTCGGTGACGATGAACTCCCGTCCGTCTCCGGCGATATGATTGTAGATGCCCCGTTCCAGTGCGTTCAGCAGGGTGGACTTGCCGTGGTAGCCGCCGCCGATGATCAGCGTGATGCCCGCCGGAATGCCCATGCCTGTGACGGTGCCCCGGTGGGGCAGTTTGAAAGTGACCCGGTCCTCCTCCGGGGAGCGAAACGGCACCGCATTCTTCATCGGTCTCTGGGAAATGCCGCTCTCCCGGGGCAGCACAGAACCGTCGGCGACGAAGGCCACCAGTCCCGTGCGCCGCACCTCATTCCGGAGCGCTTCCTGGTCGTCCGCCAGATCGCAGACGGCCTTCAGCTTCTCCGCCGGGAGACGGGAGAACAGGAGTGACTCCTCCACACAGGCAGGGAGCCAGTTGAAGAGGATTTTTTCCAGTTCCCCGGCCAGCACGGTACGGCCCGCCGCCGGGAAGCCTACCAGGAAACGAACCGTCAGGGCGCCGCTCTTTGGATCGAACTGGCATGCGCTTCGCTCCAGAATTTCCTGTCCCGGCCGGGAGCAGGAGAGAACACCGCTCTTTCCGGACCCCCCTGCCTGCCGGGAGTACTTCCCGATGGCCCGGCCGAAACGACGGAGCAGCTCATCCTGCAGAGCGATTCTTCTGCAGTCCCGTTCCAGCCATTCTCCCGGGAATCCCGCCTCTCTCCCGGACAGATGAACACTCACATGGGAAGGCGCTGCGAAGGGGTCTCCCTGCACATGATCGATGAACAGCCGGTAACCGCCGAAATCATACTGTCCCCGGAGATCCTTGTATGCCGGATACCCCCGGTGATCGATCCGGCGCAGCTTCCGCCGGAGATCCTCACTGGTCTCCTCCCGTCTTCCTCTGTTTCCATAATTCCGATTCTCCATGAATAACTTACCTCTTTTCTGTCTCTGCTGTTTCTTCGCCCGGCATCGGACTTTCTTTTTGTCTATTCCTGCAGGATGCCACACGGAATAAGCGGGGAACGATCTGTTCCCCGCGCGAAAAATAACGATTCTATTGATACACCCATCCGCTCCAGATCGGTTCCGGCGGGAGCGGCGTCTACTGGAAGCTGACCCGGACATTCTCCCGGGAAGCCTCGTCCGTCTCGAACATCGGCTTCTTTTCATAGTGAAAAACAGAGGCGACGATGCTGGTCGGGAAAGCCTGTACCTTGATGTTGAACTTCTTCACCACCGCATTATAGTACTTTCTGGCGTTGGCGATATCCTCCTCCACCTTCTTCAACTGGCCCATCAGCTCCTGGAAGTTACTGTTCGCCTTCAGATCCGGGTAGGCTTCCGAAACAGCGAACAGAGAACGCAGTGTGCCGGACAGCACATTCTCGTTCTGCAGTTTTTCCGCCGTCGTGGAAGAATGGGCGATGGCGGCACGGGCTTCGGTCACTGCGCTGAGGGTTTCCTTCTCGTGGGCAGCGTAGCCCTTCACGGTTTCCACCAGATTCGGAATCAGATCGAACCGCTTCTTCAGATAGACGTCCATGGTGGCGAACGCCTCTTCACAGTCGTTGCTGCTTTTGACGAATCCATTATACATCACAACGAAAAGAATCAGAAGCAGCGCGATCACCGCAATGACAATAATAACAACCATATTTCCCCTACCTTTCTGATTGCATTGTTCTGTATTGATTTCCGGAGGGCCCTACCAGGCTCCGCCGCCTCCGCCGCCGGAACCCCCTCCGGAAAATCCGCCGCCTCCGGAGAAACCGCCGCCCAGGCTGCTCCAGCCTCCGCTGTCCGAAGACAACTGAACGTCGTGCACCGCTGCGGCCGAGAAGTTCCGTATCCGGGAACTGAACATACTGGCATAAAAAACATTCCCGTAAGCCTCAGTACCATACGGAATGTACCAGTCCGGCTTCTCCAGCGGGATCTGCTCGAACTGCTTCGCCCAGCGCTCCGTGAGTCCCAGTACATAAGCGTACGGCAGAATGTTATAGAAATAGTCCGGATCCTCTTCCACCAGCTCATTCAGTTTCGCCAGCTCCGCATCCCGGATGAAATTCCGGAACCCCTTCAGTTTCGCCTGGGTCCGGGCACTCCAGTCGCTCCGGATCTGCATGCTGAAGAGCAGCAGCGGTGAGAGGATCAGAAAGATACACAGGCCGGCGACCACGGCAAGGTCCGGCTGTCCCGTACGAATCCCGCCGATCAGGTATATGTATATCGCACCAAGGGCAACATAGCAGGCGCTCCACAGGGCATACCGGATCGCGGTGGAAGAACGCTTCCGGCTGTACCGATATTCGCTCACCTTCCGGAACCCGAGCATCAGCGCCGTCAGCAGGACGGTGCCGAGCACACAGATACCCAGCCCCTGCATGAGCCCGGCCTGGAATGCCCCGTCCCGAAGCAGCGCCAGAAGGATGAGCAGGAACACAGCGGCAACACACAGAATTGTTCCGATCATCCCGGCGGTTTTCGACTGTTTCGAATAGACGCTGCGTTCTCCCGTGAAGGAATCCTCTGTCATATCTTTCACCGCCTCATAGGCTTTCCCCAGCCGATCCCCGGCAGCCTTCATGCTGACCGTGAATCCGTTCTCCTTCTTCTGACCCTTCGTGCCGAAAATTCCGCGGTAGAACCGCTTCGCCGCCCCGCTTTCCTCTTCCGAAATATCCGCTGTCTTCTCGAACTCGAAGTTTTTCTCTCCGGTTTCCCGGATCCGGATATATCCCTTGGAGGCCAGATAAAAAAACATGGAAGTGATATCCTTTCGGTCCACATTTCCGTCCACCAGATAACCGACTTCCAGGGGATTCATGTCCTCCGGCGCATAGAATTCCACCGTCTCGGCATACTGCGGCCGGCGTCCCAGCCGGAGTCTGAGCAGCAGCAGAAGAAACACGGCACCGGCCAGAATGGCGGTGGAAAGATAGTTCGTCCAGTCGATGCTGGGAGCCCCTTTCCAGTACCCCTCCGGCACCCCCGCCCGGATCGTCACACCGCACTTCGCCGGAACATTTTCCAGATGCACCGATACCCGGTGCCGGTTCTTCTCGTATTTCCAGCCCCCAGTGAGGCTGTCCCCGCTGCCGTAGCTGCCGGTATAGACCCGGACCTTCTTCAGCGTCAGATCCGCCGGGAGATCCATGGTGATGCCGGCGCTGCTGATATCGGAGGACCATCCTGTAGGAAGCAGATCTGTGTAGATGTCATTCGCCGCGCCTTTTCTGGTAATGTGAGCCAGGGTGTAATGAATCGTATAGGTCTTCTTCCCGGTGACATACCGGTCTGCCGACCCGATCCGGACGACCATGCTCCCGTCCTGCCTCTTCGCCGAGTAAGCATCCCCGTCCACCCGGATATCCCGGATCCGGTAATTCGCACCGGTGGGAATATCCCGGTAGATGCCGTGGCGGCGTTCACTGAAATTCACCCGGATCTTCTCGGTGAACCGGAATTCATAATTCTTCATCACCTGAACATGAACACGATACCAGTCTGTCGTGTATCCCTGGGATGAAGCCGCCTCCGCCGTCCGGGTTGCCGCCGCCCCCGCCGAAAGCAGGAAGACAACTGCCAGGATCAACAGAAGTACCGGCCGGACCCGTTTCTTTCTGCTGTACATGAGGCCCCCTTTCACAGTAATATTCTGTAATTACGTACTTTCAATCTGACTTTTCTGTCTTTCTGCAATTATAGTGCAGAAAACCCTCCGTGTATAGTACCCGGGGGGTAACATGCACGGAGGGCTGTATTCTACTGCAGGAACAGATCCACGAAGCGGAAGGTCCGGCAGTCCACCAGGCCCCGGTTGGTGAGCCGAAGCTCCGGAAGACACGCCAGCGGAATCAGCGCCATGGTCATGTACGGAGAAGCAATGGAGCATCCCATCTCCTTCCAGGCCCGGTCCAGCTTCGCCACCTGATCCGCCATCTCCTCCGCCGGCAGATCATTCATCAGACCGGCGATCGGCAGCGGAACCACCGCCAGCACCTGACCGTCCGCTGCGGCGCACATGCCGCCGCCGCACTGAATCAGCGTATTCGCCGCCAGCGCCATATCCTCGTCGTTGGTCCCTGCCACCAGAAGATTATGAGCATCGTGGGCCACCGTCTGGGCCATGGCTCCCTTCCGGAATCCGAATCCCTTCACGAAGCCCATCCCCTTCGTCCCGGTCTCATGATGCCGTTCGATCACTGCCATTTTCATCACGTCCCGGCCGGCATCCGGCTCCACATATCCGTCCCGGACCGGCAGGTCCAGAATCCGCTCGTAATTTCCCACCCGTTCCGGAATGATCTCGATGACCCGGGTCTTCACCGTATCCGCTCCGGAAGGCGCCTGAATCCGGAAGCTGTCCGGCGTCACCGGATGTCCCACATGCATGGTGTTCCGCACACAGTCCGGGAAATTCGGTGCTCCGATCTTCACCGTCATTCTGCCGTTCTCCGCCACCACTTCTCCGTCGATGATGGTTCTCGTGATGCGGATGTCATTCAGATCGTCGAAGAAAACAATGTCGGCACACTTCCCCGGCGTGATGCTGCCCATTTCATGATCCATGCGGAAGCAGGTGGCCGGATTGATCGTCACGAACTGAATGGCCTTCACCGGATCCAGTCCTTCCCGCACCGCACACCGAACGATGTGGTCCAGGTGCCCTTTGTCCACCAGCGTATCCGGGTGGGTGTCGTCGGAGATCAGGCATGCGAACCGGTCATCAATATGATTTTCTGTGATGGCCTTGATGATCACCGGCATATCGTGCCAGGCACTGCCGTACCGGATCAGCGCATACATGCCCCGGCGCATCTTCTCCAGCACATCCTCCGGGCGGGTGGACTCATGGCAGCAGCGCACGCCGGAAGCGATGTACGCATTCAGCCCTGCCCCGGTATCCGGCACAGAGTAATGACCTGTGATCACCTGATCCGCCTTCAGCGTTTCCTCCAGTTCCCCGTGAATCGCCGGATCGCCGTTGAGAACGTTCGGGAAGCTCATCATCTCTCCCAGTCCCATCACGCCGTCCCAGGTCATCATCTCCCGGACCTCCTCCGGCCCGATGTGGGACCCGGTGTCCTCGAACCCCGCCACCGCCGGCACACAGGACGGCACATTGGACATGGCCTTCAGCGGTGCCCGGCGGGCATCGTCGATCATCGCTTTCACACCGGCCGGCCCGCATACATTGCAGATTTCATGAGGATCCATGAAAATCCCGGTGGTGCCCCGGGGCACCACAACCCGGGCATATTCACCCACACTCATCATAGAAGACTCCACATGAATATGCGCATCCATGAATCCCGGCGCAATATACTGTCCGGCGGCATCGATCACCTTCGTATCCGGTCCGATGCAGTGCGCCCCGTCCCCTACCAGTGCAATCCTGCCTTCTGCAATCGCCACGTCGATTCCTTCCTGAATCTCCGCCGTGCACACATTGACCAGTCTGGCGTTTCGAATCACCAGATCAGCCTTTCTCGTCCCCATGGCAGTCATCGCCAGCTGCCGGGTCACGGCATAATGGGGCTTCCTGCAGAATGTATTCAGCATCTTCTTTCCTCCTCCATGCAATACAACGGAAAAAGCCGGACTGTGAAGCACCTTCTTCGTCACTTCCCGGCAGCAGATCCGGCATCTGCGTCGCTTCATAAAAACTCCAGGTACAGCAGATCACAGTCCTTTCAATCGCATCCTGCAATTTCCGACGGAGCTCAGCCTCGGACAGCTGTCCTAACATCCCTGCACCTCATTTCTCTTCATTTACCTGTTATTTTACAACGGTCCATGCCGAAATACTATCCATCTCTTCTGAAATACCATCCATATTGGACAAAAGGAAAACAAGCTGCCGTTCCACGAACGAATCCCGGGATTTTCTTGTCCCAACGAAAAACACCGAAGGCAATGCTGCGAAAGTAAAGCAGCATGCCTTCGGGATAACGCAGGGCCAAGCACAGTCCGCCCTCAGATCTTCGTCAGTTTTCCGTCTTCCATCCGGTAGATACAGTCCGCCAGGTCCAGAACCCGCTCATCGTGGGTGACCATGACGGCTGCCCGGTTCCTGCTGTGGGCTTCCATTCGGATCATCTCCACAACATGGTGTCCCCGCTCAGAGTCCAGGGAAGCCGTCGGCTCATCCGCCAGAATCAGCGCCGCATCGGATGCAAAAGCCCGGGCGATGGCCACTCTCTGCCGCTCGCCGCCGGAGAGGACCGAAGGGTACTGCCGGACCACATGGGCGATGCTCAGTTCCTGGAACAGCTCCTGTACAGAGGAAACCTGTCCAGGTTTCCTCATTTTCGCAGATCCGCCCACTGGCCGTATCCGCAAAAATTGCTTGCTGGGGGAAGCATCCCCAGTCCCCTTTGAAACCATCTGCGATGGTGGCTGCAAAAGATCTATACGATTCGGGTATCAACTCATTTCTTGATCTTTTTAATATCTCCTGTAATTTCTTTTAGTGCAATCGGCTTTGCATATTTGATTAGGGCATCACTAATGAAAATTGTATCAGACCCTCTTGGCTTAGCCCACATCGCCGGATAGATGACCAGTTTCTTGCTGGCCCATTTTCCCCGAACAGTTATGCGATGTCCATCAAAATCGACAGAAAAACCATAACGCTGGAGAATTCGTGTCATCGGAGCCAGAATTTCTTTCTGTTGGACGGGACTCAGTTCTGCCGGTAATTTTGTTTGTTCACCCCAGTCCAGCAAATTCAGCGCTGCCTTTCGATCCAACATTCCATGAACAAATTGATTTCGATAGTGCTTCAGGCACTTATGGCAGGCACTTTCACAGGTGCATCCCTCCAACAGCTCTCTGGTCTTTGAGAGCAGTGTATGGATCTGAGATTCCATACTGACTGCATAACCGGCGCCGCTGGAAAGACTGTCGTACAGATAGATGTCCACGTAATCACCGCTGGAATTTTGACGGATACGATACCCTGTTACCAGCTCCGTAAATTCTATATCCAATTCCTGGCAAGCGGCAAGTCGCAAGGCTTCTGCCAAAGATTGACCAGCTCGATTCAACCAGGAGCTCTTCTCTGCATTGACATCTACCTTCATCCTATCCAGTTCGAATTCCAGAACCAGCATATCGGTGATAAAATCGTACCCTAAATTCACATTGATGGTATCCGTATGCTTGCATGGAGTCCGATTAAATTTTGAGCTATAGGGCCGCTTAACATTTTTCAGAACGCTTTCATCATCACCAGGCATGGCAGCACCGCAGTCACAACAGACCGTGAATCCCTTATTACCTACACCTTTATTCAGCATAATAATTCTCTGGTTCGGTCGAACTGCCATTCGAATATTGGCACATCCATTGATCTCGGACACATCATCTGCCTCCGGCAATGTGGAGTATAGCGGCTGCTGGGTAGCAGAGTATTCTTCATTCAACTGAGCTGTTTCAATGGATCGGGCATCCTTGGGTGCAAAACCCCAAGGCCGCAGCATTTCACGCATAGGGGTCAGTGTTGGATTGCCGCAGAAGGGACAATGCTCCATATGGTCTTCCCGTAAACCAAACCATCCACACTTCTCGCAAGTCATAACGCCCTTGCGATAGTTGGCATCCTGAATAAAAGGCCGTGCAGGAGAGGCTGCAGTTGCTTCAGTTCGGTCTCCGCCGGGATAATAGAAACCACCGATCTGATAGGTCGTTTTGTCTACAACAATGGCTCTGCCGGGAGCGTATTCTCCAATGGCCATATCAAGTCCCCGTTCAACCTGATATTTCAGTTGCCCGTTTGGTTTGGAAATATAGGTGCTGACCACATTCTTAGGAAAGGAATATGTAGGGATGATGCCTTCTTCATAAAGCGCATCCAGCAAAGACTTTCTGCCGGATTCACTTCCGTCATCTGTTTCAAAGAGCTCGGGGTGTTTGTCACGCTTCGTCTTTAGCTGCGCCAAAGCCCTTGAAAGTGCATCCTTGTAGCTATCCAGCGCCTGTTTGGCCTGGGCAGGAATCAGAATATCATTGTCGGAAATCTGGTGGGTTTTCAGATAAACGCCAAACGCTTCCAAATGCTCATCTAAAAAAGTAATCGCCGGAATCGCATCAAGGCTCTCGGATTTTAATTTTAAGTAGCTTTGCAGTGCAACCATTCCTAAGTGACGCTGCACAATTTTTTCACTGCTGGTATCCACCCACGGTCTGCGAGGGTCTCCCCTGAACATGGGAACAGGATTAGCAAAGTACAGAGCATCATGGGGTCCATCTTCACAGAACGTCACAATGGTGGACAGACTGGAACCACGCCGACCAGCACGGCCGGCACGCTGTTGGTAGTTCTCTCTCATAGGGGGAATATTTCGCAATCCGACGGCCACCAGAGAGCCAATATCGATACCGACTTCCATGGTGGTCGTACTGCTGAGGATATCCACCGGTGCCTGACCAGCTTGCAAAAAGTCCTGAAAGCGCAGTTCATACTGCTCCGTTTTTGACCACAATTCATCTCGCTGATCCTTATGAGACAGCTGAGCAGTATGCTCTTCTGTGTCAATGACACGAATCGTTTCTCCGTTCATTGCGTCAGTAATCGGAGATCTCCAGAAATCCAGTGCAGCAATTTCTTCTTGTGTCATAGGATGGATCTGCTCACATTGACAGCTGGGGCATTTTCCATGCATAGGATATGCTGTTAATTCAGAGCAGCGTTCACAACGGTACCACGAATGATTTAAGTCGAACCGAGGCTTTACACGAGAAAGATCAACATAGTACTTTCCTTCATCGTGCTGTCCTTCTGCCATAAAGGTTTCACGAAGGACCCGTGCCCAAATTGCTTCTTCTGGATCATTGTCCTTCCATCCCATCAACTCTTTGAGCGTGTTGGAAAAATGCCAATCCTTATCCATGCCATAGCCTGCGTAGTTGGGACGGACCTTAAGTCGTACATCGTCGGAAATTGTTTGTCCAAGCACGACAAAGGAATCGCAGGCCCATAAAATCCAGGCGTTAAAAAACTCCAGAAAAGCATCTTCCTCAATATCAACCCCGGCTTCCTCCAGTGCGTCGATTGCATCCCATTTTGCGGAATCGGTCGGCTCAATCCAACTGATGGCAGAATCCACCAACGTATTATATCCTCCGCAATACAAGCGCAGGAGTTGCTCTTTCATCTGACTGGGAGCATGTTCTGCTATCGAAAACCGTGGTTCATAATCCCTGTGCCGTCGTTGGCTCTTCTCATAGCTTCTGATCGCCTGCTGCCCATGCTCCAGAAGAACTTCTTGCTGCTGTTCCTGGAACAAATGCACATGATTTTCGGCAGCAGCCATGGCAAAGAAGTCATACAAAGAATTTAACGAATATTCTTTCGTTCCCTGCTCCATTCGGTGGATTGCCAGAGCAGTTAGCTGTCTTGCTGCGGTCATATCCGAAGCATCTGACATATCCCGAGCCAGTTTTGCGGCTCTTTGACGGCTATCAGAAAAGAGAAGAACCTTTCTTCCTTCATTCGGCAGCTGATCCGGGCATCCCATTTTCTTCGGAACCGGAGGCTGCGCTTGGAACTGTGCTTTGATTAGATTGAAAAACGAAAGGTTGCCTCTGGTGCTGAAAGAAGTCAGCTGCATTTTGGAAAGCTCATGCCGACAATGGGGGCATGTGGAAAATGTCAGAATATTAGGACGTCCCTTCGCAGTAAAATCGCTGTAATAGAGTTTTCTAATTCCGGGTTTGCCATCCAAAGAATCATCTGCGAAATTAATAAATCCGCTTTCAATGTCCAGATAACAGGGGAATATTTTATTCTTACCTTGCTTTTGGGGTAACTGATAATCTGTATCTGGCAAGAACAGGTGGATTTCTTTTACCTCATCCTCATTAACAATTCCAGGTTGGTGCCACAAATAAGTTTCTTTGCGATTTTCAAAATCAGCAGTTAGAACATACCCTTTGATGAAAATACTGCCGCAGCGACGGTCGTTATAAAGCTCGTAAACTGCACTACCGCATTCCTTGCAGGTCATTCTGCCATCAGAAAAATAAATTTCTCCCAAGGTCAGCCCATTTTCAGAGTGACAATGGGGACAATTCGGATTTGTGCAGGCGTAAACGCCTTTGATTCCACGAAATAGCATGTGCATTCGGGCAGGAAACAGGACGCTGCCTTCTTCGCTGCGAGCCAGGGGAGCAATCGCCAACATAACACTCACAGCATGAATGGCATCCTCTGTTTCACCTTCCGGAAAAATGGAGTCTGCCAGTTCCTGCAAGGAAACGGCAGTCCCTCGGCAAAGCTGAAACATCTCACAGAACGGTTTATACGCAACGAGATGATCATATAGCCAATGACATGCGCAATCCACATCCATAAAGGGAGCTGGTGCCCCCGGAATACCGGACCAGAAATGATTCAGTGCATCCAATCGTTGGGTGTCATCGCCCTCGAAAGGTTCGGCTTCCATCCCAACAAAATGAGATAGTGGAAGATCATTGCAGCGCTCTGCATCAAGCTTTTCTTTTTCACCGGTCAGATAGCAGAACGAATGATTATCATCCGAGACAGTCAACGCATTGGCGAAGTCCCGCACCGCCTTGCGGTCTTCTTCGTCATTGTTTGGCATACTGGCAGTGGTCAGAATAAATTGGACTCGGCTCCGATCGATTCCTAAACGGTGAAACAATCTTCGGATCAACAGAGAAACTTCTCCACCGGCAGAACCACGATACATATGTGCTTCATCAATAACAAACAGAAGCTTGTTTTTGGGATCACTTTCTAACCATCTTTTGGTATCATCCCAGATTTTTTTCTCTCTGGGGCGAAGAAGCATATACTCCAGCATAGAATAGTTGGTGATCAGAATATCGGGGCAGAACTGCTGCATCTCAAAACGAGTGACTAATTCCGCATCTTCTGCATCGGGGATATGTTTGCTGTTGTGTAATTTCTCCAGGAAAGCATCAAAATTTTCCTTGGATGGAAGTTTACCTTCCTTCGTCAATTGACGCAGAAAATCTTCACCTTCATCCGTTTCCGGGTGGACCATTTTAGAATAGGTATTTTCCAGCCTATGATCGGCGTCCTTTCTGGGTTCCGATCCTGCATAAGGGGTACGGCCTGTATACATACCGAACTGTGGACGCCGGACACCATTTCCGCAAATCTCACGGAAAATTTTCACAAAGCGATGATCCGGGTCGCCGATCAGTCTGCGAAGACGACTCACCTGGTCAGAGACCAGTGCGTTCATGGGATACATGATAACCGTGCGTACACCACGAAGCTCCCAACTGTCTGTTCGATTTCTGGCCTCATTAGCAAGCTTTGCCATCAAGGGCCACATAAAACACTCAGTTTTACCGGAGCCTGTACCAGTGGACACAAACAAATCTTCCCCACTGAAGGCTGCCTCCAGAGCAGAAATCTGATGGCAGAAGGGTGCAGGATAGACACCCAGGTCTGCGATGGACAGCTGGGTAAAATAGTTTTTCAGCCAGTCAGGCAATACTTCGGAATCTTGTATTCCATTTTCTTTACTCTTATAGGCAGGCGAGGATTCAATATAAGGTTTCTGATATAAAACTCCTTCTTGGTCCAGCTTTCCCTGCAGCGCAGAAAGCAGAATGGGGGACTTCCCGAAATACTGGGATTTTATATAGTTTTCCAAAGCTTGCCGCAGCTGCATATGTACGGCATTTGCTCCATTTGCCATGTTTTATTCCTCCACAAAGCGGTATCCAATGGATTCCAGATGCTGCTTGAACACCGGATACACAATTCCGGACATTTCACGCTGAAACACTTGTGGTGTTTTCTGCGTAATATCAAAGTTGATCGGCCAGCTGTATAGCTTGAAGAAGTCCTCTTCTGCAGGGGGCAGACGATATCCCAATTTAATCGACACCGTATGATTTGAGGCAGATTTAACGACCACTGGCGGGAGCTTCTGCGCAGCCTCTAAAAGTCCACAGGCGATGCGCCGATACTCTCCATAGCCAGGCTGACCAATGGTTCTGAAATCATCTACCCTCCAGGAGGGAATTGACTTTTGCTCAAAATGGCCGTTAAGCCAGCGATAAAAGACGTACAGCCTATTGGGAGCTCCGTAACGGGCCATTGAGGGTATTTCAATCTTGTCCGGTTTTTCCTGCCAATATCCTCTGGAAAATGGTGGCTTCAAGCGCAAAAATTCCGCATCTTCGGGCCACTCCACTTCGTTCCAGTCATTGCTCGCCAAAACTTCCTGTAAATAGTCGGAAAGGGGCTGCTTCTGTAGCTCAAACATCTCTGCCGCAGATTGACCATGCTCTGCAGCTTTTGTAACACCATACAGCCCCAATCCGCTCATGTAACACGGCTTCTCCGGCGGAACGCCCCGGTACAAGGAGCATTGTCCCATCCCTCCGGTACTTGGTGTCGCAGGATACAACCGATGAGAAGAATGGTAAAAGAATCCGTTCCTTCTGTAGGTTTCGTATATATCCTCAATGATACCGCTCCGATCCGATGGGAAGCGATGTGCAGCCTCTGGGTAAATGGAAAGATATGCGTCCAAAACCTGGGCCGCTCTCTTCTTAAAGTGCTGAATAGAGACGAACTTTTCATCTTCGGGATGGTCCCAAATTGATGCAAGAGCCATCTTACCCGTTGCACTATAAATTGCTTTACAGAGGCTTTCTGTACCAGCAGTTTCTGCAATATTTAGCTGTTTTGATATTTCAGAAATCAGTTGATCTTTCATAATATCACTCTTCTACGTAACGCTGAAGCTCCGCCCGGACTTCTGATTTTATGTTTTTCTCACTATCCAGCAACTCAGTCAGTGCTTCCTGTTTACCGCTTAAAACGCACATGGGCAACATTCCAAACAGGCATTCCATGCTGGTATCAGAAATGGAGCCTATACACTTGGCGTCTGCCAAAACCTTTTCCAGACGGCTCAGCATCAGCCGACTCAAGCCCAGCTTTTTGACCGGGCCCATCTTAGCCCGATACTTTGGATCTGGCTTGAATTCATCGTATTCAACCGTTTCCTGACCAGCGTCCATATTTTCTACAGAGGGAAGCTGATCAACAAAGCATTCCGTAAAAACGGGATAAGCATAATGGTACAAACTGCGAGGCTCGATCTGAAGGTCTTCGGTGAACGGATGAAGCCACAAGGCAAAACCGTTGTTGGAATGAGAGATACAGGAAACCCAGTCTGGGTGGAACGGATTTTGCACCGCAGCCATGTCTGATTCCACAAACCCGGAAAATGCTTCGGCATCCTGTTCACCGCAGCATTTAAGTAGATCGATTTTTTGACCGCAGATCGTCATAGACAAGGCATCTGCAATGGCGTTTGCGTTGGGGCCGGCCAGTAACAGCGGCATACGATTCAGATATGAAGAGTATAGGAAGGAGGACAGCATAGTTGTCCATTGCGATCCGATACCCGCAAGCTGAAGGTTGTCACATAGCAGTTCGAAAGTATCCCTCCAGCTGCTGCATCCTTCCAGGTTGTCCATACTATGGCACACCTCGCCGAGGGTAAATGTCCAACGGTTTGTCGAACCACTCTGCACGGATTGCTGGGGCATAAAGGCCGACAATTCTGCAATAAAGCCAGCCATATCCTGCTGTGCCAAGCCAATTTTATCCTGGATGGCCTGAACGGTTTTAGTGCCTAATGCCTCATACTCTTCAATCTTCTTCAAAATGCTATCAAGTTTTGATTGTGCTTTTGATGTATCCGCAAGTAATTTTTTATAGGCAGCTTCAGCATCAGCCGCATCCTTATGTTTTTGATCAATTTCAGACTGAGCTGTAGCAATTTCTTCAGCATGAGTAGCCAGCCATTGACTTTTAACAGCGGCTTCACATTGAGCACGCAATGCATCGTGATTCAATGCAATTTGTGCTAAAACATCAGAATCAATGTCTCCCTCCTGAATAAGGCTACCGGCTCTCTTTACGAATTGTTCAACGTTTTCACTGGCAATTTCCAAGGGACAACCAAGTTTTTCTGAAACTTCTTCATACAGAGACTCCATACACGCTCGGTCAAAAAGTTCTTTACAATCCCTCCATTCAGCTTTAGTTTTCCCGATACAATCTTTATAAAGCTTCCATGACATGCGATCTGAAATTGTAGTCCGAATCAATTCATCGACATTACCAACAGGGATATACTTTTCAGGTTCTCCTAATCTTATACGCCTCATAAAGCGTAGGTTCTTATCATTCCAATTGTAAATGTCGCTGCTCTGGAAGGAAAAACAAGGGAGTGAATAGGTAGTATCCTTAAGCTTTGCATATTTGTTGCAGACAACAAACTCTTCAGGACGACACAGAACTCCTGTGAAATTACCCTTTGTTCTTTCGTAGCAAAATAACGTGTCACAAATATACGGCTTTGTCCAAACTGAACCGTCTTTTAAAGATTCAATTAGTTTTTGCGTGGATTTTACGTCTTGACTAACCACTACACGTATCGGCAAAATATCCGACACAAAAAAAGATTGCACGTAGTCGGTTTCCGAATCGTTAAGATTAGGAGTTGCTGTCCAGCGCCATACGCCTATCGTGTCCACCTGAGAAGGGCCGTCATTACGATATAATCTATCACGGTTTTCAAAATAGGTTGTGCTTCGATTGGATTTGTAAGGAACCGATAGTTGCTGATCGTTGATGTCAGCAATTCGAGTTAGCCAAATACGTCCATTAGAATCTTCCGAAATACGGCATACTGAAACAAACTCCACCATATCATTAGTCATGTTTCACAGCCCCCTTCTTTCTGTTTTGATAAGATACCATGAGCTTAAAAGCATCTACAGGAATATTCCCTTTCCGAATCATTCGATATAACCATTTTTTTGACTGTGGGAAATTCGAAAGGCTCTTTGCTATTCCCCCTACACTATGGGGAACAGCCATCGCAGGTCCATTGCAATTGTTTAATTTTTGAATCATTTCTTGATCAAAATCAGCGTAGTTTTTGTTTTCCTTTGACTTTTCGAATCTTATACTTCGAACCATGTCGCAGCTCTGGAAAATCCGAACCTCACACCCAAACGAAAGATCATCTACGGTGAGTATTTCCTCAGCAACAATATGTCGTATTTCTAAGATCTTATTATTTTTTAGGAGGATAACCTTTCCGTCAAAAGGTGTTTGAATGGTTAGTTGTTTTCCTTTAGGAAGTCGATTGCAGGTATCTTCTGCAATCAAATTTCCATCGATACTTTTGATCTGTACCTCCGGAAATGCTGCAACCATATCCAGGGGTTTTGTCATGAGGTAAGAAAAACCAATTGCGCCCGACTGCCCCAGAGATAATAACTGTTCTTTTGATGCTGCATAAATCCTATAGAGTTTCCTATCACCAAGATTTTGGTGCTGAGCATATATGGTAGCTGGGTAAATATTAAGTTCAGCATCTCCACCCTGCATATAAAAATAAATTCTTGGATCGTGGTGATACAAGAAATAAGGATCTTCAACATACGGTGGCCAAATCGGATAAAAAACTACTGGTTTTTCCGTTAAGAAAATCGACCTCTTCAAGAAAAATTGAGCAACTAAGGCAGAGAAATCCTGCACATGGATTTTATATAAATACCAGGTAAAGGAGCCCGTTCTGGTTTCAGCAATGCTTTCATAGGAGATTCCATGAGGTACACATCCAATGGATCCGCACTGAAGGAGATAGTAATCTCGATAAGGATATGCTTTACTGCCAGAATACAATATTTTCCCGGTAGAACAATCAAAAAATGAACCTCTGATATTGACGCCTGCTGTTTTAGACGGCCAATATCTATCCAAATTTGATGATGGATGATCATAAGAAAGATAGTACTCTGTGCTGGGAATATTCCCTACGTTTAGATAGGTAACACCTTCTAAAGAAAGTCTCTCAAATGAGTAAATATGCTGCTGCTTGTTATCATCTGTAATTATGATTTTTTGGCATCTGGGACCGCTTGTAGCAGAAGATGGTGCATGAAAAAAGCCTAATTCCAACAAGTAGCTTCCGTGAGCCACCTTAATGCGAAGTGGCATCGGATGACAGTTATATCCCGTGCTGGCCCGTGCATACGCTTGCGCACGATCTTCACACACTTTTTTCTGTGCAGCAGATGTATGACGAAAATGTCGTACATTGGCGCCAGGAGCTGTCAGTCCAACATTTTGTGCACACAAAGAGCAAACAAAAATCCCTCTATTAGCTGCGACTGTATACGGGTACATGGAGCAAGCTTCTTCTATTGATACACGACGATATCCAGCTTTTCCATCCCATACACATACATGGGTTAAGGGCATGTATGATCACCTCAATCCTGCTATCATTCTTTCGGATCTATAGCTGCAGAATTACTTTCTTTGATAAAGTCCATCATGTCTCCAGCGTTACAATCCATTACCTCCGCAATACGCAGTAAAACAGATAGGTTTACTTCCTGATTTTTACCTAACTTTGTGAAGGTAGCAGAAGAAAGCCCTGCTTTCTTTCTCAACTCAGCACGGGTTATTTCTTTCTCGGCACATAGTATCCACAGCTTTTTATAGCTAACTTTCATGTGTATCTCCCCACAGAAATGTGTTACTTACATTATAATCTTTTTTTCGACGTTCTCAATAGCAATCTCACAATCACAACAGAATTTTATGCTATTGCATTATCTTTGTTGTGAAACTAAATAATATAGATACTGTATCCTAAAATGTATTTTGATTTAACAAAAGGGAATCTATCGTTTATAGGAAAAACCAGGCATCATCAAGATTTTCATCTCAATGATGCCTGGTTCATGTTTTCCAACCCTGTCAGACAGATGCCATATATCAGTAATTTTCGTGGGCTACTGTTTTATGGCCACCTATCTAATGCGGCATTTTTTCTTTCTTCCGGCATGATTTCAATGTAGAGGTAATTCTTATATTTTTCTTTCACCATTTCGATCATTCTTCCGGCACTGGATCATTGTCAAATCATTACTTTCTTTGTAAAACATGCCGGCCCATTCACAGATACTTTGCAGAATCGGAACAACGGACTTTCCCTTCTCCGTCAGAGAACATTCCACTCTGGGCGGTATTTCGTCATAGGATTTCCGCCGAACAGATCCATTCCGTACTCCAACGGACAGCGGATGTCCTTGTCCAATTTCCTTTGATATTCCATATTCCCTCAACCAGCCTTATATATTCGTTTTCAACGATTGCACAACATTTCCATTCATCATCGTTACCTCCACTATTCACAATCCCTTGATACGACATACTTACTCTATGAGATTGAACATCCGGAAGCAAGATACTAACGACATTGTAAGTCACTTATAAATTTCATAGTAACTTCTTTTCCATAAATCATCTCAAGACGGTCCGACATTTACAGGGGCGCTTCCATCCTCCTGCCATTTCGGGTGTCCACAATCAGTTTTTCCAGGGGAACCCCTCTTCTCACTGCCCGGCGATAGGATTCCGTACATTTCCTGAACCGGGCAAACGTTCTAACAGCTTCCGCTTCGTTCCCGTAGGCTTTCCAGCAGCCCACGCACTTCACCCCGTCCCAGGGACTGTTGATGAACTGCCTCACATCAGACGGCGGATAACCGAGAAAGAGACCGATCTCATGGGGAAACGCACTTTCCGTAACCAGCCGGCGGATTAACTCCACAATACAGAACCCCGGTTTCCCGCAGGGATATCCTTTCTCCTCCAGAATACGCTCCGCATCAGGAAATACAAGATCCGAGCAGAGATCCTCCGGACGGTACAGATAAATCAGGATGCTCTCCTGCGTCCGTCTCAAAGGAATCAGTCGCAGCCCCCTCTTCACAAGAATTGTATTCAGCGCCCGGATCTCCGGCGTGAGATCCTTTCCGCAGTTTTTCAAAGAAAATATATTTCCGGTCTTCAGCCCTGCCAGGGTCGGTGCGCAGTGCTCCACAATCGCTTTCTCCAGCAAAGGATTTACCTCCGTTTCTAAAATTAGTTACGACTAACCATGTGCGAAAAAAATAAAATAAACCGCCGCGCAGTTAGCTTTGCCTAATCATCATAGCAGAAAAGACCCCCTGGCGCAAGGAGATGCTGCAGCAATCCTGCTGTACACCAATCTTTTTCTTCGTCATTGCCATCCGCAGGCCGAAAAAGGGGGGCCGCCCCCGAACGATGCTCGTCGTCCGGGAAGCTGCCCCTCTCCGATGCAGGCCTTCAGGAATTGTCTCTGACGATTGATCAGTCAAGCGCCGGATTTTCGGTCATCCTAAGCGTTTCATTACTGTGTTATTTCGCCGCCCTGCGTCGTCTCCAGATGATCACTGCGACTCCTGCCGCCGCCAATGCGAAGATTCCGCCGTAGAGCAGGACATTGCAGTCGTCTCCGGTCTTCGGTCCCTTGGCGGAAACTGCGGCCGGCTTCGTGGCTGCCGTATTAGGCGTGCTTCCATTCGACGGCTTGGTCGGTTTCGATGGTTTATCCGGGATCACCGGCTCGTCCGGCTCATCCGGTGCCGCATCATCGTTCGTGATAGTGAAGTCAAAGCCGCTGATGTCCATGCTGGCTCTAAATCCGTCGATGGCACCTTCCGTCACCGTGATAACGTCCGTCGTGTTCACGGTCTCTGTATATGTCCAGTTGTTTGCGTCGGACAGTGTTTCCGTGTATGCCCTGCCGTTTCTCGTGATCACCACATTGATCGATGCCGGTTTCGTTCCGCCGTCGTCCAGTTTCCAGACCTTTCGGACGGAGAGGGTGGCGGCCGGCGCATCCGGGGTTACCGGTGTAACCGGAGCCGGGGACACGGTATAACTTACTGTCGGTTCCGGGAACTTTTCCGCCGTCAGTTCCTTCCCATTCGAATCGATTGGATGGAGAACCGCTTCTTTGTTTGTCTTCAGGGAGTCATACCCTTTGGAGCCATCCTTGTCATACTTTCCATACGTTCCGGATGCAGTCTGCGGATCGTTCAGATGAACGTCGTAAACAATCTGGAGTTTATCCTTCAATGTAACAGGAACATTGCAAGATACGGTAAACTGTTCCTCGCTGGTATTCCCTGTTCCTTCCGGATGATAACGCAGGACAAACTTATATTTCCCCTCACACGAGCTGTCCGGTCCGAAGCCGTATGTGTTCGCCCTGATTTCTTCCTTCTCGAGTTCTTTCCCTCCATAAACGATCTTGATCTTGTCAATATCATTAACGAACTGGAAGTCATAATCATTTCTGTGGTCGTCGGTTCCATAACCAATGACATCTGTGATGGAACTTCCGCTTCCGACAACATAGTAAATTTCCTTCTTGATGATATTGAAATCGATGCTTCCCTCATTCCTGCTCACACCTTCGTTCAGATACCTCATGAAGGATGGACCCCATTGGAACTGGCTCCCCTTTCCAGACTCTGCAGTCAGTGCATAGGTGTGATATTTGGATGCCGCATCTGCATAAGCCACATAGGACTTGTAGAGCGCTTTGTCCACCGTCATCGCATGATACGCACGAGTGTTATAGGAAATGTATTTCCCGTCAGAATACGTCCCGGTTCCATATGGTATATCGTACTTACTCCCGTCAGCTTCGATCTGTTCCTTCGCTTTCCCGAGATAGGAATCCCACCTCTCCTTCACCTCATCCGAATCATATTTCACGCTCCAGCTGTCCGGGCCTGCGACTGCGTTGGTCCGGTCGCCGTTTTCCGAATTGATTGCGGTTGGCTTGGAATTATACATGTAAGTAATTCCGTCGCTGACGAGGATCAGATATTTCCGGCCGTTATCGACGGATGAATCCTCATCCAGCATTTTCGTCCCGGCGAGAATTCCTGCATGAAGATTCGTTCCGGATTCTAGTTTGCTGTTAACCGCATTCTCTATGAAACCTTCGTTGTCCTTTGTCAGCTTGGTCAGTGGAAGCACTTGTTTGGCTTCTTTGTTGAAGACCACAACGCCAACCTTCACTGTCGCTCCGCTGTTGTCAATACTCTCTTGCAAGTCGGAGAGCATACCGATAATACTGTCCTTAACATCGGCGCTGGTTGACTTGTCCAGGACAAAAACGACATCTGTAGCGATCGGCACTTCTGCAGACGGCACAGAAAGTGTTATGGTCGAATTGAACTTGCTGTCCAGATTCGTCGCAGTCTTGGATTTCGAACGAGACCAATCTTTCGGAATGTCCGGGGTCACATTATTGGAAGATTCCCCCACATCGTCCCCGGTCTTCCCTGTAGTTTCTGCAGGTGTCTCTGTTTTCACTTCAGATGGCTGCGCCACTTCTGAATCAGTCTGCTGTCCTTCCTCGGCTTCACCGGAGTTATTTCCGCTGCCCGCTTCAGAGCCGCCGGATTCCTGGTCCGACCCGGACTGCAGTTCCGCTGCGGACGTTCCGCCTCCTGTATCAAAGTTTCCTTCCGCCATCACACTGGTTGGCATAAACATCACGACCATGAGCAGCGCAAGAACAACTGCGCTTAACCGAATGCTTATGCGAGGCTTCTGTTCATGTTTTCTATGCCCTCCTCGAAATGCAACATGGTATGCACCGTGCTGCAAGCATAAGTAAATCCGACAACTAATTCTCCTGAGGATATCACAGAATTTTCGCAATTCAATCCTTCTGACATATCCTTTTTATTAATTATAATTATAATACTTTTCTATTTCAACGATTAATTACTCTTATCTATATCGTATTATAGATCAATCCGCTCGAAATCAGCGCTCTGACCGTGAAAAAGGCCTGCGACCGCCTGGAGGAAGAAGGCTTTGTCACCACTGTGCACGGGAAGGGCACCTGCGTTGCTGCGACGAACAGGCAGCTTGCCCTGGAAGCGCGAAGGATGTCTGTGGAAGACAGCTTCGCAGCCGCCGTTCAGAAGGCGAAGTCGGTCGGATTCACCAGGGACGACGTGATAGATATCGTAAGGATCATATGGAAGGGCGACTGATGGTTAAGGTTGATAATCCTGTGAAAAACTACGGTGATTTCCGCCTTCACGTCTCCATGGAGGTACCGGACGGCACCGTTACAGGCATTGCCGGGAAGAACGGGGTCGGGAAGAGCACGATCATCAAGGCAATTCTCGGGCCGATCCGTCCGGACGCAGGACACATTTCGATCAGCGGCAGAGAGGCTTCTGAACTGAGCGGGACAGAGAAAACGGAGACACCGACATCATCCTCAGCGATTATGCCGTCCTGAAGGTCCATGATGATGTGTACGAAAAGCTTGACAAAGAATATCTTCTGAGAACGCAGAAAGAGCCTTTCGGATATGCGTGCCTGACAAACGAAAAACAGTTCTATATTGATAATTATCCGGGCATTGTCGTTGAAAGATGACACTGCCGGTTGACCGGAAAACATATGTCAGAGAAAAATACCTGTTCATCCTGATTTGTACTGCAGCAGCATGGTGCATCGCAGCAATTCTGTACTGTATCGGAGAAAGGCAGACTGGTTCACCTTCTATCGGCTCTGCCTCCCGCTATCCTCCTCATTCTGATTGCCGGCGGGAATCTGCTGGCAGCCTCGGGTGCTATCTGTGGAGTATCCGAATCATGGAAAGGAAAGAGTTCTGATTTTCCGAGGCCTCCCGTGAGAGGCCTCGGGTGGTATATGGTTATGCCGGATTCATTGCGAGGACACACATCCACGATTTCGAACCGTGATGATTCGTTCTGACCTCTGTAAATCCCGCCTTCTCAAGGGCAGCTTCCATTTCCTGCGCAGTATAGATCTTCATTCCGTCAATGATTTTCTCATATTTAAGGGAAGAGGCGTCTGTCCCATCGGATTCATTGCATATCATAAACCATCCTCCCGGTTTCAGGATACCGGCCACCTGGTTGAAACACCGGTCGAGTCCGGGCCAGAAATAGATCGTTTCAAACGCCGTAGCAAGGTCATAAGTTTCCTTCGGCAAATCAAGAGAAGAAACATCCCCCTGCATGATCGTGCAGCATCCCGCATCTATTTCGTCCCGGTTATACTCCCTCGCCTTATCCACGGAAAGGGGAGAATAGTCAACCCCCGTCACATGACTTCCCGGGAATTTTTCAAGGAGCAGAGAAACACTTCGTCCTCCGCCGCAGCCGAGGTCAACGGCTTTCTTCACCGGAATTTCCGGAAGCTGTTTGAATCCCCAGTCGGTCAGTTTCGCATGCCCGGAATTCATTCCGGAGATCATCAGCCGGCCGAGTTTCCCCTCCGGCTTTCGTGTCTGATTGAAATACTTCTTCAAGAGTCCCACGGTAATCCTCCCGATCTGCCGCTGCAGTTTCGCATGCAGGATTGCATCATTTACCCAAACCGTTTATTTACCACTTCTAATCTTGGTTAGCCTTTTCTAACTTAACTCCATTCTACTCTTCCCGGCCGACAATTTCAATCATTTTTTTCCTTGCCACGAGTTGATCATCCCGCATTCTCTATTTCTTTGTAAAGATCAGAGATCACATCACTGAGCTTTTTCTCTTTCAAACTGTCCTCAAAATCTTTCTGTACATCCTGCAGCTTACCGTAGAGAGCCGCATGGATATTCCTCCCCACCGGGCACAGCGGATTCGAACTCTCATGGAAGTGGAACAAATCTTCCTTGTTCTTCTCCACGGCTTCATACACGTCATAGAACGTGATCTGATCCAGCGGTCTGGTGATTGCGATGCCCCCCGGCCCTCTTTTGATTTCAATCAGCCCGGCATTTCTCAAGTCGGACATGAGATTCCGGATAATCACCGGATTGCTCCCGATGCTGGAAGCAAGAAGGCCGCTGGTCACCTTCTCATCTTTCCCGAAGTACTCTGCGGCTGCCAGAATGTGAATGGCTATTGTAAATTTAGTTGAAATCTGCATGATATATTTTCCTTCTGTTCCTCATCGCGAGAAGGCTCCCGGCCGCTGCCGGAAGCCTGAAATTTATTTCTCTGGAGATTTTATTTTATCATACTTCGGGGTTACCGATTAAGCTCTGACAACAGAAATTCTCTGCTGAATATGATTTCCTTTTTCGATTTCGTCAACCATCGCAATGGCATAATCCGCATAGGAGATAACGCTTTCGCCTCTGTCATTCAGCGTCAGTTCTTCGCCGCCGAGAAGATATTTTCCGCATTAGCTACTCTGCCGTTTGCTGCAGCAACTAATCCAAATCTTTTTCTTTGTCCCTTCCGTCACATGAATGACCAGCAGACAGAACCTTCCTGTAAATATCCCGGTCGCTGTCCTTAAACACATTGAAAATGACGCGGTGAACCGATGCGTCCGGATGTGCATCGAGCCAGCTTCTCACCGTACGCACGGCGATTTCCGCCGCCCTTTCCTGGGGAAAATGGAATATCCCGGTGGAAATGCAGCAGAATGCCACCGATTCCAGCTGATATGCGGACGCAAGAGAAAGTACCGACCGGTAGCTGGAGGCCAGCAATTCCTCATCTTCTTCGGTAAGCCATCCTGACACAACCGGCCCCACCGTATGAATCACATATCCGGCAGGAAGATTGTACCCCGGCGTGATTTTCGCCGTGCCGGTCGGTTCTTTGCGCCCCTGTGCCTTCATGATCTGATAACACTTCTCCCGCAGCTCGACCCCTGCCATGGTATGAATCATGTTGTCGATGCAGCCATGCAGCGGTGAGAAGCAGCCGAGCATCTGTGCGTTGGCGGCATTCACAATCCCATCTGCCTTCAGTGTGGTGATATCTCCCTGCCAGAGACAAAGGCGGCCATCCTGTCCGCTCGCCGGAAGCTCCGCCGCATCCGTGATTCCCTTTTCCGCTGTGATGCTCTTCAGGACTTCCGACTGCACCCTGTAGAAGTCATCCGGCAGGGTATGTCCGGTATCCCCGGACGGCATCCGGACATTGCAGAGCGCCCGATACAGATTAAATAACTGTTCCACATCATCCGGCAGGCCATATGCCGCATACTCCGGCATTTCAGCTTTCAGACAATTGATCAGAAAATGAAGCTGTGCGATCAATTCGTTCTCATTCATACAGTCTCCTCCTTATCTCTCACGGATCCGGGAATCCGGCCGTCATCAGAAATCAAATGATATTTTCAAACGCCCAGCGCGCCGATTACCTCTCCGATTCCCTGATCGATACAGACACTCCGGTCTGCAATCTCCCGGCTGCAGCCCGCCTCCCCCAGATTGACGCAGGCGTAGAAGGCATTCGGGTTCTGCTCCGTCTTCTTCCAGAAAGGGAATTTGATGATGACCGGTGTGTTCATTCCGACCCCCAGTTCCAGATACAGAACACGAAGCCGTTTATGCCGGCGCAGGAAATCCTGATACCGCTCCGCCGCCTGATGCCAGCCCCCGTCCTCCACGAAAGTCTCATCACAGCGAAGATTGGTAGTCATCAGATTGCCGTCGTCCGGACAGACAGGAACCAGGTCGGACGGCACCCTCATACTGATCTCAGCACTTTCCGGAACAATCAGTTCTCCATGATCCCCGATCCGGTACCCTTCCGAGAGAACCATCTTCCGGATCATCTCTTCGTTATCGTAGGTCCTGCCTTTCGATGCACCGCCGGGCGAACAGCTCTGGAACAGACCGTAATCCCCCTGGGTATAGAAAAGCTGCTTCTTATCGAATCCGCTCCTCTGAAAGCAATGATCCACATTGGTCGTCAGCACGAAGTAATCTTTGTCCTTCACCAGTTCGAGCAGCCTCCCATAGAGGTCCGACGGAACCGGAGCATAGCGGTTAATCCAGATGTACCGGCACCAGTATCCCCAGAATTCTTCTATCGTTTCATACGGATAGAAACCGCCGGAATACATATCCTTGAATCCGTACTTCGCTTCAAAATCGGCGAAATATTTCCGGAACCGGTCTCCGGAATAGGTATACCCCGCTGCGGTGGACAACCCGCTTCCCGCACCGATCACAACTGCGTCCGCACTGGCCAGCTGCTCCCACAGTACGGAGATTTTCTCCTCAAAGCTCATTTTCGAACCGTTCATCATGAGCATATCCGGATAATATATGTACATCAGATATTCCTCCTGTTCGTCAATGATTCTGATCCGTGATCCCTCCTGAAACCGGTTCCTTCACCCGCTTTCTCAGATGTAACATAGATCATTTCATCTAACAACGTTACTATAGCAGGAGTGTGCCTTGCTGTCAACATATTTATTACATTTAGTCATGACCTTGAGCCTTTGGCGATCGGAGGCAGATCACTTTTTGTACAAAAAAAGACCGGCTGGACGATCGTCCATCGAGCCGGTCAGGGCATCAGCAAATTGTTGGATAACGAATAATAAGTTTCGCAAATTCAATTGAATAAAAATAGACATAGTCTAATGCCATCGGTAAAATTAAGTTACCACACAAAATCCACCAAGGAGGCAATGACTATGTGGTAGAGTCCGTATAGACGGGCATCACGTGAATTATATTCCCAGGCTATCCAAGACAATCTTCAGATTCCCTCTACGTTGTTTACCTTTTTCAGACAGAAAAAGAGCAGTCCGCTGCTATGCGAACCGCTCCCTCGGGCAACCCTCGCGTGGATAACTCCTGCCCTTCGAACTTCGCCTCCGGCTCGTTCTCAGGGGGCTTCTTACGCCGTAGGTTGCTCCCGCTCAGCCTTCGTCTT
>NZ_FNBF01000025.1 GCF_900102225.1 Eubacterium pyruvativorans
CGTTGAACCGGAATACACGTATTTATGATTTCCACCGGCCGGACTGGTGATTTCCAGTTCACCGGATTTGCGCTTTCAGCACACCGGAATATTCAAGAGCCTCATCACTTATTTCGACTAAAGTATCATTACTATAAAAACAACGTTCGAGATGCACACTCCAATGAAGTTCGTGTTTTTCGTAATCATCGATGTTTTTCAAAAACATTTCATATTGTTCATCAAAGGATTCTAATGGAATGAATTGATTAATGACATCATCCGCATGTGAATCATCGCAATCCAATTTCTGTTTTATTATCTGCCTGATATCTTCCATGTCTGTGGTGTTCCAGTCCCACCTTCCGATGTAGCCCCTCCTTTTTAATATCGGACACACTGATATGTACCCCTCTTTTACATGAACAGGATAATACACCAAGGGTCTGCGTGTTGGCAGTGTCCTCCTCACATTCTGCAAGATCCAAAGTGATGCATATGAGCCAAACGGATCACCAGAATCCGGATCGTATTTATCCACGGCATACAAGAGACCGATACAAGCCTCCTGGAGCGTATCTGCCATTTCACATCTGAATTGTTCTGCTGTTTGCAGTGCGATCCGTACCGCGAAGCGAAGATGCATTTCGAATACACGTTTTCTGGCGTATTGATTTCCCTCCTTCACCTGGTACTTCAGCTGATCCATTTCACGAGCTTGCGGAGGCTTTATTTTTCTTACATACTTTATAAAGGGCTGCAAAGTATGGTCCTTTTTTATCACTCGATCAAACGTTTCCTCATAGTCGACCTGTGCGTAATCATCATACACATCGTCTGAGTCGACACTCTTTGTAGCCGGAGCTGTATCATAGACCAATATCCCCCGTGCAGTTATACTGCTCGAGAGCCAGTCTACATCCTGAATGGGAAGCGACCATTTGTCAGAGGCATCTATAATATCATCAAACAGGACATATCCTTGTTTTTCTGATAATCTGACCAGATGCTGATATGCACTTGTTCTATTGTCACTTCCCACCGAAACCTCACCCACTCACTTATTTTATACATAATTTCAGGATATCCTCACTGTTTATCCCGCTGTTAAATTTATCTTCAAAATCTTCTACGAATTCATATAACCTCTCAATGTAAGAATCAGGATCACGGGATCCATCATCTGTGATCAGTTTTTCGTAGAGCACGTCTATGCCACCTCTGACATAACTGTTAAACCGTTCTTCATCTGCCGGATCTTTACCAGGGAATCTGAATGCTTTGTCAATCCGCTTTTCTTCGTCTTGTTCATAGTTGGAATCTAATAGCATGATAAGCGCAAAATTGAATCCAAGCTCTTTACTAGAATACATGACACGATCGCCCATTACATTCGTGTTGTAGACTTCACCTGTATCCGGATTCTTCGTATTATCGAGATCAGCCGTTCTCCCATAAAGGAATCCAATCAATGGAGCATTTGCATATACATCCACGTTTCTGTCAATCAGCTTTGCTTTACTTAAATCATCAAACACGCTTGTCAGCATATCTACACGAAGAGCGTGTCTGCCTCTGAATCTGTATTGTTTATCAAACATGCCGCTCCTCCTTAAATCAGTACTGTTTCAAATTCGTTTTTCTTATCAAACTGATGTCTGCTGCCGATTTTATCTCCCATATACTCTTCAGCAAGTTCACCATCCGTATCCTTGATAAAAATGATGACCTGTTCTGCAGTCTCCGGAAGGGCTTCACATACCGTCTTTATTCGTCTCTTATCAAAAGCCGACAACGGAGCATCCATAACAAGAGGATAAGGCTCAGACGAGAGCAATTTTGCATCCTCGTCCGTAGCATTACGATTTTCCCTGGCCATTTTTATGATGCCGGTGATGAAAGCAAAGATTACAGAAATGCTCTGAGCTGTTGATGTCTCCACATCACCTTCATAGTCGTTTGCCTGAACTGTAATATGGTATTTCTCATCTATGGTCAAAGACAAACCTCCTTCATAGATTTGTTTGAAAATATCATTGATGGTATTCTGCAGCTGATTTCTGATCTTTGTTTCGCTGGAGGTGTACACCTCATTCAATTCATCGTAGATCCGTCTGGCACAAGTCAGGTAAAGCTGCGTCTTCTTGTTCGACTCATCAAGAAGCGTCAGTTTCTGTCTGGCAGTATCTGCTTGCTGCATGTCTCTTTCAAGACGGCCCTTTTCCTGATTCAATTTATCCCGTTTGGTACGGCTCTTATTTATCACATCATTACAACTTTTGATTTCATTATTAATAGCACGTACTTTCTCTCTAACATCTCCACCACTTAACTTTTCTTCTACGGCATGCAGCTCATCCGTCTTCTCAGAGATATCATCCATCTGCTCACTTACAGTTGTCATATTTACCTGCATCTGCTCTGTAAGATTTTCGAGCCTTCCAACACGGCTTTTAGCTTCATCCTTGAAATCCGATACTTTATTACTGATTGACTTAGGTGCCACATAATTAGCGAGATCCTTCACTTTATTGTATGCCATGGATCCCTCATTAAGCTGAGTGCCACAAATGCACACCTTCTGTCTAAGTAAATAATCAATCGTTTCTTTTCTGACAAAAGGTATGTCTTTTCCTAGGAAATCGTGATCGGACAACACTTCCAAAGCGCGTTTAATCATCGATATGGAGAAAAACGAACTCATGGAATTATTGAAATCCTTACATATCGCTTTGTTTACTGCAGCCTTGCTATTTTCGGCGCTCTTAATACTGCGTTGCAGCTTTTCTTTTTCATCCTGCAGCTTTTCACCTTCTGCATACTGTTTTATCTCTGCAGTCTTCTCTGATTTCCTTGTTTCAGCAGATGCAATCTGAGAATCAAGCTGTTCAAACTCATCGTCTATCTCTTCAAGTCTCTTCTTGCAATTTTCTATAGTAGCGGTATAGTCCTCTATCTGTTTGTTACTCTTGGTGTTAAAGGAGTTTTCATAACTCCCAATAACGCTGTACTGTTTCCGAGGATTAAAATGGTTTAAGGCGCTGATCATTGCATTCAGGCCAAGCAGTCCCTTTACTGCATCTGCAAAATCGGTGGCCTTCTTGCCGGTAGAAATGTCCTTACTCATTTTTTCAATGCGCTCACCATCGAAGAAGAAATACCTCGACAGCTCTTTCGGCAATATCTTTTTCACTTCCATCTCGCATAGGGATTTTTTCACGTAAGAAGTGTTTCCACTGGAATCTTTCATTTCAATGTCGAAGATAGTATTATCTCCTTTTACATTGCCAGAGTGATCCTTATGGTATACCTGTTTACGGATAAGTTTGTAATCTACTTCACCATGCCGAAGCGCCAGTGTTACCCGGACTTCTTTTTCATCGCTCGGAGTCATTTCAGTTGCGACAATTTTATTCAAGATTACCTTATCCGCAAATTCAGTCTCTCCATACATGCACCAGAAAAAAGCCTGAGCGAATGTTGTCTTTCCTGTTCCGTTTTCACCTAATATGATCGTGACATTTTTCCCGTTCTCACCTTCAGCAAAGTCGATGGATTCATCACGGAACTGCCGGAAGTTCTCTAGTTTTATTGATTTAAGCAGCATTGCACTTCCTCCTCGATTTGTTTCTTAATCCATGCGATCATCTGACTGTCACTTTTTTCTCTGGTCTTGAGATTCCTATTCTCCTGGATGATGATCTTGCGTTTCAATCTCTCGATAGACTTATCATCAATCCGGATGTTACTGTAGTCACTCATAATCATTAACCTCCTCCGTTTGAGACCCATCCAAATGATATGCTTCTTCTATATCCCAGATCAGATTATTGGCTTCCATAGAATTCATTGCCAATCTTCCGAATTCTTTGATCCTGGCCAGTTCATTCTTTACCAAAGTTATATCCCGATTTGCCTGATCTATGGTAAGTCCCGACACCGAATCAAGTGGCCTTGGTAGTGTTACAAAATCATAGATCTCGGCAAACGGCTTATTTGGAGCCTTTCTGAGTACTCTTCCACGGCGCTGTATATACTCCTTGGGATTAGTCGTACTCGCAAGTATGAAAGCAGTCCTGATCCCCGGTATATTAACACCTTCATCAAGGCATTTGATCGCCACAATGGCCTGCAGGTCACCATCCTGAAAATGCTCCTTTATGAGGGCTCTTTGCTCCATATTTTCCTCAGATGTAAATCGTGCTGCACTCATTCCCAGCTCATTACCGAGTATCTTTGTCACCGCTTCTATCTGCCTAATATCCGTTTCGTCATCAGGAGAATCCTCGTTTTCTTCGTATATTCTCGTGGCTCCGCAATACACAAGAATATTATTATCATCTTTATATGGTTCGATTACCTCTCTTAGCGCATCCAACTTCTGAATAGCGCCAGCTACAACCTTAGATCTCTTGAGAGCTAATATCTCTCCGTGTTTATTCAGTTTGAGTCTACCATCTCTGCCCTTGATCACATATTTCGACATCTCGTAGGACAGCTGCTCATATGATTCGAGCTCTATATCACTCAAGTACACAAGCACCGGATAGTATTTATATGGAGTCAGCTTATCTTCCGCAATAGCACGCTCCAATGTGTATTCTATGCACTTCTTGCCGAAGAAGTCATACAGGAACGCAGTCCCTTCTTCATCACGATGCCGCTCAAGTGTAGCGGAAAGCGCAAGTCTGTACGTGAATCTGTCATCAAGCAGTTTGGCATATGATCTGGCTCCGAAATTGTGTGCCTCATCAACAACAAGCAGAATAGGGGATTTTATTTTGCTGATCTGCTCCTGCATGTACTTATCTGTAAAAGTAGCATTCGTACATACCACGCAAAAGAATCTTTTATCCTTTCTGATCTTCTGGTCAAGTACAGCCCTTGACAATCTCTTTCTCCAGTCCTTATGCGAAGCATCTCCGTAAGCCACGATAGGTTTCATATTGAAACGTACTATGTCGTCAACCCATTGCTCCACGAGATGCTTATATGGGGCCACGATGATCACGGCTAGATCATCTCCAAGGTCCATTGATAATTTGGAGATCGCGCCCAGGCCGGTATATGTCTTTCCGGTTCCGGTGGCCATATCAAAGATCCCTCTGTAGTTCTCGCCTACCCATACAGTTATAGCATCTTCCTGATAGTCATGCAGTGAAATATCATCAGGGATTCTAGGGCCTATAGCCTCCTTAGAATGCATTTCTCCTCTCAAATTCTTGTTGGTCTCTTTTCTTTTATAAAACTGCTCTTTATCAATATCGAAGTTCGGCTTCTTGCGTCGGTATTTTTCGATCAGAGTCTCTGATATTTTTGGGAATTCCAGCACCTTGAGGCTCGGCTCCACGTTGTTCCACATTGCATGAAAGGCGTTTTCCTTCAGCTGAACACGATCGGCCTCCGCTCCTTTCCAATCACAGAAAACATCTATCGTCTCATAGTTTATAGACATTGCTGTCATTGACTCGTTCATAGAACCAGAAAACGCGACATGATTCCCATCAGAATCTTCTATGATGCCCATCTTTTCATGATACATCCCGATATCACCGTTATTGTCAGTATACGCTATCCTGATATCCATGATACCGTCTGCGATCAGATTTGCCAGGAGATTGAGACGCTCCATCGAGTAATAATCAGATGGTTCATCAGAAATCTGCCTGATAAGAGCGCCTTCTATGATTTTTTCTCTATTCTCATATCCAGCCTTGATGGCCTTTAGATCATCATCAGAAAGATACGGTGATGCAACAATCTCGATCCGGCCACCATTCTGTGCCATATCGCCAATTCCCTTAGAAATCTCCACAAGAGAAGATGACGAAAAGAATCCTACCGCTCTACGATACATAGCGGCATCATGAAGGAGCGGCAGATAGAAGTCCTGGATGACATTGTCGATCAGAGAGCGATATTCACTTTTTATATTGTGTTCTTTCAGGCTCATACTTTCTCCTAAATCTCATCCTCGATATAATCAAGAGCTTTTTCTAACTCAGCGTAATCCTCGTCTGATGTGAAGTAGCTCACGCTAAAGCGTACAGTACCGGCCGGATATGTCCCCACAAACCGATGAGCAAGAGGAGCACACTGAAGACCGGTTCTGACCGCTATATTACATTCATCAAATACTGGTCCCGCACTGTCGCTGCTTATCCCCTCTATTACAGCAGATACAATACCTACATATCTGCATCCAGGTTCATTTCCTATTATCTGAATGAAATCATACCGCTCAAGTAGCTCTATCAGTCTCTGTCTATGCTCCTGCTCTGTATTCCAGATTTCATCGATGGTTTTTTCTCTACCCCATTTCAACGCAGCATTCAGGCCAGCAATGCCAGAGATATTAAGCGTCCCCATCTCATATCTCTGTGGCAGGTCTTCTGGCATGTCCTGATTAGCAGACTCATATCCGGTTCCGCCGAAAAGTACCGGTGAAAACTTCATGGCTGGATTCATAACAAACCCAGAGATTCCGGTAGGGCCATAAAGGGTCTTATGCCCTGCAAATACAGCAAAATCAATAGTTGAAAGACCTACATTCAGATCTACAAGACCAGCTGTCTGTGCCATATCAACAAGGGTCACTGCGTTGTATTTCTTTGCAAGTGAAAAAATCTTCTCGACCGGTGCTATCAATCCGAACACATTACTAGCATGACTTACGATCACGAAATCAGGCTTATCCGCATCAAACTGATAACGGATACGTTCCATGTCATATACCATCTCATCAGAGACCGCTAACTGTCTTACCTTTATGACCCCCTCTTTTTCAAAATGATGGAGAGTTCGTGTAACGGCATTATGCTCAAATGGACTGATATAGATATTTACAGCGCCATCAAAAATGATTCCCTGGATGATAAGATTGAGCGCAATCGTCGCTGTGGGTTCGAATACCACCTGCTTCGCGGAACAATGCAGGAGGGCTTGTATTAGCTCTCTAGTCTCGCCGATCAGTGATCCCGCGCTCTGTGAGAGCTTATAGTTTCCCCTTCCGGCATTAGCACCAGAAGAACGATAAAACTCATCCATGCTACGATAAACACATTCTGGCTTCGGATATGTAGTTGCTGCATTATCAAAATATGCCATGCATCTGCCTCCTTAGCACATTCCCTTTAATATATCCAGGAGTATCTGTCTCTTCTCTTGTTCAGATATCGAGAAGCCCATAGAATCAATTTCTGCCATAATGGAATTGTACAGCAGTTTTCCTTTTTTCGTGGAATCAACTCTATCAAAACGTTTTACTTCTGTCTTTCCGTCATCTGTCCTGAAATGAATCTCATACTCGGATGTAGAAGTTGGATCGTCCTCCGTTTCCCCGCTATGGAAAGATTCCGCTGTATCTCTATACATTTTCAGGTTTTCAACAAACCGATCGATCGTGTTATCATTCCAGTCTTCTACCCGGAGATCCGTAGCCACTTTTGCCAGACGGGAGACAAAAGTGCTCTCATCATTGGTTACAGTCTTAAACAGACTCAGGCATTTTTCAGTCCCGTTCTCGAACAACTGCTCGAAGATATGCTCATCTAATGTCTCGCACCAATCCTTTATCACGGAAGACAGGGATATTCTATTGATCCGGGATCTATTGAAGCTAATAGCAAAGATTTCCTTGGTATCATCAATCAGCAACTCCTTAAGTTTTGAGACCGCTGTATCATAGAATTCTTTTGCCTGTGCGATATTCTCTGCCAGGCCCTCATTGAATTCTTTGTATCCGAAAGCATCCGGCAGCTTCTCAAAGAGCAGTTCCTGTCCGCTGAGATTCTGCCTCAGGAGCTTTACCATCTTCCTGTATCTGCTGTTTACTTTTCTACCTGCAACTCCTGTTGTCTCCTTCGCAAATCTAGGCAGAGACAGATACCAACGCTTCATGGCGGATGCCGCGTATTCATATGCACTCAGATCCCGTTCTGCTTCGATCACATACTGACTAAACATTTCGGCAATGTCAGTCACAAAGCGCTGTTTTTCCGGATCCCAGTCCAAATATGATATCTGATAATCATCCGGAGATGAATTGATGGCCTGAAGCGTATCCGAAGTCATTGGTACCTGTCCATGCTCATTCTCCAGAATGATATCCTCATGGTACTCATGAAATACTGCAGCTATGTAAATCGGAATCACTCCGCTGCGAAGTCCAATGTGATACTCTGCCGATGTGAGTTCGTCATACAATTTTGCAAAAGATATGCGCCCATTCTTTTTCGCTTCCATGATGAAAGCAACAATCGTATCGAGAACCTTTTTCATCTTTTCATCATCAGGAGACAGATTAATCCGCGTTCCTGATTCATCGTCGATCAATACGCCTTTGCGAAGCAGTGTGCTCCGCATGATCGAGACTTCCTGTCCTGATCCGGTCAAACCTAAGTTAGGCTCTAGTGTGCTCCGCAGCAGCCCCGCTATGATCTTATTCCTGCTGTTATTGGCAATCGAAGTGATCTCTTCTTTGTTGATCGCCTCATTATTTATCACAGGAGTCTCGGAAAAAGCCTTAAAGCATAGCTCAGAAGCAAGCTCCGTAAGAGCTGCCCTGCGTAGGATAATCCGCTCTTCACCATCACTGATATAGACGGAACGATACTCTTCTGGATGTGTGCATCCGCTTATGAAGGAATTGATTACCTCCCGGAGATCTTCATAGATGGCTTCATATTCTTCAAATAGTACCGGATCTTCTTTTGCCGCAGTACGTAATGTCTGAACAGCATCATATTCCTTGAGGATCGATCTGATCTCTGTATACTTTTTTGGAACAACAAAGATGCACCGCTCTACACCTTTGCTGGATTCAAGCACGGCCCGCCTGATGCGGGTTATGGAATCACTACTGTCAGGAACAATCGCATAAATAACGCCATCAGCATGAACGCCTTCTGCTTTCCGATTCCAATCCACATCTTCTAATTCCTGTTCTTCTACAAATTCCACTTTGAAATAGCGGATCATTTCGCGTTCATCATTGTATCGAGATGGGTAAATGTACCGGTCAATATTTGCCGCATCCAGGGCAGCCTTGAGCGAAAAGTGAGCATCCAACGAAGCGATTGTATCCGAAATTCTCTGCTCGATATCTACGCCTGAGGTCTGTTTCAGTTTCAGGTAGTCATTGCTCCGTCTCAAATAAATGACATATTCATCATTTATTAGGTGCTCTATGGCAGCATTAATCTCTGCAGGCGTGTATTCCATGCCAAAAATACCGACCAGCTCTTCCTTGACTGGCTTCAGCTTATCAAACTGTCCAAGAGTGTAGATCAGAGAGATCGTTTTTACGATCTTGCTTTCAAGCTCCTGGTCTCTGATCTGTTCGAGGATAGTTTTTGTCAATACATAGTTCTTGTGTATCTCTCCGGAGATAGGCTCCTTCTGAAAAACCGGATCGAAGTAGTCAAATATCAGATCCGGTGTGATGACACAAAATACCGGTCTGCCTGGCTTCTTTAGAAAAGAAGAAAGTGTGGATGGACCATCCGCAGACAGGAAAGTAAACAAGGTACGCTCGTTCTGTGCTATCTGTTCTGACAGCCGAGGAAGGATAAACGTAGACACAGGATGCAGTGGATAGCAGCCAAAGATAGTGGTCTCGAGCTCATGCTCTTTGGCATCGCTGAAGATAGCGTGATCTCCATACCGCTTAATGAGTTCATCGAATCTGGCCTTGTTCTGTGGCTTATTACAGAAAGCTTCCCACTCATCCTTATCTTTCATGATCACAGTCGAAATGATCTCGTAAGTCTGAGAGAAGTTATTATTCAGATGTATGTGTCTGAAACGCTCTGATACTCCTCGCCAGCCGTCGACCTTTTGCTTTGGCAGTTTATCAATATAATTGGATATCTCCTTATGCGAAATCAGGAGCAGATGCATTTCAGCTTCACCACTGCGGTTGCACTTCTCCGCAAAATCCTGAAGCATCTTCGTATCGCTGACAGTAGCAGACGTGATATTAGATTCCAGGAACTTGCTAAATTCATCATAAACCACATATAGCCCCAGATAGCCTCTTTCCTTGAGGCTCTTTGTCACGCTCTCATACAGATCAACTACATCGAATCCTACAAAGGGATTAAAAAGGCTTCCCGCCGTAAGCGATGGGTAGATGCGTTCAAATTCATCATAAATCTCTGAATTATAATTCTCCAATTCCTCGAGGAACGCTTCAATAGGCAGACTGATCCCCTTCTTGAAAGTAGCATAGACTTCAGGATAGTCTGTCTTCCATTTTTCTATTGTCCTGATAGCTGCCTTGTAGTTAGTCTCAGGCATGATATCCAGGTTGTTCTCATTCAGAGTCCTCTGCAAAGCCAGCAGGAAAGCCTGAGGCAGACTTGTACTTGTTCCGTTGATAATTACCGGGAGTATCTTATTGCTACTCTCGCTATAGTAATTATCTATAAGCTGCTTCAATTCCGGATCCTCATCGATCTTTGGCATCAGATGTACGAAGAGGCTACGGTCTCGCTGCATCAGGATAGAAAGAATCGTAAGAACGATATGTGACTTACCCTTTCCATAGGCTCCGATCAGGACACGTGCACGTTCTGTGGAGTCAGGATGTGTACTGAGAAGTATTTCCTTCAACAGCTGCATTGAAGATTTTGTAGGTATGAAGTTTTTCAGTTTATCATCATGATTTAAGTCATACCCGATATTCACCGAATACTGGAATCCCGGTGCGACCTGTATCATTTTACTCATCAGTCTGTCCTCTCAATGTCAGCATAATATTTCTCAACGCACTCTTCAAACGTCCGCTTGTTAATGATCTCAATCACATCAAGCCCCGCCGTGCGGTTTATCTTTATTTCTCCTATCTTCTCCACTTCATGCAGTACCTCAAGCATGCAGATCGAATCCAGGTTATATACCTTCCCTATATTACACTTTGCAGTAAGCAGCTCATTTAGCCCGATCTCGTCTCTTCCATCCGCTTGGTCAGATATCACTGCCATGATCACCCATGGGTTGAAACTCTGGACCGACGGAATTGTCTTCTTGTATATATAGTTGCCGCGTTCACGGCTTAGAATGTCAACTAATCCCAACTCACTAAAAGGGCAGGTGATGTTATTCTCCGGCGAGTCTTTTGACTGCTCTGACCTGTACCTCGAAATGTAAGTATTCATGACACAGTTGAAGTCATCTGTAAGAGACCTCAAGGCCACTGTAGTATCCTGCAGCTTGAGATAGCTCTGTATCTGTTCAAGAAAATCTTCTCTCCCAAATTCCTGCATAGTGAATTCATTGAAGAAATAGTACCAGGATGGTGCCATATCAGCATTTGTTACGAGCTTATACTGCATCAGGTACAGAGTCCCGAGCTCTTCTGTGTAGGCGTCATGTGCATAGACCAGCTTTCCGAAATCCGTAAGTGTCTGATCCTTTCTGCCCTTTGCCGGTTCCGTGGTAAGTCCCACAGCCTGCAGCCAGTACCGGAGCGATCTCACCATATTTGACCCGATGCCCAGGACATCCATGGGATTTTCTTTTTTGTCTGTAAAGACATTAGGCTTCTGTGATACAAAGCGCATTCCTTTGCTGAGCCATCCCTTCCTTATGAAAAATGTCTCATGAGCCCGAAACCTCATAGCCATGTCCTTAGATCCTCCTAATCCTTAGTCCGTAAATATTTATCCATCATGCAGCCTCCGCGAAGATACTTTGCGGTAACACACATCTTACAATGTACGCATTTATCAGGATCGATATGATAGCCATCTTCCGAAATGGATATCGCTCCTGCCTGGCAGAGCGACTCGCACTTCAGGCATTTCCTGCAAGCATTAAACTTTCTGACCTGGTAGCCTACCATATGCTGCAGGCTATCATGATCCTTAACATTCATCGTGCGGACCTTTACCGCATGCTCGTATCCATCCTGCTCAAATGGCTGCACTGATAGAATGGGTACATTTGTTCCCAAATCAAGCACAAGCACTTCGTGCAATAACTTCTGTCCGAGTTCTGGAGCCACCCTGCCAAATGGCGTCAGCATATTTAAAAACTCATCATCCATCGGACGTACAAGTCGATAGATCTTTGCGTGGTCTTCTGTCGTACAGTTCGTAAAACGAATCTTTACGTCTCCTGCTGCAGCGAGTCCATTGCCTCCCTGTCTGGCTTTCCATGCTCCGGAATCCACGTATTCCTCAGGATCTGGTTTACCAACCTTTTTAGCAAAATCGATAAGGAACTCCCTCCAGAGTTTTGATTCTTCTGGCATGTATATCCTCGAGAGAAATTGTGCTCTCTGATTATTGTTTGGACAGCACCAACATCCTACCCGATCATATCCAAGACGATAGGCATCATTAAAATCAATGTCCTCTGAAAGGATATATAGCCATATATCCATGTCTTTCCAGAAGAAAATAGGTGAAGCGACTGTCTGCTGTTGTATCTTTACCGATTCTGCGTCATCCTCAATCCGGTTATACTTACTTCTCGAGACCGATTCCGATTTCCTGATTCCGTAGAAAGTCAATATACGCTGATTACGGTACAGCCCATTGATCACACGAGTGATCGGGCCGGTCTTGAACATTGAGCAGCACCAGCGCATCATCCTAGCCGGAGGACCGATATCCTCACATACTTTATGAAAATCCTGCTCATAGTTCTTCGCTACCTTGAAAATCGCCTGCGGATGATTCTCTCGATACCTCCTGGCGTACTCTATAGTAAGAGGAAACTCAAGAGTCGTGTTGCCAAATATATGGACCAGGCTCGGATCACTCAAAGCCTTGATGGCAAGATCTGCTGTCACTGTGGAGTCCTTCCCACCGGAAAAGGAGAGAACGATATTTTCCTCCGGAAACTTCTCTGCCGCCTTTGTGATGAATCGATGCGCTTCGTCTATCAGGTAATCAAGACGCATTCTATTTGCATTCACAAAAGCTACTATATACTCTTCAAAGTACTTATGAGGATTATCTTTCTCATACCGCTGTAGCTGTTCAATATATCCATCCGTATTCGTTTCTTTGAACAGCCTGTTTGGAAGTGAAATCGCCTTCCCATCTATATAATATCTGTTATTCTCTGCCCATACAGATTTCTCTGCCCATTTATATGGTTCCTTATCAAGAAGAAGTTCTAACAGGAGCCTCTCCTCCGGAAATACCGGGCGGATATCCCTCGCCAGATACTTCATTTGCTTTCCGCATCTCGGACAGATGCCCTTATCTGGCTGAGAAACCTCCTGCATGACAGGGATATGGCATTCCTTACACCAATATACTTCAGTCGGTGTATCTTCGACTGTCTCCTCACCGCAGACAGGGCAGTTCTTTTCATTTGTCTCTATATTACAGTTCTTACACCACACGCTATCTGCTCCTTAAATACAATGCCTCACTGAGTGTCTGGCTCTTCAGTGCCATATTCACATGTAACGATATCCTCGATCTTACAATCGAGTGTCCGACAGATCTTATCAAGAACGCTTGTGGATACATCCTTACCTTTACCCATCGCTGCTATGGCATTTGTCGTAACATGCGCCTGCACATGCAGGTCTGTTTTGGTCATTTTCTTATCAATAAGAAGCTTCCATAATTTATCGTAGTTCATAGCCATCGACAGCGCTCCTTTTTCGTTTCTCGAAGAGACGACACCTACGTCTTTGAGAGTACCATACATGTCGTCTCAATTCAAGAAAAGCTTGAAATCCTCAAGCGCACAGGGTGTGCCAGGAACCTTCTTTAAGGCAAGTATATTGCCTATATCTATCACTCTTAGATAGAGTTAAGTCAAGGCATAAAAAAGCCTGCCCATATAATCCTCTGATCGGAATTCTATGGACAGGTTCAAAATGTTAAATATTCCAATTCATCGTTTTACACTTGCAAAAACCATATCTCGCTCACTCACCTCGAAAACTTCGTCCGATCTTTTATTGTTACATGAGTAGCATAATGGAACAATATACCAACGTCTATCAGCACTGCCTGCTTTAATCACATGTTCTCCAACTTGTGCTTTATTGCCGCAACCGCTGCAAGAGCATTTTGAAAACGATCTTCCTGTCTCATGTTCCCAATATGCCTCCCACGAATTATACCCAGATGGTGGTAAGTTGTCTTCGGTTCCTTTGATATTCTTTACTCTAACCATTTTAAAACTTCCTTTCTCAAAAACTAAAAAAATCCCGTCCGCATGGGAGATTCCCGCGTGGGGAATGCGGACGGGCCAATTGTGTCAAATTGGTTCCGGGAAGCCTCTACCGGCTTTCCCCGGAACTATATGATAATTGTCAAATCATTGATTTTCTTCAGAAGGATTGGGATTACTTCTTAGCCGTGATTGTAGCGGTCTTTACGTTTCTGCCAAGGGTGACAGTAGCCGGATCAGCGACAACCTTAGCTGCAAGAGCCTGATCAGTTACATTGACATTTACAGTAATCTTGGCTGCGCCGTAATGAGTAGTATCAGCAGTAGTAGCAATTGTGATGGCAGCATTACCTGTCTTCTTTGCTACAAGAGTGCCGTCCTGGACAGCAACAGTGTTAGGATCGTTAGATGTAACAGTGTACTGGTTTGATGACTCTACAGTAAACGGAACAGAAGTCTTATCAGCTGTTGAAAGCTTAAGAGAAGCCTCTACATCAGTCTTATCCTGAACATTGCCCTGTGCATCATATGATGCTGCAGCAGAATAATCCTTGCCCTCAAGAGTAAGCTTAAGAGTAGAGAATGCTTTTGCAGTTCTGCTCGTGATTACACGGATCACAGCAACTTTCTCGTTAGTGCCAGTCAGATTATTTGAAATCTGGATATCATAGTACTGCTCGTTAGCATTAAGTGCGGCAGCATTTGCAGTAACTGTATCATCATTTACAGTGATATCTGTTGTTCCTGAAGTAACAGTAACATTGCCAGATGTGTTGCTCTCAGAGTAAGCCGTGGTTGTTGACTTATCGGTGTAAGTGTACTTGTCTTTATCTCTGAAGAGGGTGTTATCGGTCTGTATGCGACCACTGCTTTCTGGCGTAACTACAACGGGGAATCATTTACTCTCCTCCTTGAGCTGGAGAACCGGTTCGGAGAGAAATACACCGAGCAGATAGAAATAGCATACTCCTATGAGTCGAAGCAGACCATCGTCCGTGATTCCGGTCAAACTGATGAACAGAAACCTTACCCTATCAGATTCCAGACAGAGACGTACCGCATAGGTAAAGTAAGCGCCGATGGCGTATTTTATCCTGAGCAGATATAATCTCGGTCATAAGAACATTTTCACGCTCCGAACCTGTCCCTGACATAACAGGGATGCGAGCAGTACTTCCTCGGCGCACTCCCGTAGACCTCGAACTCCCTGCCGCAAGTCGGGCAGATCTGCGTATGGAAGGTTCTCCGGTCGATCAGATCAAGATGGTTGTTCCACCACTCGTTCCGGCACTTGTCACAGCAGAATATCTTTTTCTTCCGCTTCGCAACCTGGTGTATCTCCATTCCGCAGTTCCTGCACGGCGTGATCTCCCCGGTGAACTGGATCGCCTTTCTCCTCGGCTGCGCCACTCCGCCGAGTCCGTTCCTCCGGCAGTAGGACTTGACGGTATTGGGACTTATCCCCAGCTTCCCGGCAATCGCCCTGTACCCATACCCGTTCGATCTCATCACTGCGATTCTTGATCTCTACTTATCATCCATTGACCTTTACCTCCGTTTCTTTGCGTATGAAAACTCTGCGGACTTTTTCCATCGTTAGAGAATTTTCCCCAGCACCTTTCAATAAGCGCCGGTCCTCGTATTTCCGCATCGCCATTCATCACTCAAAGCGCCCTGAAAGTCAAGCGGAGAGAGGATTCCCGGCGTCTAGAGCGTCCCAGAGCTGAAACTGTGAGGTAAATCGTTAGGAATGTACATCTCGTTAAGAAGTTACAGAATAATCGTTCATGAATTACACAGGGTGTACGGATATGCACACCGCTTTTTTACAGCCAGATTTCCGGGCAGAATCCCGCGCCAGAAAAGTCCCAAAAACTAAAAAATTCCTGCACACACCCTCGGTGTCCAGGAACGGCTTGTTTTCAAGGTTTAGGAAAATAATGAACGAAAGAAAGCGGTCTCAGGCGGCCTGATTTTGTATCGGAATTAGGCACGGCGTTTCATAAACCTTATTGACCTTTGTTTTTCCAACAGTTCCAAGCCGTGTTAAAAGGATTGAAACGTCAGCAGGCGTAAAAAATTCACCTCCTGATTTTCCAGCATTTGACGCATACATGCTCATCAGATACTCATAGGCATCTCCGAAAGCATCGATATCATGATCCTGTACTGACCCGAGCTTCATCAGAGAAACGCCATTCAGGAGCTTTACAAGTCTTTCATTTCTCTTAGCAACCGTACTGCCGAGCTTGTTGCTGTTGACATCAAAGTCATCGAACAGGCCTGCAAAGTCTTTTTCAGAAGGACTGCCCTTTGCTGACTCTTCAATATTATGGAACACCTTCTCTAGAGTTTCGTTCAGGTTCTCATCATCCTTTGCCCTTGTGGTCACATTTGCAAAAAGCTCACTTGGCAGAATAAAGAACCCTTTTTCCTGAACAAGCCCCTCACGAGCAATCTCTGCGTCTTCATCCGGCATAGCTGCATAATCAAAATCAGTATTCCCTGCTTCGTGCTCGCCCTTATTGACATATTCTGTCAGATTCTCTGAAATGTATCTGTAGAACATCATACCAAGAACATAATTCTTAAAGTCCCATCCATCTACAGCACCTCTTAGCTCATCTGCAATCGCCCAGATGGCGCGATGTAGTTCTTCGCGTTCCCTTTCTTTTTTGCTGTCTGTTGCCATCTTAGTTTGCTCCTCCATTTGACTTATTGATCAGTATTTGCACTTTGTCCGCTATCGACCCATTCGTCCACCTCCGATAAACGTAACTAATACTTAAGTTCAACTTTGTGGTATGGAATGGTTCTCTTCTTAATCCATAAGCGGATAATATCGTTGCTGAGGTTCAGATGCCTTGCCAGATCTTCAAAGTTGATCCAACGTTCGATTTCATTCTCACCTTTATTGTTTGTCTTACTGTTTCATTATTTATAGTTTTCTACTCTCTTTTCAAGCATAGTCAATCATCAAAAAAAGACTCAGTTGTAATGCGCACCCTATAAAAAACATTAATAGTACACCATACAAGCCGAATTCTTTGTATTATTTTTCACAACCATTATGTAAATTGGGCTTTTTATCGCCCAATCAATACTTCGGCACTCCGTACCCGTAGATCTGTCTTCCGCCCACCGGGTAGCTGCGTCTTCTGCACGTGTCGGAGCTATTTCCTTCTATGGTATAAACGGTTCTGCCATCGCATTTTTCCACCAGTCCCACGTGGTCCGGGCTGCCATCACCGCCCCAGTCGAAGAAGATCACATCACCGGCACTCGGTTTGTAGCTTCTGGTCTGCCACTGATGATGGGACTTGAACCAGCTGATGCCGTTTCCAACAGCAGCGAACTTCGGTATTGTACCGCTTTGAATATATCCGCATTGATCTGCACACCAGGAAACGAAGCAGGCGCACCATTCCACACGGCCGTGGAAACCGTACCAGCTCCAGAATTTCTGTCCTCCTCTGTTGCCGATCTGCTGAGCAGCAACGCTGATGATCTTGCCGTTGCCGATGCCGTAGTTGTAATTGCCGTACGGATAGTAACGGAGAACGTGGGCAGGGTACTGCTTGTCGCCATAGGACTTCCAGCCGTGCTTTTTCGCCTGCATGTCCGAGAAATCTGAAGCGTTTTCCACTGTGTAGCCGCCGTCCCGGGCTATAGCCCAGGAGATATATCCATTGCCATAGTTGTAGCCCTGGAGCGCAAGACGGATTCGGTCCATATCCATGGGATTTTTGCACCTGGCCTCCTTCAGAGATGAAGCCAGTGCCTGAACGCCGCACTGGATGGAGTATTCCGGGTCCTTTATGCTCCCTGGAGAGTGAGGATACTTCTTGTTGTAGCCGCTTTCCGAGGCCTGCATGGGATCAGTGCCTCTGCCTCCGGACTCCTGCATCATGACTGCTTTGACCAGCTCCGTATATTCACCGATTCCGTATTGTCCGGCATATTTGGAAATCACGGCAGAATAGGCTTCTACCTCCGGGCTCACCGGCGTGTAGTTTGCCGAACTATCATCACCGAAGAAGTAAAATGCAGCACCAAACAGGATGCAGACAAGTACAATCACAAGGCAGACGATTTCTCCGGCAGATATGGCTCCGATCATTGCTTTTGCACTTCGGATCAGATCCCGCAGTCTCCTTGCCATTCGTTGCACCATTTTTCCAGTTCGCCGGGCGGCTCTCTTCGTGATACGGATACTCTGAAGGGATCTCTTCTGGGAATCCACAACGGTCCGCTGCTTGGCGAACTCACGGATCGCTTTCTCTTTTCCTTTTGTTCTCGCCAGCTGTCGGCTGTTGGCAAAGTTCCGGATGCTCCGCTGACGGGCTGCGATCTGCTCCTTTTCAGCAAGCTTTTTTCTTCGGATCCGGACGAAACTCCGGGCTCTGATTGGAGATACGAGGCCACCTTCCTGCGTTTGGACCACTGCTTGGCGGATCTTTCCTGCTGACCAGGTGGCTGATTTCTCCGCTGCATACACCGCATCCGTTCCCGTATCCTTTGCCATGCCCGTGATCCGGTTCGATGCGTACTCGTTCGCCGATCTGCTGCTTCGGGCACGGGGATCATCGACAAGGTCTTTTGTTCTGGTCTGAACGTCTTTCATCCGGCAGGTCAGGGCCGCTGCCCGGTCCAGTGACTTGATGGTTCCTTTCTGAACTTGCCGGGTCTTTATCTCAGGCATACATCGCTCCTCCTTTCAAAAAATATGAGGGTCGAAATCATCGGTCCTCATGTACGGGAGGGCGTCCCTCCCGGCTTATCCTACGATTTCTCACGCAGAGGCTTCAGGTATTTTTCCACCAGCGCATCGAACTCTTCCTGGGATTTTGCCACTTCACGGATCTTCTCCAGAATGCGGAGCTCCTGATCGGTAAGCAGGTCAGATTCAGGAGAAGATGCTGCATAAGGCTTAGAAGGTGCAGGCTTTCTCACTTCCTCCAGTCCTTCACCCGGTTTAGTGGTCATCAGCTTATACAGCTTCGTGTTCTTCGGGAATTTGTTCTCGAAGGGCACCAGAGAGGAGCCCACCTTGATCAGGCCGTGTCCTGCATCCACATTGGTGATATATGAAAGCTGAAGATCAGAGATGTTCAGCAGTCGGGCCAGCTCGATCCGATCTGTTGCCGCCTGGTTCAGCATGACGATGAACTCGGAGTTTGAAAGCATGGTTCTGGCAGTGTGGGACTGCAGCAGGTCCAGCACGTTCTGTGTGATCCCGGTGCAGTAGGCGCCGTATTTCCGGACACGCTTCCACAGCTTGTACAGGAACTGGGCGGAATACTCGTGCATGAACAAAATATAGATCTCGTCGATGAATACGAATGTCTGCTTTCCTTTCTGCCGGTTTTCCGTAATGCGGTTCAGAATGGAATCCAGAATCACCAGCATGCCGATGGCACGGAGCTGTTCTCCCAGCTCCAGAATGTCGTAGCAGATCAGTCGGTTTGAGGTATCCACGTTGGTCTGCCTTGCGAAGGTGTTGAGGGACCCTCTTGTAAAAAGTTCCAGCTCCAGCGCCAGAGACTGGGCCTCCGGTTCCTTCTGCTTCAGCAGCTCATCACGGAAGTCCGCAAGAGTCGGCGGCGTTCCCATATAGTTTCCCTGCTTGTAGTAGCGGTAGACGTTTTCCGTGCAGCGGTCGATGATGGACTGCTGCCCTTTGGCAAACTTGTGCCCTGCGATAATCTGCTCACAGAGAGACTGGAGAAACTGGGACTTTTCAATGATCGGGTCCGTTTCTCCGTAATTGCTGCTCATGTCCATGGCATTGATGTGGTTCTGGGAGGTGGCGGAGATCTCAATGACAGATCCGCCCAGTGCCTTGATGAGAGGCGCATACTCACGCTCCGGATCCACAACGATAATGTCCGCGTCAGTGGACAAAATGAGATTGGTGATCTCGTTCTTTGCGGTAAAGGACTTTCCGGACCCGGAGACTCCCAGGATAAAAGAATTGCCGTTCAGCAGTTTTCTCCTGTCTGCAATCATCATGTTCTTGCTGATGACGTTCTGGCCATAGTAGATTCCGTTTTTGTCATAGACCTCCTGGACACGGAACGGCATGAAGACCGCAAGGGACTCCGTGGTCAGAGTGCGGAATGCGTCGATCTTCCGGACTCCGAAGGGCAGGGCAGTCTGCAGTCCCGGAAGCTGCTGAAACTTCAGAACCGCCATCTGACAGAGATGCTTTCTGGCAATGGTCATGATCTCCTCAGAATCATTGTCCAGCTGCTTCTTGCTGTCTGCGGTGTGCACCACCGTGATCACCGCAAACATCATGCGCTGGTCTCTGGTGGTCAGGTCATCCAGAAATTCCTTGGATTCCTTTCTCTGCTGCTCCATGTCGTAGGGGACAACGGCAGAGAAGTTGTTGTTCATGTTCTGCTTTCTCTGCCAGTTGGTGATGTTCGTCTCCACCCCAAGGAGCCTTTGTTCCACTTCCTTTACCGCCTCATCCGTAGGCACCGGGATCACGTCGATGCTCAGCATCATGCTTCGGTTGATGTCTGTGATCTCCGCCACCATGCTGTCCTTGATATATGAGGCGTAGTCCCGGAGCAGGATCACACGGCCGCAGCGATCACCGATCTTGAAATAGTCGGAGTGGTTCTCGTAATCGTCCGGACAGATATAGTCCTTGAAGCTGTGGCCTTTTCTCATATGGTCCTTTATGTCGAACTGAAAGCTCGTTTCCTCGCCGGTTCGCATGAAGTCGTGAATGATACGGAGACGTTCTACCGCATCCATCTCCGTGCAGACGGATCCCAGACGGCTGAAGTGGGCGATGAGATCTGCACCAACCCGGGCAAAGTACACCCGGGCATCCTCAATGCATTTTTTGTTTACGGATATCGTGACGTACTTATCCTGAACGATGGCGTTAGAGCCGGTGGCCTTCTCCATGAGCATCTCGTTGTATTCCTCACGGTATTCGTTGAGTCCGTCGTTCTTCATGTCGATCAGGATCTGCTTCTCGAAATCCGTCCGGTTCAGCCTGCGGTTGTTGATGGTGATTTTGGTGGTGCTTCCGCTGTCCAGTGCATTCAGAAGCTCCGAGTATTCCAGAAACATGGCTTCTTTGTCCTCCCGTGAAGCCACCGCATAGTTGATGTCCTCGAACTTGTAGGTCATGGAATACTTGTTTTTCCCGGAAAGAAAAATCCCGTCAGGCCATATGGTGCTGACGGGAATGATGTCCTGGACTTTCTTCGGGACCTGAAAGCGTTCTTTGTCCTGCTTCAGGATATTGGTCAGTGTTTTGATCATATACGTTTCTCCTTGTCATTATTCAGCGGCCGGATTTTGTCTTCCTTCCGCGTTTTCTGCTGTCCTGTCCTTCTCTTGCGGCTCTTCCGCCGCGCCGTCTGAGAGGAAACTTCTTTTTCCGGCTTTCCTCCGCAGACTCACGGAACATGTTGTAATAAAGATTGGTGTTGCCAAAGCAGAGATGCTCCGGCAGAAGAATTTCCGACCGGATCCACGCTGCAATGAATTTCTCTGCAGTCATCCCGTTGTACCTCAAAAATCCGATGGCAGCGAATGGCGCTGCTGCGACGATGCAGATCCAGCTTACCGTTTCAAGACCCAGAACCGGCTTGAAGGTGAAATAGATCAGAACAGCGATGGCGCAGGCCAGTACAGAGAAGATAAACTGCCGCAGCGTGAGCCCGAAAAACATGGACTCTGTGTATTCCCGGATCTCCCGGTTGATGCGTACTTCCATTTAGCGCGCCTCCTTTCCACGTTCAAGCTGGATGGTGGACAGCTTTCCCTGAAAGTTGTCAAAGTGGTAGATGTTGTCGGATAGAATGTCCTTGGGTTCTACCTGACTCCGGTTGGTTTCCTTCACCATATTCTGAAGGTCTCTTACCGGAATCTGGCTGGAATCCGGTACCAGAAGGACTTCGTGCAGACTGCTTGGAAGAACGGTGTATCCTTCTCCCAGAATGTCTGCTGCCTGTTCCTTTACGCCGGGATAGAAGAATGCCGCAGCGCCGAACTGTCTGCTCCTGCTGCTGATGAGGTAGATAGGCTCAAGGCTTCCGGCATTATCCTTAAGCGGTGCATCGGTACCGGACAGAAGATTTCTTCCGTCTTTATCGCCAAAGACAACGTCCTGAAGATCCTTCATCTCGGGAGGATCTATCTTTACGGCGCTGCGGATGGCTTCCTGGAAAAGCTCATTTTTGTCGTAGCCGTTTGCTTCGGCAATTCCGTTATTTACTACCGTGCGCCAGCATTCGCTCATGTTTCTGCTAAGCTGAAGATCGCATATCAGCGCCAGACCGTTTCCCACGTCCAGATGAGGCTTGTCCAGGAGATACTCCCGGTTTCTCTTTGTCTCCACCAGACGAAGAGAAAGCTTGTCCCGGATGTTGTCAAATGAAAGATCCGGCTCTGCCGGGTCCAGCCCTCGGTCTATGCTCTCCAGGTAGGCCCTGGTCACATCTCCCATGAGGCGTTCCAGAGATGCGCCATGACGGAAAAGGTCATATGCCTGATCCAGATACAAGGTTGGGGACGCCTTGCTTCCATTCTTCTGAAAGCAGAACCCGTGGTTCTTCTGATCGTTGATCTTTACCACTTCCACTTCCTTCAGGCTGAGCCCGTTTCTGACATCTTCCGGCAGCTGCCGCAGGATCTCCTGCTTCGCCATTTCCATAAATTCTTTTTCTCTCATACAAATTCCTCCTTGATTTTGGCAAAACAAAATGACAGCCGGAATTGGCTGCCGTAATGGATTGCATGTATGCACAGTTTGTAATGATATTGTATTGACATTAAACGAATAATTGCATATACTGACTGCAGAAGAGAGGTGATTTTATGGCGACTACAAATTTGAATATAAGAACCGATAAGGAGATCAAAGAGCAAGCCGAACAGATTTTTTCAGATCTTGGATTGAATATGACAACTGCAGTGAATATGTTCCTGAGATCTACTATTCGTGAGAATGGAATTCCTTTTGATCTGAAACTGGAGGTTCCTAACGAAGTAACCGCCGCAGCGATTGAAGAAGGCAGACGAATTGCTTCTGATCCTGATGTAAAAGGTTATACCGATATTAGCGAGCTTAAAGCGGCACTTGAATTATGATGTATGAAGTGAAATTTACCAGCCAGTTTAAAAAGGATCTGAAACTGGCAAAGAAGTAGCGAAAAAGCCTTGATAAATTATTCGAGGTCATAGACATTCTTTCTAACGGTAATCCCTTGGACGCAAAATATCACGATCATGAACTGACCGGAACCTATAAAGGAACGAGAGAATGTCATATTGAGCCGGATTGGCTTCTGATTTATGAACTCAGAGACGACGTGCTCGTATTGATGCTTTATCGACTCGGATCACATTCAGAGTTATTCAAAAAATAGAATACTGAAAAATCGAAGAGAGGACGAGTCAGGTATATCTTTTGCCTGATCCCGTCCTTTTTCAATTACAGTCCCATCATTTCCCTGACGATGGCATCGCTCATCTTGACTGATCCCACCAGAACCAGCATGTTGAACACCAGCTCTCCCACGTACTTCCATACCATAGCTGCCGGAGCCGCATCTGCATCCACCACCGGCGGGGTGGATGCGAACTTGGTGAAGATGATACAGGCCAGAACGATAATTGCTCCTTCCAGACATACCGCCGCATATCCCTTCAGAAAACTGATCCCCACATTCTGGGTGGGCTGACCGGCGAAGGTGGAGAGCGGAATCGGTGCGATGGCCGTATACATATACAGCTTGAAGAACCTGCCATAGACGGTAAGTATGATGATGAATGACAGTACTGTTATGACCAGACTGCCGATCAGCGTCACCGCCCAAAGCGGAATGCTTTCGAAGAACCCACAGTCTTCAATGGCTTTCACCATCTCTTTCGGCAGCGTTGTCTTTCCGGCAGCTGCAATCCCGGAGGACCGCATAATGGTACTGACGACTCCCTGAATAATGGTGAATATCGCCATCATCAGCTCCAGCCCGTAGGTGACAACGCCTTTTGCAATGGCAAAACGGATAAAGAGTTTCAGCGCATGCTCCGGCCGTTTCACTTCATCCAGACTGGCGCTGGTTCTCGCCATTCCCACCAGAAAAAACAAAACGAGCAGGGCAAGCCCGATGGCCTGTACTGCTCCGTTGATGTTCAGGATCACCTTCCAGATCCCGCCGCCCTTGAACGATTCCGGCGACATGGTGAGAAGCTGCCAGACTTCCGCCAGTTTCTCGTTCCATGTGTTCAGTGCATTCTGCAGGTTCTGTACTACCCAGTTATCACTCACCGGCCATCACCTCCGGAATCATTGTATTTCTTTGAATTTTTCATTGCCGCCTCCCACTATATGATCATGTTCAGTATCTCTTTTGTAAACGTGATGATGATACCGCCGGCCAGCGTAAGAAATCCGTTGGCACGGGCACTGGGATCGTGAGACTTCATCGACAATCCCACCTGCATGATGCCTAACCCCAGCAGGATCAGCCCGATGGCTCGGATCAGGCTGAAGATAAACGTGGACAGATTGTTCACCGTGGAAATCGGATCCCCTGCAGCAAAGCAGGTGGCTGCACCCACCGTGCAGGTTAGCACCATCGCCGCATATCCGGTGATGATGCTCCGTCTCCTTATCTCATTAGTTTTGAGTTCATTCTTTTTCCTAGTCATTAAACGATTCTCCTTCCTCGAATTCACGCTGCAGATCTTCTTCTGACAAAAGCTCATATCCCGTGGGCTCTGCCGGCTGATTGTCCTCATGGTCCAGAAACGCCGATGTCAGCTGGATGCTGAAGTCCGCCTTATCCGCTATGCCGTGCAGGAACGGTGCAGCTCCGCCGTCCTCTGTCAGTGCAATATTGGGATGCTTCAGAATGTCATATTTGAGATCCTTCACCGGCCGTTCACCCCGGACAAAAAGAAGGGAATACCGGTTATCCAGCATCCGCACTTCATCCGGCGTCATCAGTTCTCTTCCTGTGTTCTGGTAATTTGTTGAATAGTTGCCGCTCCTTCCGGTGGACCTGCCGTAGGTGTTGGTGTCGATGGTCTCCTTGCCCAGAAGCTCACTGACGTACTTATGGGTCTGCTGCTCGTTGCCGCCCAGATAGACGAACTCGTCGCAGTTTCCCATGATGGATTCCCAGTCTTTCTCATACAGCGCCTTGAGCTGCGCCAGATTCTGCAAAATGATACTGACTGATACATTCCGGGAGCGCATGACAGATAGGATCTTCTGAAAGTCCGAAGGCATGGACAGGTTGGCAAACTCGTCCAGCACGAAATGCACGTGAACCGGAAGACTGCCGCCGTGTTTCTTGTCTGCGCAATGGAAAAGCTGCTGAAAGAGCTGGGTGTACAAAATAGATACCAGAAAGTTGAAGCTGGTGTCGTTGTCCGGAATGATGGCAAAAAGGGCTGTTTTCCTTTCCCCCAGTGACGGCAGGTCCAGTTCATCGGTGATGGTCAGCTTTGCAAGACTCTCCAGATTGAATTTTTCCAGCCTTGCAGCCAGGGTAATCTGGATGGACTTCAGCGTCTTTGCCGCACCGGAATGGTAATTGCGGTAATACTTGAGAGCAATGTGATCCGGATCTGTCTTTTCCAGATCGAAGAAAAGGTTGTCCAGAGGACTTGGTGAATTGTCCTCTTCGTCCACATCTCCAGCCCGGAGCATCTCCATGACCATGGCAAAATTCTGCTCTTCCTCCGGCGCCTCATACTTAAGATAAAAGATCAGTGCCAGAAGCAGCATCTGTGCTGCCGTATCCCAGAAGGGATCATTGGACTGGGCACCTTTTGGCGTGGTGGACTTGAAGAGATTGGTCACCAGCCGCTGCACGTCGTTATCGTCTCTCAAATAGACAAAGGGATTGTAGCAGTGGGACCGGTCCATTTCCTGAAGATCCAGAGCCTTCACCGCATATCCTTTTTCCTCCAGAAGATGGCCGGTTGCCCGGATGGTCTCGCCCTTTGGATCCAGAATCACAAGGGAACTTTCTCCGCACTGCATGACATTGGGTTTGCAGTAAAACCGGGTCTTGCCCGCACCGGATCCTCCAATAACCATGACGTTCAGGTTCCTTCTGTGCTTCCTGCCATTCAGACCGATCCGCACATTCTGGGTAAGCAGTTTGTTGTTTTCCGGGATCCTGTCGGCATATCTTTTATTCAGCGTTTTAGGGTCTCCCCATTTCGCAGAGCCGTGCTCTTCGCCACGGCGGTAATTCCGCCGGGTGGAGAGCCAGATGCCGATGCTGACAGCATAGATCACCAGGAAAAACAGAATTGTTCGCAGTGTGTTTTCTGTTATCCGGATCTGAAAAGGCTGCCGGAAAGCACCGGACAGTTCGTCCATGTGCTCCAGCAGCCCATTCCTCATATATGGCGCAGCGATCAGCGCAGCCCAGATCACGGGAATCACCCCGATGGCTGAGCCGAGCAGGATATTCTTCTTATCGGTAGTGTTCATGACAGGCCTCCGATACCAGAAATCGCTTTTGCTTCGCCTCATAGAGTTTCACCATCAGTTCATCCACCGGATCAGTGGGGAGGCCTTCCCGGATCTGCTTCGTACGCAGATCATTCAATGCGTTAAGCAGAATGTTCCGGTCATAGGAATCCATCTCTAAGATCAGTTTTCTTTCCATGGCTACCTCTCATTCTCCCGGCCGTCCCTGGCTCGGGCCAGCATCTCTCTGTTCACTTCGTCAGCTGCGGTTTTCACTGCAGTCAGTTCACGGCGTACATCTTTTTCCTTGCGGCCTTCGAAAAAACGGGCAATGCGCTCGAAATCCACGTCCGGAGGATCCAGCCGGTAGTGCTTCGCCATGAGATACACACTGAGATCCGCCATGTTTACGGCTCTTCCACGGAACGCCTCGTCCCGGACAAAGGTCGCCATCGCCCGCTGACGAACGGCTCCCAGCAGCTCTTCCGGTGACGGCATTCCGCTCATCTCGTTGTATTCCTTCCTGCTGATCGTTTTTCCCATCGCCGTAGTCTGAGTAACATCGAAATTTTTGCTGACATCCGAAGCAAAACCCTGGCTTCCATCCGGCCTCTCATAGGTGACCGGCTTCAGCATCAGGATAGCTTTCTCGCCTTTGTTCACAAAGATGCTGTCATTCTTCCAGTCATCAAAGGACCGGATCCATGTTGCTTCCGGTCTCTGCCGCCCGATGAGAAGGGCATTGGAAACAGAACTTCGAAGGAAGCGAGCCTGCACATCCGCGTAGGCCTTCAGCTTCTCCGGATCCAGAAGCTTTTGCGTTTCCTCGGACAGCATTTCGAAGATGCGGTCTTTTTCTTCTCGTTTCTGGGTTTTGTATACTTCACGGTCGAAGTTATCGTTACTACTCACTTGATTCATTGCTGAAACTCCTTTCTATGCATAAGAAAAGACCTCACCAGAGTTGATGAGGTCATGTATGTCAGGCTAGTGCACAAGTGGGCCAATACCTTTTAAACATATAGTAGTGCTCCATATTATTTAATTATTTCATTTCAACAAACTGGAATTTATTTGTGTCTTGCTTTGCTGATAAGTTCTTCAGCAATAACACTGATTGCCATACAAATACCACATACTGCCCCCATATAAACTCCTATTGATTTGCCAATATACTCTGTTCCAGACTTTGTAAGTTCGTAAATAGATATTCCGAGTATTTTAACAGTTAGTGTATTTACATCTGTACTATATGCGTTAGTATATCCAAAGTAAATTGCGACGCTCATCAATAGCATTGCAAGAGCAAATCCAACTATCAGCGCAATCAGAATTTTAATTTTTCTCTTCATATATTTTTCCTCGCTAAATTTAAATTTTCCTGTTATACAAACTGGAAGTTATCTATGTCTTCCAAGATCATCAAAATTTCTTTTTAATGCTGTTTCAGTAAACGGGATAACGCAGATCATGACAACCATCTGAGCAACGACGATAAACAATCCAGCAATGCCTATCACGTCTACACTCTTTCTGCAGACAAATAGCATCACCACAATGGAAACCGGCAATAAAGCCAGTCCACTGCGGTGCCATATTTGGCCGCTATACTGATGTGCAAACCTCCAGGTTTCCTTATTTTTCATGGATCTCGGCGTACGATATCCAAACATCCCGTTAATTTGTTTTGGCCCGCCTTTCATGAAATATTTCCCAAATCCAATCATCATAGCTGGTGTCAAGAGGCACATGATCAACATGAAAAACCAGAATCCTGTCATAGCTATTCTCCTAACAAATTCAAATTTGTCATTTTCTAATTTGATAACATAATTCTGATAAATCCGATATGATGGTCAATCAGCAGTTGTATACATTCTTATACCACATATTTTTCATAGTGTCACTGATTAACCGGAACATTTCAACTCTATAAAACAAATGAGTAACGCAGCATGTTTCATCATTTGCTGCGTTACTGGTTAAATTGTTGATTACGTTATTTCATCATTACAATCAGATGCATTTTATTAAACATATTTTTCTCTTACCATTTCCTATCGCTCCTTTCCCGGCCGCTTGGGAAGCGGCACTTTCACAGTATTCTCTTTGGAAGAAGGCCTCTTCTCTTTTTCACGGGACAGCTTCTGCTCCCGGGACTGCCGCCTCCGGTAGTAGTTCAGCTTTTCCCGGACAGATGGCCTATTCATTCCAGTCGACCCATTTGAGCGGCTTGTTTGCCTCAAGCTTGGCTCGGACGGAGGGTCGTTTGCCGTCTTCGCCAAATCGGGGTTTGCCTTCTGCTTTTGTTTTCCTGGGCCTGCTCCCATGGTTCTTTCGCTTCTTGCCTCCGGTTCCTTCTTCTCCCGTGCATCCTTTTCCGGAAAATATTTCTCCTGTTCTTTGACGCTGCCGGTGACGGATGCCGTTGGCACCGTTCCAAGACGGAAGCGTTCGGTGATTCGCTGTATCTTGGAAGCGTCCTCGGCTCTTGCGATTACATCCACCACAGCGTTCGCGTCTTTGTTGTTCTTGTCCCGCAGCACGCAGTAGAGCACCCCGTAGCGTTTGGCCTCCTGTGTGAATTTCTTCAGGTCCTTCTGCTGCACTGTATAGACCTTCAGTTCCTTTCCAGTTCTCAGCATGTTGGTGAGCCGGGTCTTTCCCTTTGTCTTCTGTTCTTCCTTCAGCACGGCGTGAAGAAGAATGGCGATGTTCTTGGCTCCGTTTCCGGTGATCCTCGCCGCCACCTCCACGCCTTCCAGCGACAGCCTGACGACCTGTTCTGCTGCATCTCCTCCTGGATTCATAATGGTTTTCTCTCCTTTCCCCGTGTTCTGTCTTCAATTACAGTTTCAAGATTCCGTTCTACCTGACCGGACCGTTCCCGTATGTCCCGGCAGAGCTTCAGTTCTTTCCGGGTATCCTTCAGCTCTGCGGTCAGTTCTCTGACCTTTTCCCGGCACTGCGCCTCTTCTTCTACCGGCATCTTCCGCCGGATCTTCTGTCTCAACTCGCTTCGCTGCGCACTGATGGAAGAGTTATCTTCCATCAGAGACTTCATCTTTTTTTCCAGATCCTCCTCTGTACTGATGTTGTACCTGGCAAGGAACTTTGCTTCCTCGCTGTACAGATCGCACTTCAGGAGTTCCTCTTTCAGCACCGCATGAAGCCGCACGGGATTCTGCCGGTACTTCGGCAGATATCCCAGCTCGTAGCAGTACCGAAGATACAGTTTCTCCAGACCGCTTCTTCCCATGATTTTGTCGATCCGGCGCTTCAGGTCATAGTGATTGGAGCTGCGGCATTCGTTTCGCATACGCTGCATCCTGACACCGATATCATTTGAGAATACTCTCTGCTGGATCATCTCTCTGGTGTACTGGTCGCCAAGACGATCGGTCCGGATGGCCTTCGTCCATCCCGGAGGCGTTACGGTCCAGTACTTGCGCCGGGGATTGAACTGATAGAGATAACCCCGCTTTTTCAGTTCCGATTTGAATTCCTCCATGTTGGCGCTGACCGAGATGGCTTCGTCCAGTGCCTGCCTTGCCACATTGTATCTGGTGGGCATGCCGGCTTTCTCCATTTTGTAGAGAGAGTAGGGGACCCGCTTTCCTTCCGGATGCTCGATGACAGACAGATTCCGCTCACGGCAGATCCGGTCGGACACCGCACGGATCCTCATGGTCTCTTCCGTGCAGAAGTGAAAACGTTTTCCATCCACAAATGAAACTGAGTTGAAAACGATGTGGTTATGGAAGTACATTTGTCAAGGGAAGATTTGATTTTTTCAAAAAAATCAGGTGCAAAAATCCTTGAAATTTCAAGCGAAGCAGGTTTCTAGATTTTTTCACTCAACTGAAAATAATAATGTATAGTTGTTTTATCAAGGGATTCCTTTTTTATTTTTATAAGCAAAAGGAGAGTACAACTGCGGATATTCCAACAGTCGAACCCTCCTTGAATAATATGCTCTAATGTACAATTGCTTAATACATATATTTGTTCTAACCCACATGAGACAAATTATTACTGTACAAACTCCGCTTTATTTGAAAATGTCAGGTGACGAAAAAATTATACTCTCAATCGCTCTATTTAATTCCCTAAGATTTACAATCTCGTGTGCATCGATAGTTGTAAGTTCTTTTTTTATTATTTCAATTTGAGTTTTGTTAAGATTTCCATCTAGCTTTTCTAAATAATAATTCCCCTTATAATCTATATACTCTCTTTTTTCTGCATCGTTCAGCGGAACCAATTGATATTTAAGATCAAAACGAGATCTAAGTTCAGGAGATATAGATTCTCCAATGGTTGATCTATCGAGATTTGATGTAAAAAGAACAATATATTTATCTAAATCGTATTCTCTCCCCATTGAATCTGTAAATCGACCGTCTGAAAGCAACTCTAGAAAAAAATTATGTACTTCAACACTTGCCTTCTCAAACTCATCAATCAAAATTACTCTAGATTTGCTACTATTAATTTTTTCAGTGAGTTCACCTTTGCTACTTCCGATGAACCCTCGCGGACTTCCAATCAAACTACTCAGTGCATTTTGCTCAGAATAGTTACCCAGATTGATTTTAATAAATCGCTCCTTTGGAGCTAAATAATTATGAAGCAGCCGAGCTGTTTCTGTTTTTCCAATTCCAGACGGGCCGCATAAGAAAACGGAAAACACCTTTCTCTCTTCGATTTCATTTAAGATTCTGAACTTATGAAGTTCTTCAAACAATCGCTGTTTAAACTTTCTATTTCCGAATAGATTCTGTGCAAAACTTATCTCTACATCGTGGAATCTTTCAAGAGGTATATCAACGATATTTGTGGTATTGTTTTTATCAATTTCAAGTTCTTCCTCAATTCGCTCTACACCTGAAAAAAAATAAGGGAGATTTTGACAAATACCTTCAGCGTATCTCTTGTCAATAATGAATGTTATATTATCACATTTATGTTCATTAAATTCTTTAAGATATTCCTGAAGCAATAATATCATTGGTTGAAGCCAAGTGTCTGTTCTCTCAACATCACCTAAAATCATTAAAGACAAATCTATGTAACAACATTTTGAAAAAATGTTATTGAAGGACTTTGCTATTTCTTCTGGATTGGGATTTTTATAACATTCAATTATTTCAGCATTTGTTATTAGTTTTGTCGTAGGGAATATTTTGTCAAAGACATCCTCAAAGTAACTTGTCGAATAAGAATATAAAGTAATTCGATTCAATAATTAACACCTCTTAACTTAATTCTTGAAGCAAGGCAATAACGTCAATATAATGAATCATTTCCTCACTTCCAAGATATGGAGAGTCACTGTTATCAACATCTTCTTTATCGTCCGTTTCCACATCTTGTACAGAAGCTATATTTTCATTGGTATCATTCAGTTTTGCGATAGAATCAACTTTAGTCCTAATATCATTGAACTTAAATAATCCTCGATAAATACCAAGTATTGTAATTGGCCCTATTTCTAAATCATGATTATTACGGGGCGGCGGAGCCGCCTGTCCGGTGGTGGCGGAGCCACCTGTCCGGACTTTCGGAGCCACCCCGCATGATTATTGGTTACCTT
>NZ_FNBF01000016.1 GCF_900102225.1 Eubacterium pyruvativorans
CCGAATTCGTCACTTAGACTTTTGAACGTTCGTCCTTCCTGGACGTGAAGCTGAACGATCTTTTCCCTTAATTCAGGATCGATATCATACATTAGGTGCTCCTTTCGATGTTACTGATATTACGGTGATTATATCAAAATGAACGACCTAATTACAATTTTACTGTATCACGCCAGAATTAGTAGTCGAGTGAATGCACAACATGTTTGTCCTGAGTTGATAAAAACTGATGTTGCCGCTTCTTTGACAGCCTTCTTTGCATCGCCACTTCGCAGAAGAAGTATGGCCGATTTACCGCCCATTTCCAAAAGGGTGTGCTTCGCATTGCTACTCGTCGATAGCCCACCTATCCGCAGGCCTACCTGTGTGGATCCCGTAAAAGAAAAACACCGAATATCCGGATGCGTCGCAAGATAATCCCCAAGTTCATTGCCCAAACCCGTGACTACGTTGAAAACCCCATCGGGAAGCCCGGCTTTTTTCATGAGTTTAGCAAGAATTAATGCCGAAAGGGGTGCTTTTCGACTCGGTTTAACAATGACGGTGTTCCCTGCAGCAATTGCTGGAAACGCTTTTAGTGTGATTTGATCTAATGGATAATTCCAGGGGGTCATCAGTGCGGTCACTCCATAAGGCTCTCGGCGGATAACTCCATTAGGCGTGTGCTTTTCGAAAGGGTATTGCTTTACAATTTTTGCGTAATAATGTGCTTCACTGATAGAATTGTCTACTTGCCATTCTCGACAGTACTTTATTGGCATTCCGATTTCCTCTGTTATTGTATCAATGAATAATTCGGCATGTTCTTCTATCAAGTTTCCGGTGCGTTCAAGAATCAATGCTCGTTGGCATGGGTTAGAAGTGTGCCAAGAGTTGAATGCATTTCGAGCAGTTACAACGGCCTTATCAACATCGGCAGGCCGGGCTTTTTCGACTTCACAAAATACATCTCCAGTAGATGGATTAGTGATCGGAAATGTGTCCGGACAGATGGTGTTATTATTTTTCCCGCCAATGATCATCTTATATTTTTTCAAGGATTGTCACCTCCTATGAAGTCAAAGAAAAGGTCTTTCATGAAATCACTGTTATCTCACGAAAGACCATCGAGTTGTGTATTACTTACACTCCTACAATATGATTTTCATTTTCCTGATCATAACATGTATTATCGGTATCATTGTTTGCCTGATTATTTTGAGAAATAAAAAAATCAATTCAAATGAATGATGTTTATTAGCGGAGAATAGGGTGATAGTGCATCCTATTCTCCGCAATAGGGGGGAATGTTTTGGATAAGAGAATCAATGGTAACCGTCTTGTTAGAATGTTGGGATTGAAAGATCCCGCAAAGGAATTGATCAAGTCCTATCGTGATGGGTCATTGGCTGAGTTGTTACCAGGTTGCTTACCCATAAAATCGAGATCGGAAAGGAGTGATTTTGAAAAAATAATTACAAACTTGGGGAAAATTGAAATTAATTTCAATTTAAGAATGGCAGTTCTATTATATCCGTTCGATGATAACGCAGCAAAATATATCTTAGAAAAATATTTCGTATCAAACTCATCAATCGAAACAATACTTAAAACGAGAAACGAAGCGGATGAGTTCAGTTTGATCAATAATAAAATCAAGTTGAAAAGGTTTATTCATGACAATGGTTGGGAGTGCTATCATTTTCTCAATGAATATGTAAAAGCATTGAATGATGTGATGGATTTGCCGAGTTATAAATTATTGTCGAAGGACTACATGGTAAAGGAAATATTACAGCGGCGGGAAGTTATTTTTCAGGACGATTTGAATATTGATAAAAACGAATTGGTTGATAGTGGGGTCATTGACAAGAAAAAAGTTGATCGCATCATGGATGCGTTGACATTACATTGTCAGATAGCCCCCAGTGATAACAAGTATGACATACTAATGAATAAGGCCAGGTATTACAACAAGCATCCAGTTGCAATGATGTTTAGTGGAATCCGCTGGATAAAGTGATTCGTCCCTGTTTATTCTTCATCGTCGAAATATTAGCAAAAATGGGGGGCTGGCTGCAGCCAGAATTAATTATGGGCAGGAGAATTCCAATTTGGCAAATAATATTAGTAATTGCATTCATGATCGGCTCGTTAATGTACACATTGGTTGTTATGAAGGGCTATATGCATTGTGCCCTTGTGGCAGCAGGTGCGTTTGCGGCGATTATTGCTATCATTAACGGATACAAGTGGTCTTATCTGTTGAAGGGGATCATCAATAATATCACAAGTTGTATGCAAGCACTTCTCATCCTATTTACGGTTGGCATGTTGATTGGAACTTGGATTGCCGGGGGTGTCATCCAATCGATGATATATTATGGACTGATGATATTGAAACCAAGTATTTTTCTTCCAGCCGTATGCCTGATATGTGCCATTGTATCGATTGCAACAGGATCATCTTGGACTACTGCGGGTACTGTCGGACTGGCGTTCATCGGAATTGGACAGACCTTAGGTATCCCGGTCGCAATGACCGGTGGCGCTATTATTTCGGGGGCCTATTTTGGTGATAAAATGTCACCACTTTCTGATACAACAAATTTGGCACCGGCAATGGCGGGAGCCACATTGTTTGATCACATTAAACATATGATGTGGACTGTTACACCTTCCATGATCATAGCATTGATACTCTTCTCGTTTCTCGGAATGAGATTCAAGAGTAAGAGTGTAAACCTGCAATCTATTAAGGTATTACAAACGGTTCTAAAAAACAATTTTTACATATCTCCATTGTTGATTATTCCAGCCGTTTTGGTAATTGTAATGGTGGTTATGAAGGTTCCGGCTTTACCAGGACTATATGGCGGCGTTTGGCTGGGAGCAGCCTGTGCCATCATATTCCAGCATGACTCAATTGGACATTTGGTCGGATTTGAAATGTATGAGGGGTATGTTAGCAAAACGGGAAATGATTTTGTTGATGCACTTCTCACACGTGGCGGATTATCATCAATGTACTACTCTGGAATCTTGATGATTTGTGCGATGGTGATTGCTGGTGTACTTGACTCGTCTAATATGATGAATATTCTTTGCGAGAAAGTATTGAAGAGAACGAAAGGGACAGGATCGCTGGTTGCAACCGTATTGGTTTCGTGTATTGCATGCAACATCCTTTGTGCCGATCAATACGTTTCCATCGTTCTTCCGGGACGTATGTTCAAGGAAGAATTTGAAAATCGGCACTTGAAGCCAAAAAATCTGTCGAGATGCCTGGAGGATGCAGGTACGGTTACTTCAGCACTTGTACCATGGTCAACATGTGGCGCATATATGTCAACAACCTTGGGCGTGGCAACTACTGCTTATGCTCCGTATGCATTCTTGAATATAATTAATCCATTGGTGTCCCTTTTCTATGGGATTACAGGCATTAGTATGGAACGAATGTCAGACGAAGAATATAATGCCATAATGGAGAAGCGCGCAAAAGAAAGAACAAGTTCGGCGGAATATCGGACTATAACAGAGGGATGGCGATGAAACAGGAGGCGGTGCAGCCTCCTGTTTTTCGTTTCCCCCTCTCCATGAAGATCATCTTCACATTCCGATTATATTCCGCATCCGATTGCGGTGATATAATCAACGAAAGAAATGGCTCGCAGGAAGCAGGAAAGAGAGATCGAGATGAGCGGAATGCAGGAGAGTATATACGGATCCCATCTTCCGGAGATGGAAGCTCTGATGGAAGAAATGATGGAGGAAATCCGGCGTTTCAGGGAGGCGGAGAAAGCGAAAACCGGGCTCGATCCGGTGGAACACTGTCTCTGCCGGATCAAGGACGAGGAGAGCATGCGGGAGAAATGCCGCAGGAAAGGGATTGCGGAGACGACGGAAAGCGCTCTGAGGGATATTCGGGACGGAATCGGGATCCGGGTGGTCTGCCCGTTTCTCAGTGACGTATACAGTGTCCGGGATCATATCCTGGGGATCCCAGGGGTTTCGGCTGTGGAGGAGAAGGACTATATCCGTAATGTGAAGAGCAACGGGTACCGGAGCCTTCACCTGATTCTGGAGCGGAATGGTTACTATATGGAGGTGCAGCTCAGGACAATTTCCATGGACACCTGGGCGGCGCTGGAACACAATATGAAGTATAAGCGGGATGTGAAAGGCCGGGAGGAACTTCTGGTGGGAGAACTGAAGCGCTGCGCGGACGAACTGGCTTCCACGGACCTCTCCATGCAGACCATCCGGGATATGATATGCCGGGAGGCGATCAAGCCGCAGGCGAGGGGTGCGGAGCAGTGGACGAGGAGCAGTGGATGCGGAGTAATGGAAGAAAGGGCTGAGAAATGAAGCTTCTCTTAGCGGAGGATACCGCCGGTCTGAACCGGGCGGTGACGAAGATGCTGGAACTGAATGGTTATGAGGTGGATGCCGTCGGGGACGGGCAGGCGGCGCTGGAGAAGCTGCATGAGGACAGTTACGACGGCATTATTCTGGACATTATGATGCCGAAGGTGGACGGCCTGGCGGTGCTGAAGGACCTGCGGGAGCGGGGAAACACTGTGCCGGTGCTGCTGTTGACGGCAAAATCCGAAGTGGATGACCGGGTCGCAGGACTGGATGCGGGGGCGGACGATTACCTGCCGAAACCTTTTGCCATGAAGGAACTCCTGGCCCGGGTCAGTAGTATCACCCGGCGGGCCCGGACGTACAACCGGAAAACGGTTCGGTTCGGGGATGTGGAGCTGGACGGGGAAACCTTCGCCATGACGGCGGCCAACGGGGTGCGGCTTTCTGTCAAGGAATTTGAATTGATGTACACCCTGATGACGAATCCGGATCTGGATCTTTCCACCGGCTATCTCCTGGAACACATCTGGGGAGATGAGCCGGAGGCCCGGGAGGACACGCTTTGGCTGTATATTTCCTATCTGCGGAGTAAGCTGCAGGCTGTGGGCTCTTCTGTCACTATCAGCGGGGAGCAGGGGGGCAGCTTCCGGATCCGGGGCGGCGGAGATGCAGAATGAATGAACGGGAAATCGAAAAACTGAGAAAGCGATTTATCATGATCGCCATGCTTTCCTTCCTGATTGTGACGATGGTGATCGGCGGCGCAGCCTATTTTGTGACGTACTTCACCTCCAGGAATCTCATCCGGGATACGCTGGACAAGATCACGGCGGCAGAGGGGAACGAAGTCAGCCTGCGCTCTGGGGACGACAGCGCCCGGGAGCCCCGCCTGACCGATGTGTTCCGGCGGACGTCCGGGTTCCGGTTTTATTTTGTCGCTGTCCTCAACAGCGAGGGGAAGATCACTTCGTTCCGCACTTCCATGCCGGTAGAGGACAAGGCACTCTACACCGGATACGCAAAGAAGCTCCGGAAGGCCAACGGGAAGATCCGCCTCGGCCGGTACGGGAAGTATTACTTCCAGGTGAAGAAACGTTCCGGCGGCCTTGTTGTTGCCGTGCTGGACTGCGGTCAGGAAGTGGATATGCTTTCGCGGCTGCTGTATATCATTCTGATGGTCAGTGCTGCGGGTCTTCTGGGCACTTTCTTCATTGTGCGTGCCCTGTCGAAACGTGCGGTGCAGCCGGAGATTGAGATCAACCGGCGACAGAAACAATTCATCACCGACGCCAGTCATGAGCTGAAGACCCCGCTGGCGGTGATCCGGGCCAATACGGAGCTGGAGCAGATGATGAACGGGGAGAATGAGTGGAATCAGTCGACGATCGAGCAAGTGGACCGGATGAACGGTCTGATTCAGAATCTGGTGATGATCACCCGGGCTCAGGAACAGGAGAACAGCGGGGAAGCGGAGCCGGTGGATGCGGCGCAGGCGGTGCGGGAGTCGGTGGAGCCGTACCGGAGCCTGGCGCTTCAGCAGCAGAAGGCGCTCCGGGAGGAGATTCCAGACTCTCTCGCTGTGACGGCGGACGGCAGCCGGATCCGGCAGCTGACGACGATTCTGGTGGACAATGCCCTGAAGTACTGCGACGACGGGGGAACGATTTTCGTCCGGCTGGCAGGGACAAAAAAAGACCGGGGCATCGTTCTCACCGTCTCCAACAGCTTCGCAGCGGGGGAAACCGTGGACTATGCCCGGTTCTTTGATCGTTTTTATCGTGCGGATTCATCCCACAGCATCGATCACGGCGGGTACGGCATCGGACTTTCCATTGCGGAGAGCATCTGCAGCCGATACCATGGAAGTATCCGTGCGGACTGGAAGGACAGCATGATCTCCTTCCGCTGCGTGCTGTACCTGTAGTCCGGTCCGCAGGACAAAAAAAGAATCAAGCCGGCGGGCGGCAAAGGATAATCTTGAAAGCGGGGGAACCGGCAGCGCCGGTTCCCTCTTTTTGATGATGGAGAGAAGAGGTGGGGGTGCGGTGGATGGGTGGGGTGCGGAATTCAATTATTTTCGTATTTCGCATCTGACTTGCTTCGGTTTCAATCCGGCTGAGAGGTGGCCGGAAAGTCGCAGGTGCGGAAAGGTAGAAAATTTCAGTTTCGCACCCGGTCCGGTGCAGTCAGGAATTGATTAATCGACGATGATTATTTACGGGAGAATAAGGATACAAAAGCATTTGATAATATGCGTCCGCTTGAAAGGCTGATCACTTTCGATGAAGATACTGAGGTGGTATGTTCGATGCGTTTGGATGTGTATCCAAGTCGCTGAATATTCTTCCGTCATCGAGAGGTGCGAAAAGGAGCATTTCGGTCCATTCCGCACCTTCATGCGGCCGGTGAATATATAATTCAAGATTTAATTTGATTTTCGCACCCGATCTGGCGTGTTTCAGGTGCGAAAACGAGAAAAAGGGCGATTCCGCACCTTGCATCAATATACAATCTTGATTCGTATACAAAAGGCTGTCCTTTTGCCCTAATTCGTTATGCATGAGCAGCAGAATCGCGATTTGTATACAATATACCCGCAGTCACAGCGCCCGTTCTGCCGCCCGCAAGTCCGCCCGCAGTCACAGCGCCCGTTCTGCCCGACCACCGCCGCCCGCCTGGCCGGAAATGAAAACGCACTCCGCATTTCTGCGGGGTGCGCTGCTTATAGGGGTCTGGCTTAAGCAGCCTTGGAACGAATCGTCTTCAGGTGGCAGCGGACGGCGGCTTCCTTGATGATGTCCACGGCCAGATCGCACTGTTCTTTCGTGACAATCAGCGGCGGAACCATTCGGATGATGCTGTCTCCGATGGCGGTGATCAGCAGCCGCTTTTCGAAGCACAGGTGCTTGATTTCCGTTGCATCCACGGTATCGTCGAATTCGACACCGACGAACAGGCCCTGGCCTCTCGCTTCCTTGATGTATGGAACTTCCCGGTTCAGTTTCTCAATGAAGTAGGAGCCTACTTCCTTTGCATTGCCCGGGAGATCCAGACGCTGAAGCTCGTCGATCTCTGCCAGAGCTGCGGCGCAGCAGACCGGGTGTCCGCCGAAGGTGGAGCCGTGGGAGCCGGCGGTGAATGCTTTCGAAACTTCTTTTGTGGCACAGATGGCGCCGATCGGCATGCCGCCTCCCAGTGCCTTTGCCATGGAGACGATGTCCGGCTTGATGCCGTAATTCATGTAGGACATCAGTGCACCGGTTCTGCCCCAGCCGGACTGAACCTCATCCAGGAGAAGCAGGAGATGGTGCTCATCGCAGTATTTCCGGAGCCCGGTCATGAATTCTTTTGTGGCCGGATACACGCCGCCTTCGCCCTGTACCGGCTCGATCATGATGGCGATGGTGTCTTCTGTACATGCATCGATGAAGGACTGAAGGTCATTGAATCTGGCATAGGAGAAGCCGGCCTCCATCGGACCGAAGCCCTGCTGACAGGCGTTGTCCGGCTGCCCGGTTGCGGACATGGAGCCGAAGGTTCTGCCGTGGAAGCTGTGGGCGGCGGTGACGATGTGATACTTGGACGGACCGTATTTCTCGATGCCGTATTTCCGGGCCATCTTGATCATGGCCTCATTGGCTTCTGTTCCGGTGTTCTGATAAAAAATCTTGTCCATTCCGATCGACGTGCAGATCTTCTTTGCCAGCAGCGCCTGCGGAATCGTATACGGATAGTTAAAGGTCTGCATCAGCTCTTTGGCCTGATCCTGCACCGCTTTGACAACGGCCGGATTGCAGTTGCCCGCTGCGTTTACTGCGACGCCGGCGTAGAAATCCAGGTACGGCGTGCCCTTTTCATCGTAGAGGTACATGCCTTCTCCCCGCTCTGCGACGAAGTCGAACCGGTCGTATGTCTCGATCATGTACTCGTTGACCATGTCCTTGATTTCTTCTGCTGTGTAACCTGTGCTTTCCAGTTTCATTTCAATGACCCCCTTATTATTACCAACATATTCAAACGTGTCATTGTGCCACCCGGTTTCATACTGTAATCGGATGAATTGTTCTGATGGGGATATTGTAGCAATGAAACGGGAATTCGTGTCTGTGTTGCAGTACAATTAGAATTGTGTTTTGTCACAAATTATCCGGAATGACGCCGGGGAAATTGTGGTTGATCCCCAGGATTTGGGAGATGGCTGTGCAGAAATCGTCCAGGCATCCTGTGCTCCTGCATTTTCCGTGCGGAACGCAGGACGAAAAAAACGGGAGTGTCATGATCGTGATGACACTCCCGAAAATAATGTGCTCTACAGTTCGAAAATTCCGTTGTACAGAGCCGGCTGCCCGGTCACATGGGCCCAGTTCTTGTCACCGTACTCGAAATGCCACCATTCGGAAGGCAGGTTGGTGAAACCGGCATTTAGCATGATGTTATAGAGCAGGCGGCGGTTGCTGCGAATGGTCTCTGCATCCGGCAGGGACTGAGCCGCCTCGGTTTCGTAATAGGCCGCCCGGGTTCTGTCGGAGAAGGCATCGAATCCGCAGCCCATTTCCAGTTCGTTTCCCGAAGGGTCCAGCAGGGTCAGATCCACAGCGCCTCCCGTTGTGTGGGCCGGCGGCAGATCTCTGTCCGGAATCGGGTTTGCCACGAACTTGTTGATGAACTGATGCTGCTCCTCTTCCGGCAGGCCTTCCAGGTGGAAATCCCGGATCACATCAGCACTGTAGGAGATGAACAGTTCCTTCTGCAGTGCGAACGGGCGCCAGGCGTCCCAGATCCGGAAGCGGTAGCCTTCCGGAAGTTTCTCCGCAGCGTTCTGCAGCATGTCCCATGCCTCCTTGCGAAGGAGGCATCGGGATTCCGCATTCTGAAATCCCAGAACCGGATAGAGCATCCGAATATCGATTCTGTCGTTCTCTTCCACGGGAACCAGCGGAGAATCAATGAAAGCCGTTTCGGTATAATTTTCCAGGTCCGGCAGGATGGGGATCGGCTTCTCAGTATACTGTGTCACTCTATCGCCTCCCTGTCACTATGCACCCAGAATGCCGCCGATGACAACGCCCAGGTAAGTACCGATGACGTAGCCGAAGGTGCCGACCAACATGATCGGGCCTACCAGCTGGCTCCAGCCCTGGGAAATCGCCATGCCGGCTGCGGTGGTCGGGCCGCCGATGTTCGCATTGGATGCCAGGATGCAGTCTTCCAGGTCGAAGTGCAGCAGCTTGCCGCCGATGAAGCAGAAGAGCATGTTGACAACAACCATGATGGCTGTGAACAGCAGCAGGGCCGGTGTCTGGGTGATGATCTGGTAGAGGGACGCCGGAACACCGATGACGAACAGGAACAGGTAGATGAAATATGTGCCGATTTCCTGGGAACCGTTCAGCTTCTGTACCTGCTTCTCACCGTATGTCGCTACGATCATGGACAGGGTGGTGATCCACACGTACTGGGATCCGAAGAAGGTGTTGCACATCTTCAGAACCGTGTTGCTGGTCGGGATGACGTGGGCGATGCCCATGGAGATCAGATTCGACAGGAATACGATCACCACGGCATAAGCCAGGTTCAGTGCGATATCCTTCAGAGAGATGTCCTTCCGGCTCCAGTATGCCGCCGCCTGTGTCTGGGAGTCTCCCAGGCCGTTCTTCTCTACTTCATCGATATGCGGATGGGTGTAGTGGCTCCGGAAGAATTTCAGCCCGGCGAACAGGATCAGAACGAAGAAATAGATGGCCATCAGCAGGTTGTCTGCCACGGTGGTGGCGCCGATGGTGCCGCCGCTGACCTTGAACTGGGTGGCCAGTGCTGCGAAGTTCACGCCGCCGCCGATATAGGAACCGGTCATCATGGCCGCTACGCCGGCAGCTTCCGGAACGTGGTTGTGCAGCAGCTTGTAAGCCAGGAGCGCGCCCAGGCAGGTGCCCACCGCGCCGATCAGGAAGACAATCATGACGCGGCCGGTCTCTTTCCAGATCTTCTTCATGTTGCACTGAAGAAGCAGCAGCGGAATGCCCAGCGGAACCGCATATCCCCAGATGATGTCATCATACAGGGTGCTGTTGGTCGGCAGAATACCGATGTTGGACAGAACCAGTGCCATGATCAGTGCCAGAATGGCGCCGGACAGTTTCGAAGCCCATGTGTACTTCTGCTCCAGGTAGATGGCGATGGCCACACTGACCACCAGCACGAACAGCAGGGCCCAGTTGTCATCCGGAGAGATCAGTGACGGCCTCCCCAGTGTGCTCTGAAAGAATGAATTCAACATAATAACTCCTTTCTATATACCCATGCCGGGAGGATGACTGTTGTCCCGGCGTGTTCTATTCAGTATTGTCTGATAATTGCGTGAAAAACTCAATAGCATTTCATAGAAAGAGGGTTGTATTTTGCGTTTTTTTGTAAAAACGGGGAAATCTCAGGCCGGGAAATTGGTCTTCGGCTCAGCAAGGATGCGGAAGGTGCGGTTCTTGCTTTCAATCAGTCCCTCCTTCTTCATGGCGCCGATTTCCCGCATCAGGGAGGAGCGGTCCACCATGAGGTATTCGGCCAGCTGGCCCAGAGAAATCGGGATCGTAAATGGGCGATCGAGCTGCAGTTTCGCCTTTGTCGCCCTATCTGCCCCGCCGGGAGTCTTCCCCGGCCCCTCTCCCGCCGGTTCTTCACGCTCGGGCTGCCGGGACCGGACATGCTTCAGATAGGTCAGGAGTTTCTCCCGGATGGTACTCTGGCTGAGGATGGAAAGACGCATGGTGAGTTCCTGAGATTTCTGGGCGGTCATCATGAAGAGGTTGCTGATGAGCTGGCTGTGATGGGCGCACAGCTCGGCGCAGGGAGTGATGATGTGGTCATAGTCCAGATAGATGACAGTGCAGTCGGTGGTGGCGCGGACCAGGTAGACGAAGTTATCCAGGGGCAGGGAGAAGAGCTGGCCGAAGACCGCACCCTTTTCGTAGCTCTCCAGCAAAAAGATTTCGCCCTCTTCGTTCAGAATTTCCAGCCGGGCCGTGCCTTCGGACAGAACGGCCACCTTGTCCGGCCGGCCTCCCTCGTAGGTGAGAATGAGGGCGCCCCGGGCATAGCTGCGGGTCAGGGGATGGAAGCAGGGGATCATCCGGTCCAGGGATTCCCGGCTGATGTGGTCCAGCAGTCTGACTTTCTCCATCGCAGTGCTCCTTCCTTCCGCCAATGCGGCGGACTGCCGTGATACAGATTGTGTGCATTTCAGAACTTTTTTTCATCATATCACCAAAAAGTTGCAAATACCACAATTTTCGTGTTTCATACAGAGTACAATTGCATCATGAAAATTCAGAAAATAATGTATCGTTTCCCGGCGGAATAACCGGGGGACGGACTGGAAATCAGGAGGTGACATATGCTGTTCAAAACGACTGAGGCGCACGAAGCGTTCCGGGAGAAAGTCAGAGCATTTGCGGAAGAGGAAATCAAACCCATTGCCTTCAAGCTGGATCAGGGAAATGAGTTCCCCCATGAAGCTGTAGCGAAGATGGCAGAGCTGGGGCTCATGGGGATTCCGTATCCGAAGGAGTACGGCGGCGCCGGGCTGGACGTGCTGAGCTACGCCATTGCAGTGGAAGAACTGGCCCGGGTGGACGGCGGTGCAGGGGTGATTCTGTCGGCCCACACTTCGCTGGGTGCCTATCCGATTGCCGGGTTCGGAACGGAGGAGCAGAAGAAAAAGTATCTGGTTCCTCTGGCAAAGGGTGAGAAGTTAGGGGCGTTCGGCCTGACGGAGCCGAATGCGGGATCCGATGCCAGCGGAACGGAGACGACAGCGGTTCTGGAAGGGGATCACTACGTACTGAACGGCGGAAAGATCTTCATCACCAATGCGCCGATTGCGGATATCTACGTGGTGTTCGCCGTCACCACCCCGGGAATCGGCTCCCACGGGATCAGCGCATTCATTGTGGAGAAGGCGTATGAGGGATTCGAGTTCGGCGACCATTATGACAAGATGGGCATCCGCTCCTCCTCCACGGCTGAGCTGATTTTCAATGATGTGAAGGTGCCGAAGGAGAATCTGCTGGGGCACGAAGGCGAGGGATTCAAGATCGCCATGGCCACGCTGGACGGCGGCCGGATCGGCATCGCAGCCCAGGCGCTGGGTATCGCACAGGGCGCTTTCGAGCATGCCAGAGAATATGCGCTGGAGCGGGTGCAGTTCGACATGCCGATCGCATTCCAGCAGGTGAACCAGTTCAAGTTCGCAGATATGGCCATCAAGCTCCGGAACGCCAGGTTCCAGGTCTACTCGGCGGCGGAACTGAAGGAAGCCCATGAGTCGTACGGCATGGAAGCGGCTATGGCGAAGGCCTATGCTTCGGAGATCGCACTGGAAGTCTGCAATGACGCCCTGCAGATCTACGGCGGCAACGGTTTCCTGAAGGGCATGGAAGTAGAGCGGGCTTATCGGGATGCCAAGATCACCACGATCTATGAAGGAACGAACGAGATCCAGAGAATCGTCATCGCCGCCCACATTCTGGGGAAGGCGCCGAAGATGAACGTGGTTTCCGGAAAGCAGAAGGGGCCGATCACCGGCATCCGGAAGAAGGAAATTTACAGCAAGGGAAGTGCGAAAGAACGGGTGGACCATCTGGTGGAAGCGCTGAAAGCGGACGGGTATGACTTCACCGTGGGAATCGATCCGATGACGCCGATTTCCGAGGCGGACCGGGTGGTTTCCGCCGGAAAGGGAATCGGAGAGAAGAAGAACATGAAGCTCATAGAGGATCTGGCGAAGCAGGCCGGTGCGGCCATCGGTTCTTCCCGTCCGGTGGCGGAAACCCTGAAATATCTGCCGCTGGACCGCTATGTGGGCATGTCGGGACAGAAATTCAGCGGCAATCTGTACATCGCCTGCGGCATCTCCGGGGCGGGTCAGCATCTGAAGGGCATCCGGGAGGCTACCACCATTGTGGCGATTAACAAGAACAAGAATGCGCCGATTTTCAAGAATGCGGACTACGGCATCGTGGGAGATGTGATGGAAATTCTGCCGCTGCTGACGAAGGCGCTGGACAACGGGGAAGAGAAGAAACCGGCACCGCCGCGGGTGAAGATGCGGAAGGCGACGGTGCTGAAGGAGCCGTCCCACTGGACGACCTACGTGTGCGACGGATGCGGCTACGAGTATGACCCGGCAGTGGGAGACCCGGAGGGCGGCATCAGTCCGGGAACAACCTTCGAAGCACTTCCGGAGGAGTGGATCTGCCCGGTGTGCGGCGAGGCGAAGACGGCATTTACCGAAGTGGAAAAAGTATCGAGTAAGGAGGATCAGTAATGCATTGCGTGAGAAATGTGACAGAAGACCTCTACTGGGTCGGCGCCAACGATAAGCGGCTCCATCTGTTTGAAAGCATCCATCCGATTCAGGATGGGGTATCCTATAACTCTTATCTTCTGATGGATGAGAAAACCGTCCTCTTCGACACGGCGGATCTGTCGGTGGTGAAACAGTTCCTGGAAAACGTGGCTTACGTGCTGGGAGACAGGCCGCTGGACTATATGGTGATCAATCATCTGGAGCCGGATCATGCGGCTTCCATGGATGAGGTCCTTCTCCGTTATCCGGGGGTGAAGGTGGTTTCCACGGAGAAGGCATGGCTGCTGATGAAGCAGTTCGGCATGAATGTGGAAGACGAGAACTTCGTTCAGGTTCAGGAAGGGGACCGGCTGAAATTCGGAAAGCACGAAGTGACGTTCGTGGCTGCGCCGATGGTGCACTGGCCGGAGGTCATGGTGACCTATGATCTGACGAACGGTGTGCTCTTCAGCGCAGACGCCTTCGGATCCTTCAAGTCTCTGGACGGCGCTCTGTTCGCTGACGAGGTGGATTTCCGGGGCGAGTGGATCGGCGAGGCGCGGCGGTACTACACCAACATCGTGGGAAAGTACGGTCCGCAGGTCATGGCCCTGCTGAAGAAGGCCCGGACCATCGACATCAAGATGATCTGTCCGCTTCACGGACCGGTGTGGCGGGAGGATATCGGATGGTTCCTGGACAAATATGTGCACTGGGCCACCTATACGCCGGAAGAGAAGGGCGTCATGATCGTCTATGCCTCGATGTACGGCAATACGATGAATGCGGCGAACATCCTGGCTTCCAAGCTCCATCAGAAGGGATTCCACAATATCCACATGTACGATGTGGCGGAAACCCATGTGTCCGAACTGATCAGCCAGGCGTTCCGGTACAGCCATATCGCCATTCTCTCCGTGACCTATAACCTGAACGTCTTCCCGCCGATGCAGAGTTTCATCGACGACATGAAGCGGCTGAATCTCCAGAAGCGGGTGATCGGCGTAGTGGAGAATGGATCCTGGGCGCCGCAGGCAGGAGCGCTGATCTGTGAGGAAATGGATGAAATGAAGCAGATGACCGTGCTGAACGAGCAGGTTTCCCTCCTGTCCTCTGTGAACAGGACCACGGAAGAGGAACTGGACGGGCTGGCAGACAGCATCATCGAATCTATGAAACAGGACTATTAGTTGGAAACTGTTGCCCGAAGCGGGATTCTGCTTCGGGCTTCGCTTTTCTTTTTGACAAAAAGAAAAGGGGCAGGGCTTCCGGACTAAACGTGCAGCACGCTCTCCGAAAACAAGGCGGATTTTCCGGTCAGGAAGACCCGGTTCATCTTCATTGCAAGCCGGGAGAAAAGTTCTGTAAATGCGGGTGCTGGAATGAAATGGTTGAATATTCGCTGTATTGATGTATCATGAATAATACAAGGTTGTATCTATACTCTGATACGTAGAACTGTCGATAGGAGACCGTTATGATTGAAAAGTACCTGAACGGGCTGGAAGTCAAGCCTGACGAACTCACTGCATTGGAGCGGACGACCCTGTACAGTCAGGGCAGGCCGGTGGACCGGATCCCCTGTGTTCTGGATACCGGTGAAACCATGGCGCCCATGCTGGGCATGTCCATTGATGCGTATTATCATTCCGCAGAGATGATGCTGGAACTGGAACTGTATCTTCATGATCATTTCCATTCGGACGGAGCGGGAATTTCCCTGACGCTCCGGGGAATGGCGGAGGCGATGGGAAGCCGGATCCGGTATTCCGATCACAACATTGCGGTGCTGGACCAGCCGGCCATTCGTGTGGAAGATGCGGATCAGGCGAAGAGTGTGAATATCGATGAGGACGGACGGCTGCCGGTGATTCTGGAAGCCATGCGCCTGGTGAAAGAGAAGCTGGGGGCAGAGGTGCCGGTCAGCGGTACGGTTACGGGACCGTTCACGGTGGCGGCCATGGTTCTGGGCACCGAGAATCTGCTCATCGGTACGGTGCGGCACCCGGAGAAGATTCATGCCCTGATGGACATCATTGTGGAAAATAACAACAAGGTCATCCGGCGGATGGTGGACATGGGGGTGGGCATCGGCTTCGCTGATCCGGTGAGTTCCACTTCCCTGATCAGCAAGAAGCAGTATGAGACTTTCTCACTGCCGTATTTCAAGAAAAATGTGGCCTATATCAAGTCCCTGGGGGCCGGCTGCGGCCTTCATATCTGCGGCGGGAGCCGGGCACTGTGGGATGATCTGATCGATTCGGGCATCGGTACATTCAGCCTGGATAACATCGAGAGCATGGAAGAGGCGAAGAAGGTGCTGGGACCGCACATGTGCATCATGGGAAATGTGCCGCCGATCGAAGTCATGCGTTACGGCACGCCTCAGGATGTGCTCCGGTCCGCCCGGGACTGCATCCGGCAGTCCTATGATTCGCCCTGCGGCTATATCCTGACTTCCGGCTGTCAGATGCCGGTGGGGACGCCGGCGGAGAATATGACGGCGCTGATGGACGCCGCCCGGATCTTCGGCCGTTGGCCGGTGGATCCGGCGGTTCTGGCGGAAGACTAACTGCCGGAATTACTTGTCGGAAGAAAGAGCCGACCGGATCATCTGCTCTGCTCTGCGGCTGGCGTCGGTATTCGTGAACGTCAGCTGCAGCCGGCTGCTGCCGCAGCGCAGGGTGACGGTCGGCACTTCCATGGCATTATCTCCGGAGCAGCAGGAATGATGCTCCGTGTTCACGCCGGAAGAGACCTCTGTGATGCAGCGGTACGGCAGGTAATACAGGGTCGCATTCCGGTAGAAATACAGTGCGTCTATGCCGAATTTCGTATCTTCGATTTTCCCGGCATGTTTCCGGTCGCTTCTGGTGTCCGGAATCTCCTGCCCGTCGATATACGGGTATGCTTTTCTCAGTCCGAACATGGCGGACTCCTTTCTTTTTCGCCTATCGTTTTAGTTGGTTTTCATATTGTAATCCTTCCGGGGGCCGGTGTCAATGCGGGGGATGATTTGATCAAGATTCTATGGAGGTGGTTTATTCGTTTCAATAGAGAGAAAATTCTCTTTATTTGTATTGACTGTGTGCTATGTACTAATTATAATACAATTAAGAGAGGCGTGAGAAGGGCAAACCAGCCGTGAGGCTGGGACGCAAAACTACAGGGTCTCATTCTATTGAGACAGCCAGCTGCCATCCGAGAATTGTGATGGCGGTTTTTTGTGAAAGAACCGCCGGAAGAATCTGAGAAAGGAAGGATGCATTATGAAAAGAAGACAGGCACTGATCGCAGTAGCACTGTCAGCGACCACCGCAGTTGTGATGAGTCCGGTGACAGTATTGGGATTGTCGATTGACAAGACCTCGGAACAGTATGCGCAGGAGAAGGATGCCCAGGACTGGGTGGAAGCAGAGAAGACCAGCGCAGAGAAAGACGGGTATACCGTAGACACAGAGAGGACGAAGGTGGAGAGTGGAACCACTTCATCCACAACTACCGAAATGAAGACTATAGATGAAACTTATCAGAAGCAGGAAGATGCGAATGCGAAGGCTGAAGAGGTCCGGGGGAAAGGCGGATCTGCTGTGGTGCAGGAGTCCCAGAAATCGGATGAAAACTGGGCAGACGGTACGCCGGAAACGAAGGTGGATCAGTCGGACAATCCGTATCAATCCAAGGAGGAGCGGGATACCAAGAGGGACGCAGATTATGAGAAAGTGAATCAGGAAAAGCCGGAAAATACGGACACGAAGAAGTATTCTGTAGAGAAGAAGGATACGGATGCCACGAAGACGGTGAAGGAGCAGACACAGCAGACCAGGGATATCCATGAAGAAGGTTTGACCATGGATGCGGCGGAGCAGAAAAAAACAGAAATCGAGAGAAATCTTTCCGGTCAGGCAGCCATCACACCATCCCAGGGAGAGAATGAGAACTGGGGAAATAAGGAGAAGGTAGGGGAACTGGATTCTGACAACATGTATGAGTCGGAGGATGACCGTAACCATGCGTTGAGCGATGCAATCAATGCGATGATTGAACAGCTGAAGCAGAAAAGCACGGACACCGAGCGGTATACAGCGGAATCAGAGAACACCACTGGATCGAAGACCGTTTCAGACCCGTCAGGGAATGAAACGAAGTATTTTGAAACCCGGAATGAAGCAAATGAAAAACATGAAATAGACAGCAGGGACGGGAAGAATCCGACTGAAGTTACGGTATTGAGAGGAGAGTCTGTCTCGGATACTGTCTTAGAAAATGCAACTTCGGAAGAGGTTGACGCCTTTCTGAACGGGGAAAAGCCGGGAACGACGTACGAAGACGGGGATAAGGAGCATTCCTGGACCATTGAGAAGGGTGATGTGAAGGTAATCGCTTTGGAAGATATCACGGAAGCATTCAAAGGAAGAACCTTCAAGAGCCGTGAAGAAGCGAATGAAGCATTGCAGATCTATCTGGAGAAGAAGGGTATCACTGAAGGGGAATGGACGATCCAGGCGGAGGTGAAGGATGTTTCTCAGGAAGAAACCAGTACAGTGTATGAGCTGTCTTCTGTTGCATTGAAAGAAAATCCGGACTCGAATCCATGGCGCTATGACCATCTGGATATCGTTCAGATTTCTTCGGATTCAGGAATCGAACTCACCGGCGGTACGGTAACGACGGAAGGGAAGACAACGAAGTTGAAGGTGTGCGGCTTTGGTGCGACCTGGGACAATGGCTATAAGGAGTATCGTAACACCGGAATCCGGATTACGAACAATTCTCTCGTCACATTGACCGGTACGTACACTTTCAAAACGGAATCCGGTGAAACGGTCACGAAAGAATTCCAGATGCAGGGTTATCTCAACGAAGATGCCAGAACGTGGCAGGCTGCACAAGAAAAGGGATTCAACAATACCATCAATGCCTGTCAGCACTGGGGACAGGGACATGGATATGACCTTCGCTTCTCGATTCTGGAAAACGAAATCACAGAAACATTCCTGAATCAGATGTTTGTTGTGGAAGGTCTGGCGGAGAAGAAGGAAGATACTTTCAAGGTGACGAAGAACACAACAAATCTGGAATATCAGTACACTGTTCCGGGAACGAAGGAGATCCCGGTGTACGGGTACAAGGTTGTGGAGTACAAGGAAACACGAAATCCGACGACTTACAGTGTGGATGGAAGTTATACAGAAAGCGTCGAAGTGGAGCGCCAGGTGCCGGTTTACGGATACCAGATTATCCTGCATGAGCAGACCAGAGATGCAACGTCATATCGTGTGACCGGATCCTATAACGAAGAAAGAACCGTGCTGACGCCGTGGTACCGGGGACATATCGTCGCAACGAAAGCCGATTCACCGGTCGTTCCGCCGACACCGGCAGAACCGGAGACGCCGGACGTACCGGCGGAACCGGATCCACCGGAATTGCCGGATACGCCGGAAGAACCAAATACACCGGAAGAACCGGATGCTCCGGTACAGCCAGACAGTCCGGCAGGGACCGCAGAGAAACCGGTCGCACCGGCAATGCAGCCGAACGGACCGGTTATGCTGAAAACGTCCGTACCGCAGACTGGAGATGAGACGAATATTCCACTGCATGGGTTCGGCCTGGTTCTGAGTATGACGGCAGCCGGCGTCGTCCTCCGGAAACGGAAGAATAACGACAAGTAGCCTCGTTTGCAAGACACCAGCATTTAGCACATTCAATTAAGATGGGACGCCTGCGAAATGTCCTTCCTTCAGGTATCCCCAGAGGGCGGGGGGACCGCCGGATGATGGAATCGATTTCCTTCATCCGGCGTCCCCCCGCCTGTTAATTTCGCCGTTCAGGCCAGTCCGAAGGCCAGTCCGTCGTCGGTGCGGGTCACTTTCTCTCCCCGGGCAGTTAGAAATTCGGTGAGGTAGGCTGCGACGGCCTCGTTTGGTTCATCCAGCGTGAAATAGAACCCGCCGCAGGTGTCGTGAATATGGATGTGCACGTTGAATTGTTCCTCTATCTCCCGCTGCAGCTGCCCCGCATCGATCAGTGTGATTATCATGGATGTACCTCCTGTGTCATGGGCGCCGGCCCGGCCGCCGCCTTCTGATGGAATTGATTCGCATACATTATAATACCCGCTTTCCGGTACGGGAAGCGCCGGCAGGTGAATCTCTCTCCGTTCTGTGTTATAATTACTGCTCAAGTCGTTGATCAACGGAAGAATCAGAATAACAGGAGAAGTTATGTCGGATAACAGTGCACTGCGCAAAAAATTCATTCATTATATCGTCCCGTCGATTGTGTCTCAGATGGTGTTCATGCTGTACACACTGGTGGATGCCATTTTCGTGGCCCGGGGCGTAAATGCCCGGGCGCTGGCCGGGGTGAATATTTCGGCGCCTTTTGTCACACTGCTTTTTGCCATTTCCATCACCCTGGCGGTGGGAACGTCCACCCAGGTATCCCGGCTCCGGGGGGAGGGACATCCAGAGCAGGCATCGGAAATTTTTTCTATGAATTTCGCTGTGGCGACGGTGCTGTCGCTGGTGATAACGGTGCTGGCGATCGCCTTCACATCGCCTTTTGCCGATCTGCTTGGCGCCACACCGAACACGAAGGAATACGTCCTGCACTACGTCCGGACGATCGCACCGTTCTCGGTGTTTTTCATCTATTCCTATCTGTTTGAAATTCTGATCGCGGTGGACGGATTCCCGGCAGAAGCCACAAAAATCGTGGCGCTCGGCGTCATCGGGAATTTCGTGATGGATTATCTGTTCATCTTCGTGTTCCACTGGGGTGTGTTCGGAGCGGCCTTCGCCACCGGGCTGTCCCAGCTGCTGGTGACGGTGGTGTACCTGTTCCACTTTCTGGGGCCGAAGGGAAACATCAAATTCCGGCATTTCCACTGGGATGGAAGAACGGTGACCGGATCCATGTACCGGGGGATGCCTTCCGGGGTCATGGAACTTTCTCCGGGGCTGATCACGTTCATTCTGGTTCACTTCGTGGATTATAATCTGGGGGAGGACGGTCTGGTGGCCTTCTCCGCCATGGCGTATATGGCGGGGGTGCTGATCGTCCTGGCCGTGGGGGTGGCCCAGGGCGCTCAGCCGCTGATCAGCTTCCAAAACGGCCGGGGAGACCGGAAGGCGATCCGGAAACTGCTGAAGTATCAGCTGGTGACGGGAATCTCCCTGGAACTGATTCTATATATTTTGGTGTGCATTTTCTCCCGGACCTATGCGACCATTTTTCTGAAGGGGGACGCCGACAGCCTGATCGGCTACACGGCGGAGATGATGCGGTATTACCTGCTGTTTGCGGTTCTGGACGGCTTCACGGTGGTGATTTCCATTACGGTGACCGGGCTGGAGAAGCCTTTGCCGGGCATTATTCTGTCCGGACTCAGGGCCTCGGTGTTCCTGCTCGTCGGCTGCGTCATCACCACATGGATCGGCGGGGATGCTATCTGGTTCGCCATGCTGATTGCGGAGGTGCAGACGGCGGTGTGCGCAGCGTGGGTGATGAGAAGGGAGTTCGGCGGAAGGACAAAAAATAACTGAATCCGTTCCGAAACAGCACAGAACAGGAATCGAAGGGCCTTCCGGCCCGACGGCAGAGTAGAAATCGAAAGGAGTCTTCCATGCGGACGGAAGAAATCAGGAAGGAGCTGTTTCTCATGCAGGACCGGAAATACCGGGATTTTCAGAGCCGGCTCATGCCCACGGTGGACCCGGAACGGATGATCGGCGTCCGGACCCCGGCGCTGCGGAAGCTGGCGAAGGAGATGGGGAAGAGCGGGGACAGTGCGTCCTTTCTGGCGGAACTGCCCCACCGGTATTTCGACGAAAACCAGCTGCATGCCTTCCTGCTGTCGGAGATGAAAGATTTTCCCCGGTGCATGGAGGAAGTGGAGCGGTTTCTGCCGTACATTGACAACTGGGCCACCTGCGACCAGCTCTCCCCGAAGGTGTTCCGAAAGCACCGGAAGGAGCTGCTTCTCAGGATTCCGGAATGGATCCGGTCGAAGGAAACCTACACGATCCGGTTCGGCATCGGCATGCTGATGCAGCATTTCCTGGATGAGGACTTCGATCCGGCCTATCTGGAGATGGTGGCAGCTCTCCGGTCAGAGGAATACTATGTCAATATGATGATTGCCTGGTATTTCGCCACGGCCCTGGCGAAGCAGTATGATGCGGCGCTGCCGCTGATGGAGAACCGGCGGCTTTCGGGCTGGACCCATAACAAGGCGATTCAGAAAGCCCTGGAGAGTTTCCGGGTTACGCCGGAACACAAGGAAGTTCTGCGCAGTCTTCGGGTCCGCCGGGGGAAATGACCGGGGACAAAAAAGAAAAGGGGAAAGCGATCTCTATCGCTTTCCTCCCAGCCCTGCGTTCTCCAGAATCTGCAGCAGGAAATCAATGGAACCCTGTACGCCGAACATGGAGGTGTTCAGGGTAATATCGTAGTTGGCGGCGTCATCCCAGCGGTGATTCGTGAAGAATTCGTAGTACTCCGCCCGGTGCCGGTCCGCCTGATGCATCTGACGGCGGGCGGTGCGCTCGTCCACCTGATTGACTTCCATGATCCGGCGGATCCGCTGTTTTTCCGGGGCGGTCAGGAAAATGCTGACATGGGGAATGTTGTTGTTCCGCATGACGATATCGGCGCAGCGGCCCATGATGACGAAATCCTGCTCCTTTGCCATGTCCAGCAGCAGCTCGGATTCAGCGAAAAAGTATGCGTCCCGGGCAGACAGGCCGTGGTAACGGCGGAAGCGCTGCAGATGCTCCTGCCAGGTCAGGTTCTGGGGACGGTAGGAGAGAGCCGGGTTGCCGGCGCCGATCTGGGCATTGATGATGTCGGTTTCCGACCGGGTCAGCGGCACGGCTCCGCCTTCGCCCGCAGTCCGCTGCAGCACCCGCATGAAAATATCGGCATCATAGTAGTCGATATGCAGCGCATCGGCGATGCCCAGTCCCACGTTGTTAGCTGCACTGCCGTAGGTCCGGTTGATGCAGATGATCAGCCGGTCCTTCCGGCTGAACCGGTTGTGCAGGTTCAGCTCATTCAGCTGTACATCCCGTTCAGAAGCCACCAGCGTGCCGGGGTGGGCTGCGATCTCCCGGAATTCATTAAACAGTTCGTTATACGCAGACAAAGCCCGGTAATGATCCTCCTCGTCCTGAATGCTGCGGGCCATGTTGCCGATCAGCGCCAGTTCGCTGCGGATGATGTGCTCGCCGTTCTCATTCAGCGCTTTCTCGATGATGGTCACGTTGCGCTCCCGGTCGTTGGTGAACACCCTTCCCAGAGAAGATCCGCTCAGTTCGTAGACCAGCTTGTCCAGATCATACAGCTTCCCGGCCAGTTCCCGGGCGCTGATTTTTTTCCCCTCTGTGCCGCTTTCCGAAGTGTCCTTCGGGACGGACGGACGAATATCCTTGTTTTTTTTGTCCTTACTCATGCCGGACCTCCTCTCTTAACGGAAAAACAGCAGTGCATCCAGCAGAAACACCGGACCCAGGATGCAGACAGACCACTTCATGTACCCGAAGAAGGACGGCATGCGGATGCCGTTCTCGTCAGACATGGACTTCACCATGAAGTTCGGGGCATTGCCGATGTAGGTGTTGGCTCCCATGAAGACAGCGCCGCAGGAGATGGCCGCCAGCATTTCCGCCGGCACGGTGCCCAGCAGGGTGTGGATGCCCTGGGTGAAATGCAGGGATCCGGCGGTGGTCAGGAACACCATGTAGGTCGGCGTGTTGTCCAGGAAACTGGAGAGCAGGCCGGTGAGAACGAACATCTGGTACGGCTTGTCAATGTCCATTTCAGGTCCCAGATGCTTCAGAACGATCAGGGCCGGCTGCATGGTGATGAAGATGCCGATGAAAAGGACGGCAACTTCCTGGATGGCGCCCCAGGTGAAGTGGTTGCGCCGGCGGACTTCCCGGGGGGTGGTGCGGAAGGAGAGCCAGGCAGCTAGCAGGATGATGGCCACTTCAACCACGCTGGTCAGCGGGAACTTCAGCGTCGGGGTGATGGGAATCCCTTTACCTTTGAAGAACGCATAGTTCGGCAGGATTCCGCTGATCAGCACTGCACAGATGATCATGAGGAGGAACAGCAGGTTGTGAACCCCTTCCAGTTTCAGGGTGGTATCCGGCTTACTGAGATCCGGACGGCAGCCCTCTTCGATGTCCTTCCGGTATGCTTTCCGGTCGATTCGGTAGAACACAAACAGGAGAACCGCCGTGTTCAGAATCATGACCGGAAACAGGCGGAAGCTCCAGGCGAACGGAACGCCCTGCATGAATCCCATCAGCAGCGGCGGATCTCCCACCGGTGTGAGACAGCCGCCGATATTGGAAATGAGAAAAATGAAAAAAATCATAATATGATGACGGCGGGTGCGCCAGGAATTCATCTGGATGACCGGCCGGATCATCAGCATGCTGGACCCGGTGGTGCCGATGAAGCTGGACAGCAGCGTGCCCACCAGCAGCAAAAAAACATTGATCCGGGGGGATCCTGCCAGATCGCCTTCAAACCGGATGTTGCCGGCGACACAGTACAGTCCCAGCAGCAGAACAATGAAGGTGAGATAGTCGTTGACGATACCGTCCGCAGCAGTCTCCAGGCCCGAGGCGATGCCGTACTTCACAGAAAGCAAAACGACAGCCAGAACAGCCCAGAATCCGGTTATCAGTGGCATGTGTTTCTCCCAGATCCGGGGATTCAGGATCGGGAACAGCGCAATCGATAGCAGCATTCCGACGAAGGGAATGCAGGTCCACAGAGGTTCTTGCATGATAATTTCTCCGAGAAGATAAACAAATATAATACCAAAACAACAAAAATAATCAGGGGACTCCGGCCGCCGGAGGGTGCTCCCCTGCGCCGAAAAACGGTCCCAACCTCCATTTTACCACGGAAAAGCGGGAATTGTGAAAAAATATAACAATTTCTTTACATGGGGCGGCCGGCCCATGAGCGTGCGGCCGGCCTATGAGCGTGCGGTCAGAAAGGAGCAGGCGGCCGGGAGATGTGGTACAATAAGGAAAAGCGGTGCGAGAGGTGAATTACGCACAATCAATTTCTATCAGGCGCAGCAAGGCGCACATGGAGGCAAGAAATGAGCACAGAACTGGTGCTGGCCTACGATCATCCGGAGGAGATCCGGGAACTGTTTAATGAATATACGGAAATGCTGGTCAGGGAAGACCCGCATTTTGCTGCGTTTCTGGAACTGCAGCATTATGATGATGAGCTGAAACATCTGGAAAAGAAATACGGATTGCCGGATGGTCGGCTCTACCTGGCATTCGTGGACGGCACAGCGGCCGGCACCGTGGGGCTTCGAAAACTGGATGAGAACTGCGGTGAGCTGAAACGGCTCTATGTAAAACCGGAATTCCGGGGCCGCCGGCTTGGAAAGCAGCTGACAGAGCGAATTATACTGGATGCAAAGAGCATCGGATACACAGAGCTCAGGCTGGACACACTGCCGTTCCTGAAGCGGGCGATTCACATGTATCAGGAGCTGGGATTCGTTCCAATCGAACGGTACAACGACAGTCCCATGGACACTTCTATCTATCTGAGCCTGGATCTTAAACAGCGAAGGTGATAGCGTTCGGCCCGGGCGAGTGCGTTCGGCTGACGGGAGTACGGACCCCCGGGCTGGTTGGTTGGCTGGCCGTCCGGGCGAGTGCGGAAATCCATTTTTTCTGGATTTCGCACCCATTTACGGCCGATTCAGGTGAAAATCAGGGGCGACACGATTTCGCCGGGTGCGAAATTACGAAAAACTTCATTTCCGCACTTCGCCGCATTGATGGTAAATTTTAACATCGTAATTATTCTACTCAACACACATATATCAAATACAATCACCGGCTTTTCCGTTCGTTCTCCGAGCATGTCACAGTTGGCTCCGGAATGACCGATCGGAAGCTGGGCTATTTTTTGTCTATCACAAAAAAGTGTATCCGATCTTCCCGCCAAGTTTAGGTGCGGAAAACGGCTTTTCGTCAGAATCGCACCTTCGGAGGCCGCCGGGATAAATTAACCGGGATTTTCTTTTGTTTTCGCACCCTCGAAACCGTGATTTAGGTGCGATTCGGGCATATTTGGGCAATTCCGCACCTTCTCCATACAGTATACACGAAAACCGCATACAAGCCTGCCATCCGGTCCCATGAAACGCCCTGATTGCATACAATCTGTAAGTTAGGTTGCTCTTCTGAGCCTAATGAAGGACGGTTTTACTGCGTTTGCGCACTCTTTGCTTTAGTGATTTAATTCGTGAAATTACGCAGTAGATCGGCCAGACCGCGTAGCAGATCGGCCAGACCGCGCAGCAGATCGGCCAGACCGCGCAGTGAACCGCCTCGACAGAAGGAATCGAAAACAGGAGTTGACGTACGTGAAATTGGATGGTAATATGCTTAAAGTATTTTAACTAAAAAATATTAAATAAAATTATTGAACAAGGAGAAGGCGGATGCCGGTATCGGCTGCCGTACGGAAAGGAAACATTATGAAGTATTTTGATGAAATCAAGGGGCAGATTGTCGATTTTCTGGGAGTGGACGAAGCGAAGATCACGCCGGAAGCGAAGTTGAAGGAGGATCTGGGAATTGATTCTTTGGATGCGGTGGAGCTGGCTATGGCAATCGAAGAGGCGTTCGATATCAAGATTGACGATGAGGATCTGAAGAAACTCATTACGGTGCAGGATATCGTCAATTGTGTGGAAAAGAACACTGCGGCGAAGTAGCTGGAAGACGGGCGGATAGTATGGAAGATACAAAGCTTTATGAATTGATCGACCGGTTCGAAGGGTCATCGCTGACGCTGCTGCATCTGGAAGAGGGGGATCTGAAGATCCGACTTGAGCGGGCCCTGACGCCGGGCGCATTGCCTGCGTCGGCCGGTTCTGCTGTGTCGAGCGCCTGCAGCAGTCCGTCGGCCGGTTCTGCTGTGTCGGCCGGTTCTGCTGCGCCGACCGCCTGCAGCCCATCGACCGCCTGCAGCCCGGCCTCCGCTGCGTCGGCTCAGGTGAAGGCGCCGCTGGTGGGGGTGTTCTATGCGGCGCCGAAGCCGGAGGAACCGCCTTTCGTTCAGGTGGGGCAGGAAGTGCGGAAGGGGCAGGTGCTCTGTCTGGTGGAAGCGATGAAGATGATGAATGAACTGACTTCCCCGGTGGACGGGATTGTCCGTGCCATACACGGCAGGAACGGGGAACTGGTGGAGTTTGATCAGGTTTTGTTCGAGATCGAAGCGAAGTGAGACGGGAAGAATTCGTGAGGGTGGAACTATGTTGAAGAAAGTGCTGATTGCCAACCGGGGAGAGATTGCGGTGCGCATTATCCGGGAATGTTATGACAACGGTATTCAGCCGGTGGCGGTATATTCCACGGCGGACCGGGACAGTCTTCACCGGAAGCTGGCGGCCCGTTCGGTCTGTATCGGCGGTCCCCGGGCGGAAGACAGTTATCTGAACACCGGAAACATTATCGAAGCGGCGCTTCGCACCGGGTGCGACGGCATTCATCCGGGGTTTGGTTTTTTGTCAGAAAACAGCGGGTTCGCCCGGGAATGCCGGGAGGCAGGCCTGGTATTTATCGGACCCTCTCCGGAGACGATCGATCAGATGGGGAACAAGGCACGGGCCCGGGAACTGATGGAAAAAGCCGGTGTTCCCACGGTGCCGGGTTCCGACGGAACTGTGAAGACGGCGGAGGAAGCGGCTGCTGTCGGCGATCGGATCGGGTATCCGGTTTTGCTGAAAGCTTCAGCCGGCGGCGGCGGCCGGGGCATGCGCCGGGCGGACAGTCACGAAGAAGCGCTGGAGGCATTCACCGCCGCTTCCCGGGAGGCAGAGACCTGTTTCGGCAATGGGGAGATGTATGTGGAGAAACTGATTCTTTCCCCGAAGCACATTGAATTTCAGATTCTGGCGGACCGGTACGGCAACACGATTCATTTAGGAGAGCGGAACTGTTCGATCCAGCGCCGGAATCAGAAGATGCTGGAGGAGGCACCGGCCTGGGGCATTTCCCGGGAAATGCGGGATGAGATGGGCCGGGCGGCAGTGCGGGCGGCTGTGGCGGCAGGATATGAAAATGCCGGAACGGTGGAGTTCGTGACAGACCGGGAGGGAAATTTCTACTTCATTGAAATGAATACCCGGATACAGGTGGAGCACCCGGTGACGGAAATGGTGACCGGTGTAAATCTCATCCGGGAGCAGCTCCGGATTGCGGCAGGACAGAAATTGAGTTTGTCCCAGGAGGATGTGGAGATCCGGGGCCATGCCATTGAATGCCGGATCACGGCGGAGAAACCGGAGGCGGGGTTCACCCCGGATCCCGGGAAGGTCCGTTTCCTGCATTTCCCCGACGGGAACGGGGTACGGGTGGACAGCGCATTATACAGCGGATGCGGGATCAGCCCGTTCTATGACCCGATGATCGCGAAGATTATTGTCCGCGGGGATACCAGACTGGAAGCGGTCCGGAAGATGCGCCGGGCGCTGGCGGAGACCATCATCGGCGGTGTTTCCTCCACTCTGCCTGTGCAGTATCTGATGATGTATAACGGCGCATTCCTGCGGGGTGACTATGATACGGGATTTCTGGAAGAGAATCTGGACCAGCTGGTGAAGATGTGCAGCGCCGTGGATGCGGCGGGTGCCGGAGGGGCAGCGGAGGAAGTGAAGTAATGCGGCGGGCGCTGCGGGAGGTGAAGATGGATCCGTTTCAGGAACGAAGTGTATTTCTGGATAATCTGGACCGGCTTTTCGGGAAGATCCACAGGAGAGCCGGAGGCGGCCGGGAGGAGCAGGAAGTAATGGCCTGTCCGGCCTGCGGCAGCCGGTATTCGAAGCGAACGCTGGCGGAGTCTTTTTTTGTCTGCCCTGCCTGCGGCCGGCATTTCCGCATGCCGGCCCATGCCCGGATCCGCATGACGCTGGATCACCGGAGTTTCCGGGAATTCGCCGGCAGTGTGCGGGGGGATGATCCGCTGGGGTTTCCGGGGTATCCGGAGCAGATCCGCCGGGCGGAGGAACGTTCCCGCCTGCGGGAAGCTGTGGTTACCGGCACCGGCAGGATCGGCGGACACCGGGCTGCGGTGGCGGTGATGGACAGCCGGTTTCTGATGGGCAGTATGGGAACCGCCGTAGGGGAGAAGATTTCCCGGACGGCGGAGTATGCGACGAAGAAACGGCTGCCGCTGGTGATTTTCGCTACTTCCGGGGGCGCCAGGATGCAGGAGGGGATTTTGTCTCTGATGCAGATGGCGAAGACCGCTGCAGCGATCGGACGGCACGGGGATGCGGGGCTGCTATATATATCGGTATTGACCGATCCGACCACCGGCGGGGTCACCGCCAGTTTTGCCAGTCTGGGGGACATCATTCTGGCGGAACCGCAGGCGCTGATCGGGTTCGCGGGGCCCCGGGTGATCCGGCAGACGATCCGGCAGGAGCTTCCGGAAGGGTTTCAGCGGGCCGCCTTCCAGGAGGAGCACGGTTTCGTGGACCGGGTGGTTCCCCGGAGCGAAATGCGGCAGACGCTGGCGGACCTTTTGGAACTGCATGAGAAGAGAGGGCACAGACGATGAAGGAGAAACTGAGTGCGGCGGACCGGGTCAGGAAGGCCAGGGATCCGAAGCGGCCGGTGACAGGAGAATATGTGGAGGCTCTGATCCGGGGATTTCAGCCTCTGGCCGGGGACCGTCTGTTTGGAGAGGACCCCAGTGTGCTGGGGGGCATCGGGTGGTTCCATGACATGCCGGTGACGGTGATCGGTCATCAGAAGGGACGGTCGCTGGAGGAGAACGTGAAGTACCGGTTCGGGATGCCGGACCCGGAAGGTTACCGGAAGGCCGTCCGTCTCATGAAGCAGGCGGAGAAGTTCGGCCGGCCGGTGATTACTTTCGTGGATACGCCGGGGGCTTACCCGGGAATGGATGCGGAAGAGCGGGGGCAGGGGGAGGCGATTGCCCGGTCGATTCTGACCATGAGCCGTCTCCGGGTTCCCAGTGTGGCGGTATTCATCGGAGAAGGGGGCAGCGGCGGCGCTCTGGCCCTGGGTGCGGCGGACCGGGTGATTATGCTGGAGAACAGCATCTACTCGATTCTCTCTCCGGAAGGATTCGCCAGTATTCTCTGGAAGGATGCGGGCCGGTGGGAGGAAGCGGCGGAAGTGATGAAGCTGACGGCCGGGGATCTGGAAGAACTGGGCATCTGCGATCTGGTGATTCCGGAAGACGGAGACCGGGGGCAGCTCTTCGACCGGGTGGACCGGGGAATCCGCCGGGAACTCCGGCCGCTGATCGGTATGAGCGGGGAGGCTCTGGTGAAGGAGCGGTACCGGAGATTCCGCAGGTTCGGCGGAAAGAGGCAGAAAGGATGATCAGGATATGGCAGGAATCGTAGTGAAAGGGCTGGGGTATGCCCACGGAAGGCGCAGCGTGTCCAATGAGGACATGGCCCGCACCGTGGATACCAGTGACCGGTGGATCCGGGAGAAGACCGGGATCCGGTCCCGGTATTTTGCGGAGGACCGGACGAATACGGATATGGCCTGCGCCGCAGCGGAGAAGGCGATCGCCTCGGCGGGAATTTCCCGGGAAGAAATCCGGTGGCTGATCGTCTGTACTTTCACGCCGGATGACCGGACTCCTTCCACTGCCTGCGCCGCAGCGGGAAGCCTGGGGCTCCGGCAGGATGTGCTGGCGCTGGATATTAACGGTGCCTGCTCCGGATTCATCTACGGCTGTGAACTGGCCGGCGGACTGCTGCATTCCCGAGATGGAAAGGGATATGCACTGGTGATCGGCAGTGAGAAGATCAGTCCCCGCATGGATATGAAAGACCGGAGCACCTGTGTGCTGTTCGGAGACGGTGCGGGGGCGGCCGTGCTGGCCTGGGATGAATCGGCGGTGTTCCGGTTCCGGGGCGGATGTGTTCCCGACCGGGATGTGCTGTACTGTGACCAGAAGCAGGGGCTGATTCACATGAACGGCCAGGAGGTGTACCGGTTTGCAGTGAGCCGGGTTCCGGCGGAAATCCGGGCTCTGATGGAGGAGAACAGTCTGTCGGAGGAGGATGTGGACTGGTATGTGCTGCATCAGGCCAATGAAAGGATCATCGACAGCGCAGTCCGGCGGCTCGGGAAACCGGAGAAGAAGTTTTTCAAGAACCTGTACCACTATGGGAATACGTCCGCAGCGTCGATTCCCATCGCTCTCTCGGAGATGGAAGAGAAAGGGCTGCTCCGGGGCAGAAAGCGGATTCTTGCTGTGGGATTCGGTGCAGGACTGACCTATGGAAGTATGTATATTGAAGTAGATATAGAGGTGTGAAATGAATCTGAATCAGATACTGGGAACGGAATTTCCGATCATTCAGGGAGGCATGGCGAATGTGGCTACCGGCGCCTTTGCTGCAGATATGTCCAATGCAGGCATTCTGGGAACCATCGGAACCGGCGCTATGGATGGGGAAACGGTGCGGAAGCATGTGCGGACGGCGAAAGCCCGCACAAAGAAACCTTTTGCCGTCAACATCATGCTGATGAACCCGGATGCGGACGTAATCGCCCGGGTCTGTGTGGAAGAAGGGGTTTCCGTGGTCACCACCGGTGCCGGAAACCCGGGAAAATACATTGACCAGTGGAAGGATGCCGGGATCAAGGTGTTCCCGGTGGTTTCCTCGGTGGCCCTGGCCAGGCGCCTGGAACGGCTGGGGGTGGACGGCATCATCGCAGAAGGCTGTGAGAGCGGCGGCCACATCGGAGAACTCACCACCATGGTGCTGCTGCCCCAGGTGGCAGATGCGGTGAACGTTCCGGTGATCGGGGCGGGAGGCATCGCCACCGGACGGCAGCTTCGGGCGGCGGAGATTCTGGGAGCCTGCGGCGCACAGGTGGGCACCTGCCTTCTGGTCAGCGAAGAATGTCCGATCCACGAGAATTACAAGGCGGAAGTCCTGAAGGCCCGGGACAACAGCACCATCGTCACCGGGCGGATCGGCGCTTCTCCGGTGCGGGTTCTGAAGAATCCCATGGCCCGTCAGTATGTAAAGCGGGAGAAGGAAGGGGCCGGCTTCGAAGAACTGGAGCGCTATACCCTGGGCGCCCTGCGGAGAGCGGTCCTCGAAGGGGACACCCGGAACGGCTCCCTGATGGCCGGTCAGGTCAGTGCCATGGTGCATGAAATTCTGCCTGCCCGTACGATCATTGAAAGGATGATGAAGGAATATGAAGAGCTTGGATAAACTGGAGTTTCCGATCATTCAGGGCGGTATGGGGGTGGGTGTGTCCCTGGGCGGCCTGGCCGGCGCCGTTGCGGCGGAAGGAGGCATGGGGGTTATCTCCACTGCGGATGTGGGTTTCCGGGAACCGGATTTTGAAACAGATCCGGAGGCGGCCAATGAACGGGCGCTCACCCGGGAAATCCGGAAAGCCCGGAAGATCGCCGGCGGCCGGGGGATGATCGCTGTCAACGCCATGGTGGCCACGACGAATTTCGAAAGAATGGTACGGGCGGCGGTTTCCTCCGGTATCGACGCAGTGATTTCCGGTGCAGGTCTCCCGCTGAATCTCCCGAAGTGTACGATGCTGAAGGATGTGCTGATCGCCCCGATCGTTTCCGGTGCCCGGGCCGCCCGCATGATCATGAAACACTGGCAGCGGCATTATAACCGAAGGCCGGACTTCATTGTGGTGGAGGGCGTGCTGGCAGGCGGCCACCTGGGATACCGGGAGGAAGAGATCCGTAGCGGGAGTGCGCCGGACCTGGACCGGGTTCTGAAGCAGGTGATCGAGGCCGTTTCCGGTATTCCCGTATTCGCCGCCGGAGGCATCTTCGACGGTTCGGATGTGAGGCGGGTGCTGGATCTGGGCGCCCGGGGCGTGCAGGCGGCCACCCGTTTCATCGCCACTCCCGAATGTGATGCTTCCGCAGGATTCAAGGAAGCCATCATCGCCGCCCGTCCGGAGGATGTTGTGATTCTGAAGAGCCCCGTGGGAATGCCCGGCCGGGCCCTTCGCTCACCCTTGACCCGGGCTTGGGCGGCGGGGAAACGGACACCCCCTTCCCGCTGCATCCGCTGCATCCACACCTGCGATCCGAAAACCACGCCTTACTGCATTACCGCTGCTCTGCGGGCTGCGTGGCGGGGGGACTGGGAACACGGGCTGTTCTTCTGCGGCGCCAATGTGGGGAAGGTGAACCGCATGGAGACGGTGCGGGAAGTGATGAATGATCTGAAGAAAGGCTGGTGTAAAGCATGAAAATCGGATTACTGTTCGCCGGACAGGGCAGCCAGCGGGCGGGCATGGGAGCGGACTTCTACGAGGAAATGCCGGCGTTCCGGGCGGTCTTCGACCTGCTGCCGGAGGACAAAAAACAACTGGCGTGGAACGGTCCGGAAGAGGCGCTGAGGGAAACTGAAAACACTCAGCCGATTATGACGGCCTTCGGTCTGGGGGTCTGGTCCTGTTTCCGGGAACAGGGCCTCCGGCCGGCCTGCGCCGCCGGTCTGAGTCTGGGAGAGTACTCGGCCCTGGGCGCATCCGGCGCTGTGGATGAGGATACCGCAATCCGGCTGGTGACCCGGAGGGGCCGGGAAATGGCGAAGGCGGCCAAGGGGATCCGCTGCGGCATGACCGCTGTGCTGGGTGCGGATCCGGAAACGGTGGAATCCTGCTGTGAAGAGGCTTCTGAGGAAAGTGCATTCGTTCAGATCGCCAATTACAACTGTCCCGGGCAGATTGTCATCGCCGGGGAGAGCGGGGCGGTGGACCGGGCGGCCGCCCTGGCGAAAGAGCGGGGGGCCCGCCGCTGCATGCCGCTTCCGGTCAGCGGCCCGTTTCATACGCAGTATATGAAGCCGGCCGGAGACGCGATGGCAGAAGTGCTGGGGAAGACTGTCTTTCAGGCGGAAGATTTCCCGGTGATTCATAATGTGACGGGACGGCCGGCGGAGGCCGGGGAAACCATTCCGGAACTGCTGGTCCGGCAGGTGTCGGGCAGCGTCCGGTTCGAAGAAACTATCCGGTATATGCTGGCTCGGGGGGTGGACACTTTCCTGGAAATCGGACCGGGATGCGCACTGGCCGGATTCGTCCGGAAAATGGACCGGCGGGTGAAAACCTGCTCCGTGAGTACGGTGGAAGATTTCCGGGCGGCACTGGAAAGTCTGGGACTGTCCGGGAAGACCCCGGAGGGCCGGAGGGAAAAGGAGAAGGAAGAATGACGGAAAGAACAGCAATTGTGACAGGCGGCAGCCGGGGAATCGGACGGGCGGTTTGCCGGAAACTGGCGGAACGTTCCATGAACATCGTGATGAACTATTCTGCCAACGCAGATGCGGCAGAAGAAGCGGCTGACGTCTGCCGGAGCCTGGGCGCCCGGGTGGTGACTGTTCAGGGAAGTGTGGCGGTTCCGGAAGACTGTGACCGGATTGTGCAGGAAGCGCTGGATGCTTTCGGACAGGTGGACGTACTGGTGAACAGTGCGGGAATCACCCGGGACAACCTGCTGCTCCGGATGTCTGAAGAAGATTTCGATCAGGTGATCGCCGTGAATCTCCGGGGCACCTTCCGGATGATGAAGGCCGTCGCCCGGCCGATGATGCGGAAGCGGTACGGCAGAATCATCAATCTCTCCAGCATTGTGGGAGAGATGGGAAATGCCGGTCAGGTGAATTACGCTGCCAGCAAAGCGGGGGTGAACGGCATGACGAAGGCTTTTGCGAAAGAAATCGCCGGAAAGGGCATTACCGTGAATGCGGTCGCCCCGGGGTTCATTGATACCGATATGACCAGGGCACTCTCCCGGGAGGCGGCAGAAAGCCTGAAGGCCCGGATTCCCATGGGGCGGCTGGGAACCCCGGAGGATGTGGCGCATGTGATTTCCTTCCTGGCGTCGGAGGAAGCCGGCTACGTAACCGGTCAGGTGATCGGCGTGAACGGCGGGATGCTGTAGGATGCCCGGCGGAAGAAAGGCAGAGGAGGACGACAACGTGGAAAAAAGAAGAGTCGTGGTGACCGGAATGGGAGGTCTGTCCCCCATCGGAAACACCGCAGAAGAGATGTGGGAAAATGCCCGGGCCGGGGTATGCGGCATCGACCGGATCCGGTCCTATGACCCGTCAGGACACCGGGTTCAGGTGGCGGGAGAGCTGAAACACTTCGATCCGACAGACTACATGGACCGGATGACCGCCCGGCGGAATGCCCGGTTCACCCAGCTGGCAATGGTGGGAGCGGATGAGGCGGTGAAGCAGAGCGGCCTCCGGATGGAGAAGGAGGATCCGAGCCGCTGCGGCGTGAATGTATCCAGCGGCATCGGCGGTCTTCCCACCATTGAAGAAGAACATTACCGGGGCATGGAGAAGGGGTTCGACCGGGTTTCCCCGCTGTTCGTGCCCATGTCCATCGCCAATATGGCGGCGGGAACCATCGCCATCCGGTACGGGCTCCGGGGCAGCTGCACCTGTGTTGTCACAGCCTGCGCTTCCGGCACGAATGCCATCGGGGAAGCGTTCCGCCAGATCCGGGACGGATATCAGGATGTCATGATCACCGGAGGCACGGAGAGCTGCATCTCCGAACTGGGGGTAGGCGGATTCACTGCCATGCGGGCCCTGTCCGTGAATCCGGATCCGAAGACGGCGTCCCGGCCGTTTGACCGGAACCGGGACGGGTTCGTGATCGGAGAGGGTGCCGGTATTCTGGTGCTGGAGGAATACGGCCATGCCCTGCGGCGGGGGGCGCCGATTCTGGCGGAAGTGGCAGGCTACGGCGTCAGCTGTGATGCCCATCACATCACGGCGCCTCTGGAAGACGGAAGCGGTGCGGCATATTGTATGACTTCAGCGCTGGCGGATGCGGGGATTTCCCCTTCGGAGGTGGGGTATATCAACGCCCACGGCACTTCCACGCCGATGAACGACCGGTGTGAGACGGCGGCTGTGAAGCGGGCCTTCGGACCGGCGGCGGATTCTCTGCTGATGTCCTCCACCAAGTCCATGACAGGACACCTGCTGGGGGCATCCGGGGGTGTGGAGGCGATTCTGACGGTGAACGCACTCCGGGATCAGTTCGCTCCTCCGACGGCCGGGTATCAGACGCCGGATCCGGACTGTGATCTGGATGTGGTGCCGAACACCGGGAAACCATTCCGGTCGGCCTGCGCCATGTCCAATTCCCTGGGCTTCGGCGGTCATAATGCATCGGTGATTTTCAGGAGGGCAGAATCATGGAACTAAATTCGAATCAGATACAGGAAATCCTTCCCCACCGTTATCCGTTCCTGCTGGTGGACCGGATCGTGGATATGGAGCCGGGGAAATGGGCCAGGGGCCGGAAATGCGTTTCGGCCAACGAAATGCAGTTTCTGGGTCATTTCCCGGGAATGCACATTATGCCCGGGGTTCTGATCCTGGAGGCCCTGGCCCAGACCGGGGCGGCGGCGCTGCTGTCCCAGGAGGAGAATCGGGGAAAGATTGCCGTTTTCGGCGGCGTCCGGAACTGCCGTTTCCGCCGGCAGGTGGTTCCCGGAGACGTGCTGGACCTGTACTGCGAACTGACCGCCCTGCGGGGATCTGTGGGTTTCGGCAGCGCCGTGGCGAAGGTGGACGGGGAGATTGCGGCAAAGGGAGAAATCACTTTCGCGATCGCAGACCGGTGAAATTCCTTGCAATCCGTCTCTCCATACCGAATAATATGGATAACAGGTGAGGAGAGCGCCGGAGGAGGGGCAGAATGAACAAGCAGGAAACGTATGACTATCTGGACCGGGCCGGAATCCGTTACGAAGTGACGGATCATCCCGCCGTATACAATATGGCGGAACTGGAGCAGGTTTCCCTGCCGTACCCGGACCGGGACGGAAAGAACCTGTTCGTGCGGGATGACAAGAAAAAGAATTTTTACCTGATCACTGTGGCAGGGGAGAAACGGGTGGACCTGAAGGAATTCCGGAAGGTCCACGGACTTCGTCCCCTGTCTTTTGCGTCTCCTGCGCAGCTGATGGAACGCATGGGCCTGGTCCCGGGGGCGGTGACTCCCCTGGGTCTTCTCCAGGACGAGGACAAAAAAATAACGTTATATCTCGATCGCTTCTTCGCGGGAGGCCTGATCGGCGTACACCCGAATGACAACACCGCCACCATCTGGCTGGCGGCGGAAGATCTGGTTCGGGTGATCGAGGATCACGGCAATCCTGTGGAGTGGATCGACATATAACGGCGGACAGATAACAGAGCCGGAAGTCCCCGGCTGTTTTCCGTTATTTTCCCGGGACAGGGAGTCTACTGGATCTCAGTACTGTTCCGGCGCACGGCGAGAGGCGCTGCGGCGGATTTCCGGCGGAAGAAGAGCCGGAAGACGGCGCGGCCGATCGGGCCGGCGAAGCAGAGCTGCCAGCACAGCGCCATCGGGAAGTTGAACACGGCTGTCTGTACCCAGAGGGCCGGGAGCTGGGCACCGGCGTCCTGGAAGAGAACGGCTGCAATGAAACTCATGGACGGACACATCAGGCAGACGGTGATGGCACTGCGGATCAGAATGATGATCATCGGCGGCATTTCCGGAGTCACGGCGCGCATGGTCAGCGCCATGACCGGCTTACTCAGAACCAGCATTTCCAGAATCAGTGCGGCCGGCCACATGATCCGCAATTCACCGAAGGCCATCAGAAATACCTGATTGGACATTCCGCCCAGGTTCAGGGCAATGTTGTAGCATACCATGGCGTAGACCATCAGAAATGTCATGAGGATGCTGAAGAAGAGACCTTCCGTTTTCGTTCTCGGCATATTTTCCATCAAAAAAAACCTCCTTCGTGATTCGCTGTGTTGTTCGTTATCACTCGGGAGTGTGCGTTTCCAATATTACCAGCAGGACTGTTCAGTGCAATTGTTCACTATTGTAGCACGAAAAAACATCGGATGTAAGAACTTTTTTTCGGCAAAATCAGGATACAGGCCGAAGTGTATGCAGTACGGAATACAGGCGAAGAGGCACGCCGGACAGACGATCAGCGGGATCCGTTGTCCCCGGCCGGAGAGGAACAGATGAAAGAATATCGTAAATGGGAAAAACTGGACAACTCTGCACTGCTCTTTCCGGCGATTGCCACAGAAACCATGACGAACACCTACCGGATCAGCTGTGTGCTGCGGGAGGAAGTCCGGCCGGAATTGCTGCAGCAGGCACTGGATCTGCTTCTGCCGAAATTTCCGGGCTTCGACGTGTGTCTCCGCACCGGCGTGTTCTGGTACTATCTGGAGAGAAATAATCATCCGGCGCCGCCGGTGAAGGAAGAAAATACCTATCCCTGCGGAGCGATTCACCCGTCCCGGAACCGGCACTACCTGTTCCGGGTGACCTATTTCCGCTCCCGCATCAATCTGGAGGTATTCCATGTACTGGCGGACGGCACGGGGGCCATCGGCTTCCTGCGGGAACTGGTATACCAGTATCTCAGGCTCTCCCATCCCGGACTCCGGGAGAAACTGGGCGACGGCCTGGCGCCGGAAACCTCTCTGAACCGGGAAGACGACTTCGTGCGGAATTACCGGAGAAAACACCAGAAGAATTACAAGATGGGCCGGGCCTTCCGGATCCGGGGCGAGCGGCTGCCGAAAAACGGAGTGGGCGTCACTATCGGATACATGCCGCTGGATCGATTGAAGGAAATTGCCCGAACGCAGTACGGCCTGACAATTAACGAGTACCTGGTGGCGGCGTTCGTCTGGAGCACCTACCAGGAAAACGCCCGGAAAGTGAGTCGTAAGCACCCGATTCGGGTGGCTGTGCCGGTAAATCTCCGGCCCTTCTTCCGATCGATCACCACAAAGAATTTTTTTGTCGTCGTATCCGCCGAATTCGCCCCCGTCCGGGACGAGTACACCTTCCGGGACATCGCCCGGATCGTCCGGGAGGATCTGGCACGGCAGATCACAAAGGAAAACCTGGAAGCCGTCTTCTCCTACAATGTGTCCAACCAGGACATTGCGGCGGCCCGCTTCGTGCCTCTTCCGCTGAAGCGCCTGGCGATCCGGCTGGTATACAACAAGATTGCGCTGGCGAACACGGCGACCATCACGAACATCGGCCGCTTCGAGGTGGGAGAGGATTACCGGCCTTATATCAGCATGTTCAGCGGCCTGCTGCCGTTCTCCCGGGGGCAGGAAATCAAAGGCGTCATTTCCTCCTGCGGCGACACGCTGGCCCTAAGCTTCAGCAGCGCATTTTCGGAGCGGGTGATTCAGCGGGGCGTGTTCCGCCGGCTGGCGGCGGACGGCATTCCGGTGCGGGTGGAGACAAACGGCGTGTTCTATCAGTAGCGGCCCGGCCGATTATCCCGGCGGACAACCGGTATAGTCCGGCCGATTATCCCGGCGGACAACTGGTACAGTCCGGCCGATGGTACAGAAAGAAGGAGACAGGATATGAAACATTGCAGTCACTGCGGCGTGGATGTGATCGACGACAGCGAGTTCTGTCCGCTGTGCTTCCACGCACTGGAGCAGATTCCGGATCCGCCGGACTGGGATCCTTTCATCACACCGGAGTGGAACCAGGAGAGCCGAACCTTTCCTGTCGTTCGCCCGCACCCCGGGAAACTGGAACGGGCGTTCCGTTTCCTCCTGTTTTCTGCCATTCTGGGATCTGCCGTTTTCATCGGACTGAACAGGATTCTTCTGCCCCGTATCCACTGGGGACTGGTGTTTAGCGGGATTCTGTTCTACGTGACGTGGTTCTTCTTCCTGTTCTCCCGGGATATGGGTTATCTGAAAAGAGTGATCGGCGGGACCGGCGGCGGAGTCCTTCTGATTGTCCTGGGCGACGCTGTTTCTGGCTTCCGGGGATGGTCCCTCGCCTTCGGCATCCCGATCGCTGTGATTCTTCTGGACGCTACGCTGGCTATGATGACGATAATCAACCGAAAACGATGGACCGGATACCTGATTGTGGAATTGATGATGATTCCGGTGGGCACAGTGCCGCTGATTCTGGGTCTTCTGGGCATGGCGGCTTATCCGGCCCTGTCCGGCGCCGCATTTCTGGTTACCCTGCTGGTGTTCCTGGGCACCGTTCTCATCGGTGGTCCGGCGGCCCGGGCGGAGCTGCGCCGCCGCTTCCACTTATAGAGGTAGGCAGGCGGTCGGCGGAAAGCAGGTGGCCGGATGAAGTGGCAAAAAATGTAAGGTAACAGGTGCGGCGGCAGGTGCGGCGGCAGACAGGCGTGGCGGCAGGTGCGACGGCAGGTGCGGATTTGCCGAAAACGGCCGATTCCGCACTCTCGCATTTCGATTTTCTTCCGCCCGGACCGGGTGCACGAAAAGAGCAGGTGCGATAATCGAAAAATCCTGATTATCGCACCTGCCCGGCAGCTATTCGGTTCTCGGAAATGGCGTTCAGAGACTGCTGGATGCGTATTTATAAGAGTTTAATTGTAAATATCCGGCCGAGGGCGCTGCGTCGCTTTTCAAAACGGTTGATGACTCTGGAGACCTGTTTATTTCCACTTGTGAGCAGCTGCTCACAGGTGCGGAAACGGAAGAAATGTTCCAATCCGCACCCTGTGACGCCGGGATCCATTAATTAATCAAGACAAATTTTGAATTTCGCACCCAGCCCAGCGTAAATCAGGTGCGAAATTGCCCCAAATGGCCGATTCCGCACCTTATGCATGAAAATGAGGCGGAAATTGTATACAATCGGCAGCCCGGGTGACCGCAACCTGTCCTGGGCGACCGCAACCCGTCCTGGGCGACCGCAACCCGTCCCGGGCGACCGCAACCCGTCCTGGGCGACCGCCCCCGGCCCCTATGCCCGGAAAAATTCCAGCGCCATATCCACCACCCGGTCCGGATCCCCCGGCTTCAGGTTGATGGAGTGCCCTTCTCCCGGAAAGAAGGTGATGGGAATCCGGAATTTTTCTGCAAAAACCCGGGCCATCTCCGGATCGATCACCGGGTCCTCGCTGCCGTGAACCATCCGGCAGCAGGTTTCTCCGAAGGCATCGGGGGCGAACGAGAGAAACAGGTTATTCTGCCGGAGGTCTTCGAACATGCTCCGGGGAATTTTCACCGGATTGCCCACGCCCAGATTTGGCTGGAGATATCCCTGCTTTTCCAGCAGCGCGGCGGCCTCCGGATCAGGCGGCGTTCCCGGAGGCCCCAGCAGCAGCCAGGGCATGTTCACCGCAGCACTGCGCATGAAAAAACGGTGTCCCCGATGGGGCCGGCTGCTGATATACAGGCCCGTAAGGTATGCGCCGTAGCTGGAACCAAAGTACAGGATTTCCGCATCCGGGCAGCGGGCCGCTGCTTTTTCTTCCACAAGCGCCAGGCTGTCTTTGCATGCTTCGATGCCCAGCGGCTCCTGCCTGGCTTCCTCTTCTCCATGCCCCGGCTGATCGTAAGACACGACGCCCACGCCCTCCGCCGGAAGCCGGCGCCGCAGCAGCTTGGCTGTGTCACACTCTTTGCAGCTCTCGAATCCATGAACATACAGAACAATCTGCTTCGCCCCGTCGGGAATTTCCGCAAGGCAGGGCACGATGTGTCCGTTTCCTTTTCTGAGTTTCCAATTCTCCATAATCTATCCTCCGATCTGATGTTGCGGATCTTTCCTTTAGCCTACCCGGCAGACTCTGTTTCGTCAATCTGCTCCGGGTGGAATGGACAAAAAATAAGCCACAGGCGCTCAGTATACCAGATTATAGAAATGATAATTATTATTAAAAATATCTGTGAAACTATTGACACGCATAAAAAAAATCAGGTAAAAGTATGTTATTAATACGAAGTATGTGGGTTGGAAATTGGAAAAGAAAGGGAATGAATAGATGGTATATAAAGGAAAGAAAATGTTGCTCCCGGTTCTGGTTCTCCTGATCAGCGTGCTGCTGACGGCGGGACGGATGACTCCGGTTCACGGGGTGGAGACTACATCTGACCAGAATTCCAATGGGAGGATTAAGGTCAATTATGATAAGAATACGGACGTCCACACTGTGGATGGAACGAATATCATCCTTTTCTGCATGAACAATCAGATGCATTGGCCTCATTCTACACCGGGTACTCCAAATGTACCGATGTATGAGGAAGGGTATTTGACGAAGGATAACTTTCAGGAAAAAACGGGGAGAACAGATTATGAAAAATTCATTCGGGAGCTCAGCGTTCTGCTCTACGCCGGTTATCCGTATAACGGTCTGGGGCTGTTCTCGATCGAAGGCAACGGGGGTTCCGGAAGTATTTCCGAAGCTGCTTTCCGCCAGCTGCTGATTCCTTCCGAACGTCTCCGGAGTGATTTCCCGGAGTTGAGCAAAACCGAGGCCGGTAAACCGGTGGAAGATCAGGATACGCTGAAGGCATTTATGGAGGCTGTTCGTAACTATTACATAACTTCGGATGTAACCGCCTCCGGGATGAAATACAGTGACATCACAGGCACTGCTTTTTATAAAGCAGCATTTTGTGTAGTAAATTATGCCGATCCGCGCAGGGCGTATACGAGTATATATTTGAATGAGAGTCCGTACGAGAGCACGAGCAAAGCGATCTGGCAGCTGATGGATGAATACGGTATCCCTGGGAACATAGGAATGATCCTCAGTGGCAAGAGCCGCGAACTGCTGGATAAAGCGAAATCCAGCGATGTCAGCATACTTTCGGCGGAACCGACGTCCGAACAGATCAGAAGTGTGAAGATCGTCGGAGACACAACTTTCTCCCAGTCGAAAGAGGATGGAAAATGGTACACCGGCGAACTCCAGGTAGCGGAACCGGCGGACTTCCACGGGGCATACACAATCACGCTGCCGGAGGGTACATCACTGTATGAGGGCAGCACATTGGTGAAGGCCGGGGAGCCGTTCCGGCTGGTATCGGAGAAGAAGCCGGAGGGAACGGAGAAGGTGACGGTTTCTGCGACGATCCCGTGGCTGAAGAGTGTGAAGATGTATTCGCCGGTGAAGAATGCGGCGGGTCAGGAAGTGACCGCTTCTGACAGGAAAGCGTTCCAGCACATGGTCGGTGCGGAGATCGGAACGGCAGATGTGGGTGCGTCAGCGGATCTGACCGTTCCGGCGGAAGATCCAAACCAGCCGAGCACGACAGATCCGTCTAACCCGGTAAATCCGTCGAACCCTTCGACTCCGACAGACCCGTCCACGCCGGTAACCCCGCCGAATCCGGTGAATCCGAACGGACCGTCGATTCCGCCGAATCAGGAGAACACATCCGCTTCGGAGGAGCCGTCTTCGCCTGAACACACTGTCAGCAGGGAAACGCCGGCTGCGAATCAGCCGGCCGCCTCGAAGAAACCGACCGCAGTGAAGAAGTCGGACGGGAACGGGAAGCAGAAGGTTTCTGCATCGGTTCTCCCGAAGACCGGAGATTCTTCGCACGTAATGCTGTGGGGGCTGGGGCTGATCGGGTGCGGCGCTGCCGCTCTGGGTCTTCTGACACTCAGAATCCGAAACCGAAGAGAAGAATAGTTTGAAGATGGAATCAGCGGAGCTGCTGCGTGATGCCCGGGACGGGCTGCGCAGCAGTTTTTTCGTTTCTGTTCGGATGGATATGGCGGTGCGGGGGCGGAATCGAAGCCGCCGTCCGGGGTTTCTGCCGGACGAAAGAAATGGTACAATCGGAATGTGAATCGGGAAGCGGGAGAGACGATGGGAAGAAGGGAAGGAGAAGGTAGGCTTGAAGAGGGAAGAATTGTATGATGATCTGGTCCGCCTTCTGGTCCGCTACGGATATCCGGAAGAGTTCGGCCGGGCGATTGCCACGCAGCTGGGAACAGAGAAGACGATGATGCGGATGCTCAGGTATCTGCGGGCAGCCCGGCCGGTTTCGGCGGAGGAAATTGCGGACGAAATGCTGGCCATCTGTGGGGAACGGGAGATGTGGCAGCGGAAGAAGGCCTCGGAGTATTACAGTGCGAAGTACTATCAGATGCGGTATGAAGGGTTCGGGGCGCCGGAAGATGATCCGGAGGAGTAGAAGAAAGCCTGCTAAGTAAAAGTCAAGTGTAATTCACAAGAATTTGGAGGGATGAAAATGAGCACAACAAACCAGACTGTCTTCATTCAGGCAGTCTCAGATTGTCCCTATGGATAGATGCAGTCAGGCTTCTGATCTAGCCTGACCCCGTAGACATTCCTTTACCTTGCCGTAGTAAACCCGAAGGAACTTATTGGCACCTGCCGTCATGTAGACAAGGTAGGGTTTACCTTCCGACTTCTTCTTGAAAAGGAACTGGCTGACAGGGTCGCCCTCTCGTGGGCCAAGCTTGAGCATGGCATCCATGATCTGGAACAGCGTTTTTCTGAGT